>DASZJB010000056.1:0-8271 GCA_035948615.1 Candidatus Dormiibacterota bacterium
GCAGGGCTCCCCAACGTCCTTCTGCGGCGTGCTGCTCGGTCCTGAGCTCCTGCAGGCGAATCGCCACCGCCGAGAGCTCGTCGTCGAGGGACGCGGCCGTCGCATCGAGATCTTCGATGCGCTTGGTCACCAGGAATCGGACACCGGACAGCGCCGATGGGTTCATGGTGGGGGCCGTTTCGACTTCGCTCACCATCGTCATCATGTCACCGCAGAGTCGCACCCTGCCTGTAGTTCACAAATGGCTGTGACAGGCCTGTTGCACGACGAGCCGCAACTGGCGCCCAGCGTATAACCAGATCGCAGTCGAACCACCGCCCCAGGGAAATTACAGGCAGATGACGCACGGCGACCCACCTCGCATCCTCGTCGCTGAAGATGACGACTCGCTTCGCCGTCTCCTCGAGTTGCGGCTCGCCAGTGACGGCTTCGACGTCCGCTGCGCTGAGGATGGCATGGAGGCGCTCGAGATCGTGATCAAGGGCTGGCTGCCGGATGCGGTTGTCTGCGATGTGATGATGCCGCGATTGAGCGGGCTCTCGGTGTGTCGCGAGCTCCGTGCTCAGGCAAAGACCGCCACGTGCCCGATCATCCTGCTCACCGCGCGCTGTTTCGACGAAGACATTCAAGCTGTAATGGATCTCGGCGGGATCACATACATGGGCAAGCCGTTCGAGTTTGCGCATCTGCTCAAGATGCTCTGGTCATCGGTCGGGCTCGAACAACCGGGCAATGCAGGCGCACCCCGCGTGATCTCGGGAGCATCGCAGAGCTGACGGACAGGTGGCGGGCGGCGTAATGAGCAGCGTGGCGGCTGAGGCGGTGCACGGGCAACGGACCCGATTCCGCGAACGTCTGGATTCGCTGACGGCACCAAGTGGGCTGTTCATCGCCGCGGTGCTCGTCATCATGGCGCTTCCGGTCACGCGGACCATTCAGGATCCTGACTTCTGGTGGCACCTGCGCGCGGGTCAGTTGATCATCCAGCACGGCGGACTGCTCGGCAACGACCCGTTCACGTACACGGTCGCGAACCATCACTGGACCATGCACGAGTGGCTCAACGAGGTCGTGTTCGCCATCGAGTTCGCCGTTGGCGGTCTTGGACTCATCGTGCTCGTGCTCTGCGCCGTGACCTGGCTCGGACTCATCGCGATCGTGCAAAAAGCGCGCCTTCGCCATCCCGGTCGCGGTGCGCTCGGCATGGGCATGCTCATCGCCGTGATCGCCGGCTTTCCCATCTGGGGGCCGCGCGTCCAGATGATCACGTTCGCGTTCGCGACGCTCACGCTGCTGCTCGTCGAGCGACACCTTGTGAAAGGTGGGAGAGCCATATGGGGCCTGGTCCCGGTGTTCCTGGTGTGGAGCAACTTCCACTCCGGTTTCGTGATCGGGCTTGGGTTCATCGCGATCGTGCTGGTCGCGGAAGTCCTCGGCAGCTGGCTGCACATGCCCGATCCCGCGCCGCGAGAGCGACTCCGACCACTGCTCCTCGTGCTGATCGCGTCCATCGCGGTGAGCATGATCAATCCCAACGGTCCGAGCATCCTGCTGTACGCGCTCGGCACCCAGACCTCTGGAGCGCAGCAGTCCCTCATCGAGGAGTGGTTCTCGCCAAGCTTCCACGATTGGGAGGTAATCGTCTACGGGGCGATGCTCCTGAGCCTCGCGATGTTGATCGTCGTTAACAAGCGCATTCCCGCCCGCGACGTCGCGCTCGTGCTGGTCACAACTGCGCTGTCCCTGCAGTCCGCACGGCACATCGCGCTCTTCGTTGCGGCGGCGACGCCGGTGTACATCGACCAGCTTGGGATCGCCACACCGCGAATGAAGGCAGCGGTGCGGCGCCTGCGGCGAGCTCCGGCGCGCACCCGTACTCGTGTCCAACCGCCGCTGCTCTTCCGCCTCACGGCGTGCACGCTGCTCATGGCTGGGCTCGGAGGCGTTTACGTCGCATGGCTGGTGCCGAAGATGCGACTGCAGCCCTACTCATTGGCGTACGCGCAGGAGTTTCCGGTGTGCGCGGCACAGTGGCTCGCCGGCGCACCCGAGCCGCTCAAGATCTTCAACCAGTACGGCGAGGGAGGGTATCTCGCCTACACGCTGTCGTCGCACGGCGACAAGGTCTTCATCTTCGGTGACGCCGCGCTCATGGGCGATCCGCTGCTGTACACCTACGCCAACGTTGAGACGGTCACGCCGAAGTGGGACTCGATCATTCGAGATTCAGGCACCGACATCGTCCTGTACGACGTCAAGACGCCGCTGGCAGACGTCATGGATCACGCGGCGGATTGGACCAAGGTCTACCAGGACGGTCTGAGCGTCGCATTCGTGCCCACCGACAAGGTGTCGACCTTGCGCCTCCCCGCGGTGCCCGTCTGGGCGCCGGGGAGCGTTTGCGCTGAACAGTCCAAGGCGACCCCGAACGCGGGAGCGCAGAATCAGTGAAACGCCCCGATCTGCTCGTGATCGCGAGCACCGAGCAGCAGCGCCGGGCGACGGCGAGCCGGATGGCATGGATCGCCGCCGCCGCCGCGGTGGTTCTGGTGCTCGCCGTTCAGCCGTTCAGCGACACCGACGTCTGGTGGCACCTCGCACTGGGGCGGCTCATCACCACCAGTGGGATCCCGGCGCACGAGCCCTTCAGCTTCCTTCCCGCGGCCCACGCGTGGGTGGGCCAGCAATGGCTGTATGAGGTAACGCTCGCAGGCCTCGTGGGTGCCGGGGGCGCGGCCCTCGCATCGCTGGTGATGGGCCTCGCGGCGGTTGCGGCCGTGGTGCTCGCCGCGCTCGCGATCCCACGATCTGCGCGCGTCACCGGTCCCTGGCTCGCTCTTGCCATGGTGATCACCGGGCTGATGCTGAACAGCGTCGTCGGCGTCTCCAGCTCGGTGATCTCGGTGCTCGGAGTCGCCGTCGTGCTCTTCGTCATCAGTCGATGGCGCGAAGGACGGACCGCTGCCGTCTGGGGATTGCCTCCGCTCTTCCTGCTCTGGGCCAACATGGATGCCGGGTTCGCCGCGGGGCTCGTGATCGTGCTCGCGGCACTGCTGCTGCTTCCCGTTCACAGCGCGGCGCGCAGCGGGAGCCGGCGTCAACTCGCCATCGCGCTGGGTGTCAGCGCTGTCGCGGTCCTCGCCAACCCTGTCGGGCCCGGCATCTACGCCTCGGTGCTCTCCGGGGTCTTCGATCCCGGTGTCGCCCAGAGCCTCGCGGCGTACGGTTCCCCGAACTTCCACGAGTGGTGGGCGCGCCTCTTCGAGGGCGAGGTGGTGCTCGTCATCGTGCTCTGGACGGTCTCGGGGGGACCCGATCGATTCAGTGCGATCACGGGATTCGGATTGGTCATCGCGACACTCTTCGCCCAGGAGAACCTCGGGCTGTTCGCCGTCTTCATGGCGCCGCAGCTTGCGGTGCACGGGTCGCGAGCGTGGAGCGTGCATGTGTCACCGCGCATCGCTCGGGATCCGCGGATGGCAACGCGCCGGCATCACCCGGTCGCGGCCAGCGCGCTGGTGCTCACTCTCGCCGCGGCGGTGGCGGTGACCCTTGTCCCGCGCCTCAGCGCGTCGGCGGCGGACTCGTATCAGGCGACCGCGTATCCCGAGGCGGCGGCTTCATACGCGGGCGTCACATTTCCCGGAGAGCGCATCTACACGATCGACTCGTGGGGCGGGTACCTCGCATACCGCTTCCCCGCCGGCCGGATCGTCTTCCTGTACGACGAGCCCGCCGTCTTCGGCAGCGACGCGCTCCAGCTGTACGACGACATCGACCAGCTCGATCCCAGCTGGGTCCACGTGCTGACCGTCGAGAACCTTCATCACGCGATCCTGCCGGCAGACGCTCGCGAAGCCGCGGCGCTCCATGTCCTGGGGTGGTCGGTCAACTGCTACGACCCGACGAGCAGCAGCCTGGTCATGTCGTCGCCTCCGCCGGGCTCCGCTCCACCCACGAGTGGGCTGTCGATCCCGCCTGCCGGAGTGCCGGACTGCTGACCCGTCGGTCAGCGTCCCTCCCGCTGGCCGGTCGGATCGACGACTGACCTGGCGGCCTCGAGCCCGTCTTCGAGCCGATCCGTTCGCACCGCTTCGCCATCGGCGGGAAGCGCGGATCCCGAGAGGATCTGGGCAAGGTCGTCGCGCTCGAGCAATCGATAGATCTCGGCGGCACCCTCGTTGGCCGGTCTCGCGACGTCGTCCAGACCGGCCCTCCCAGCCTCGGCGCCCACCAGGAGCAGGGTCGCGGCGCTCGCTTCCAGGTCGTCCTGTCCCATCGACAGGATCACCGCCTGCTCGGCGTAGCCCAGTGCTCGTAACAGCGCTCCGCGTTCGACTGCGACTTCGGCGAGTGCCCGCGACCCGGATGCAGCAAGTGAGTCGAGACTGAGGCTGCGCGCGATCACCACGCTTTCCGTCAAACGTCGCGCCGCCTCCTCCGGATCGCCGGCGACGAGCGCGATCCGGCCGAGGTCGTGAAGCGCCTCTGCGGCAAGTGTCAGATCCCCGCCCCGTCGCGCGCTGTCGAGCAGCTCCTCGCCGTATCGAGCCGCCTCAGCGTGGTCGTTGCGCGACGAGGCGAGACCGCTGAGCGCGGCGAGGGTGCGCTCGCGGATCTGCCGGTCGCTCCCGCCACTCAGCGATAGCGCCTGCTCGAGACAGAGCTCGGCGTGCGCGGTGTCGCCGTCGTTGAATGCTCCCGCTGCAACATCGATGAGGAGTCCGGCCGTTGCCGCGCGAAGGTCGCCCCGCTGGTCGCGGGCGAGTGCCTCGCCGATGTTCCGCATCGCGTGACCACCTCGTCCCGCGTCGAGCTCGACCCGCGCGAGATTGACCAGTGCCTTGGCGACGATTGCGTCGTCGCCGGCCCGTCTGCCGAGCTCGGCCGACTTCTCGAGCAGCGCGACCGCGGTGACCGCCTCTCCGGCACGCGCTGCGTGGCGCCCCCACTCCCCGGCCACGGCGGCCTGGAGCACGACGTTGCCGCTGCGCTCCGCGAGGCGCAGCGCCGCCTGCCAGTACGCGTCCGCGGCTTCGTTGCCCGCACCCGACAATGCCGCGGCAAGATCCGACAGGGCGCTCGACGCCCAGTCGGCGCGAGCCAGCGACCAGACGTTCAGCGCGGCGAGGACATCGGCCGAAGCGCGGGATGTGTCACCGAGGAGCTGATGCGCGAGACCGCGTGCCAGCAACGCCGCTCCTCGTTGCTCTGCATGCCCGTCCGGGGAGAGCCCGGCGAGAGCGCGGTCGTAGGAGGCCACCGCATCGGCGATGCGACCGTCTCGAAGGGCGGCCGCACCGGCTGCGAGTTCATCCGGGCGATCCGGGTGCGAAGCGGCGATCGGTGGGAGCGACACGGCTGATCAGAAGTTTCCAGGACCGGAGCATGCATGCGTTCGCCTGTAACAAGGGGTGGTGCGGCATCGTTACGAGACCTTCGTCTGGCAAACGTGAAGCGCCGCTAGGCTCACGAGAGTGAGCGAGGCGATCCGCAACGGCACGCGTGTGCCTTACCTGAATGGCTGAAGCTGTGAGCCGCGAGCTCACCCAGTCCGCTCCCGCACGTCCGATGACGAACGTCGCAGATCGGCCGGCAGGTCGCCTGCCCACCCGCAGGCCGCGCAGCGAGTCGACCTCGATGCCCGCTCGCGATCGGCGAGCCGGGGTCGAACGAACCATTGAGCTGAGCCGCTGGATGGTGCTGATCTTCGCCGCGGTTGCCAACAACTTCCCCGGTCTGGCCACCGGCCAGTCGACTGCGGCGGTCAACCTCGTGCTCGGCGCCTGGGGAGTCTTCAACCTCGCGGCGACGGTCATGCTGCTGGCGCATCGGATCCCCAGCCGCCGTCTCCAGGTGGCGACCATCGTGCTCGACCTCGCGGTGTCCAGCGGGCTTGTCTACCTGACCGGCGGATACAACTCCGACCTCGCCGTCACGTTCTTCATCGTCGTGATCGCCAGCAGCCTGCGTTTTGGACTCGTCGGGAGCATGGCCTGCGCGTTCGTTGCCGGCGTGGCGTACTTCGTTGTGGGATTCAACGTTGCAAGTCAACACCTCGACACCGCCCAGATCGATGCGCTGGTGTCGCGACTGTTCCTCCTCTTCGTGGTTGCGCTGAGTAGCAACCTCCTCGCCCGCGAGCTGGTCGGCGAGCGTGATGCACAGGTGCGCAGGTCGATCGAGCTCGAGCACGCCGCCTTCGCCGAGCTGCGCGAGGTTGATCGCATCAAGAGCGAGTTCATGATGCTGGCCTCGCACGAGTTGCGGACACCATTGACCAAGATCAAGGCATGGCTCACGCTCATGCACGATGCAGGGGATCGCCTCCCCCAGGATGCGCGTGACGAGGGCCTGCACGAGCTGCGTCTCGAAGCGGAGCATCTGGCTCGTCTGACCGACAACCTCCTGTGCATCGCGCAGCTCGAGTCGGGTGAGATCCGCCTCAAGACGGCGGCCGTCGACCTCGAGAATGTCTTCCGTGAGGTGATCGCGCGCTTCGTCGAATCGGCGGATCACGATCGCTTCGCGATCACCGTCGCACCGGACGCACAGCGCGTGCTCGCGGACCACGAGCGCCTCGCCCTGGTCGTCGCATGTCTCATCGACAACGCACTGAAGTTCTCCCCCGACTCCGAGCCGGTGCGCGTGACCACGTACAGAGCTGTGAACAAGGTGCACGTCGAGGTCAGGGACAACGGCCGCCGGATCCCGGACAGCGACGTCGACCGCGTTTTCGCTTCCTTCTATCAGGTCGAATCGCCGCTGCTCCGTCAGCGCGGTGGATTCGGCGTGGGCCTCTATCTCGCACGCCAGCTGGTCGAGCGGATGGGCGGTCGTATCTGGATCGACAACTCGCGCGCGCGCGGTAATACGTTTGTGGTCGCGCTCCCGGTGCACGTGTGATGCGCGTTCGCGTCGGGCTGCGGTTGCGGATGCGTAAAGACGGGCAACGCGTTCGTAACCGCAGCAAAGTTCCCTCGGCCGCGGTGCTACGTTGCGCCAATGGGCACGTTTGGTGCGGTCGACCCAACTTGAGGAACGGATGACAACCTTCACGGAATCGATCCTCGCCCCCCTGGGTCACGGCGTTGTCCGCGCGCCGGCAGAGGCGACCGTCCTCGTGATCGACGACGACCCCGCGATGCGCGACATCCTCAGCACCGTCGCACAGCAGCACGGCTTCGGCCTGCAATTCGCCGAGGACGGCGCGGAGGGGCTGCGTCTCGCCGAGCAGAGTGACGTCGATCTCATCCTCCTCGACCTGAGCCTGCCGGGCATGCCCGGGCTGGATGTCTGCCGCCGGCTCAGAGGTGCGGGCGTCGAGGTCCCGATCATCATCCTGTCAGCCAGCACCGACACGGTTGACGTGGTTGTGGCACTGGAGATCGGCGCGGACGACTACATCGCCAAACCGTTCGAGATCCGTGAGCTCGCGGCGCGGGTCAACGCCAAGCTGCGACGCCAGCGGACCACCCAGTCGCAGGTGCGCCCCGGGCGCCTCAAGTTCCCCGGCCTCATCGTCGACATCGGCAGGCACGAGGTCCTCCGCGACGGAGAGTCGGTCAACCTCACCCCCACCGAGTTCGACCTGCTCGCCCTGCTCTCCGCATCGCCCGGACGGGTGATCTCACGTTCCGAGATGATTCAGAAGGTCTGGGGTCAGGGTGCGGACCTCGACCTCCGCAGCGTCGACGCCCACGTCTATCGCCTTCGACGCAAGATCGAGCCCACCGGTCCCCGGCCCACGTACATCCACGCCGTGCCCGGCATCGGCTATCGATTCGAGCGTCGCGGTCTCAACGAGCGGCTGTCGCGCAGCGTGAGCGACGGCGACGAGACCGGCCTAGCCAGCTGACCACGGCGGTGGCGACATTCGGCTTCGCGTCGAGAGGCTGCGAGGCAGCGGTCGCCGCTGGACGGAATCCTCGACGAGCACAAGCTGGCCGCGGTCGTTCAGTGTTGCCGGTCGCGCTTCGACGATCTGACCACGGAGCAGCGACAGGGATCGCCCGTGCGGCCGCTGGAATTCGTAGCACACCGCTTCACGGCCGTCCCACAGACGCCGTTTCGAAGATCCGGCATAGATTGCCAGGCTCCGGGTGACTCGCCGCTGCTGCGGGGTCCTCACGGTGTACGAGATTCGATACATCTCCCCCCGCCGCAACTGGAAACGCTCCACCTCTCCGTGATGCCCTGCACCTTGTGCATCCATCATCGTTTGCAAGTATTGACGCGTTCTGCGCGATGGGCTCGGACCGCGCGTGACGC
>DASZJB010000057.1:0-20851 GCA_035948615.1 Candidatus Dormiibacterota bacterium
AGGAGAGTGCCACAGAAATGACACAGCCCCGGATTCGTCCGGGGCAACGGTGAAATGGTGGGGTAAGAGCCCACCGGCGGCCGGGTGACCGGCCGGCCAGGTAAACCCCGCCCGGAGCAAGGCCGAACAGAGACCGAGCGCCTCGGCGCTCAGGAGTTGCTCGCTTCGCGCGTCTCAGGTGGGCCGCTCGAGGCGCCGGGTAACCGGCGTCCCAGATGGATGACCGTCCCCCGTCCGCCGCGCGGCCGGGGACAGAACCCGGCTTATAGGCCGGCTTGCACTCCCCTCACCTTCCGGGCAGGATCGCGACCGTCGCGAACACCCACCGAGTACGTCATCAGGCCGACCCCGCCATGATCCGCTGCGTCTCCTCCACGGCGAGGGTGTCGACGCGCTCATTACCGGGGATGCCGCTGTGTCCACGCACGTGCTCGAAGCGCACTCGCGAGTCGACGAGTGGGTCGATGGTCGGGTACAGGTCGAGATTCTTCTTGCGCTTCCACGAACCCGTGAGCCAGTTGATGACCCCGAGGCTGTCGGTGCGAAGCGTGATTCGCCACGCGGGATCGTCACCGATGCGCGCGCGGATGCGCAGCAGCGCTTCACGGACCGCCTTCAACTCCTCGCGATTGTTGGTGGTCCCGAGATCACCCCCGACGGCTTCGTCGACGGAGCCGTCGGGCCATTCGATGCGGTATGCCCAGGCACCCGCGCCTGGGTTCCCCGAGCAGGCACCGTCGGTGTACGCGATCACCGTGGCGGTCACGGGGCAAGGATCCGATCGCAGTTCGCGCATTGTGTCAGCCCGGTCCCGGTGCGCACCGCGCGGCGCTCCTCATTCGACACCGGCATATGACAGCCCGCGCAGAACTCACCCGCGAGCCCGGTGACGGCCGGGCGGCGATGGGCTGCGATGCGTGCATAGAGGGAGAGATCGCTCGGGTCGGTTTCGGCACGCAGCGCATCACGTTCGGCGTTCAGGACGTCACGCTCAGCGGTCAACGATGCGAGACGCGCGCGCAGCGGCTCGATTGATTCGTGTCGTTGCGATTCGCGTACCGCAACCCGCGCGGAGACGTCCTGCAGGAGCGCGAGCGCCTGATCCACCTGCTCCATCTGCTCGAGGGCGTCGTCCTCCGCGCTGGACAGGCGGCCACGCAGTGTCTCCAGCTCGCGCTGCATCTCCATCAGCTCGGCCGGGTTGCGCACGGTGCCGCTGTAGAGCCGGCGGTCCAGCTCGCGAATCCGCGTCTGCAGTGACGCGGCGTCGAGCTCGGCGAGTCTCGCGCCCGCGCCGCGCGTTCGGTGCTCCTCCTGCGCCGCGGCCTCGGCGGCACGGAGGCGATCGAGCTCAGGATCACCCCGGATGGACGCCTCGGTCGCGGCGATATCGGACGCGAGTGTGCTGAGGCGATCGTCGATCTGCTGGAGGCTGAGCAGCGTCGACGCACGGCTCACGCGGCCACCTCGTGGGATACCCGAGCCAGGGCTTCGAGTGCGCGTCGCGCCGCCCCGGAGTCGATCGAATGGGCGGCGACGGCGACGCCGTCGAGAAGCGTCGTGACGTGGTCTGCCGCGACCAGCACCGCCGCCGCGTTGAGCACCACCACGTCACGCCGCGCTCCACGCTCACCATCAAGGATGGATCGAATGGTGTCCGCGTTGGTGGCCGCGTCCGCGCCCTGCACAGCGTCGAGTGTCGCCGGCTCGACCCCGACGTCGCGCGGGTCGAGGAGGAAATCGCGAACGCCTTCGGCGGTCACCTCGTAGCAACGCGCGGCGCCGCCAACGCCGAGCTCATCGACGCCGTCGGGTCCGGTGAACACCAGCGCATGCGCGTGTCCCAATCGATGCAGCACCTCGGCCATGATTGGCGCGAGGCTCGCGTTCGAAACGCCGAGCAATTGGTGGCGAACCCGAGCGGGGTTGGCGAGCGGACCGATCACGTTGAAAACCGTCCGGATCCCGAGCTCGCGACGCACCGGCCCGACGTGGCGCAGCGCCGGGTGAAAATCGGGCGCATACAGGAAGCCGATGCCGGCTTCGGCGACACAGCGGCACACGCCGTCGGGCGAAAGCGAGATCACGACTCCAAGAGCCTCGAGCACGTCGGCGCTGCCGCACTGCGACGACGCCGCGCGATTGCCGTGCTTCGCCACCGGGCATCCGGCACCTGCGGCGACCAGCGCGGCGGCCGTTGAGATGTTGAAGGTCCCGGCGCCGTCGCCACCGGTGCCGCAGGTGTCCACCGCCTCGACAGGCAGCACAACCTGGGTCGCATGCGCTCGCATCGACTCGACCATGCCCGAGAGCTCGTCGACGGTCTCGCCCTTGGTGCGCAAAGCCGCAACCAGTGCGCCCACCTGGGCCGCCGATGCCTCGCCTTCCATCATGGTGTCCATCACTGCCCGGGCCGTGGCGACGTCGAGAGAACGGCCGGTGACGACCGTTTCGAGTGCCTGCCGCATCACCTCCTCGCCCATGGCGGGCGACGGTACCACCGAGCGTCACGAGAGCGATCCATATACTCGGAGGCGTGACCGCCCGCAGCCTCGCACCCTTCGACCCGGACGCCGTGCGTCCGTGGCGCCTCGGCGACGGACCACGTGGCGTGCTCTTGATCCACGGGTTCGCCGGCACCCCGCCTGAGCTGCGCCGCCTCGGAGAAGTGCTCGCGGCCAACGGGTTTCGCTGTCATGCACCGATGCTTCCCGGCCACGGCACAACGCCGAAAGACCTCGAACTCACTCGATGGCAGGACTGGGCGGAATGTGTTGCGGAGTCGTTCGACGCGCTCGCATCGGAGTGCGTTGACGTCATGGTGGCGGGGCAGTCGATGGGTGGGACTCTGGCGCTCCACCTCGCGGCCCACGACCTGCGCGTTCGCGCCGTCGCCGCGCTCGCAGCACCCATCTGGCTGAGTGGTCCGCTCGCTCCGTTGCTACCGGTGATCAGGCGCGTGGTGCGCTGGCACCGAGCGGGAGACGATGTCGACCTGTGGCACCCCGACGCGGTGGAGGAGCTCTACAGCTACGGTATCCGTCCCACTCGCAGCATCGACGAGCTACGCCGGCTGTGCGCTGTGGTTCGCAATGAGCTGGCGGAGATCCGCGCCCCGGTGCTGGTCGTCCACGGCGAGCGAGATCGGTCCATCGACCCCCGATGCGCTCGCGAGATCGGGCACAGGCTGATCGGCAGCGCGGCTGTGCAGGTTGACCTGCTCCCTCGCAGCGGCCATGCGATCTCGGTCGATGTCGACCGTGACAGCGTCAATGCCCAGATCCTGCAATGGTTCGAGCGCTTCGCCCCGGCGGCGCAGGCAGCCGCCACCGCGGGACTTTGAATCAGCCGGAATCGTGAGTGGATTCCAGCAGGCGTGCGGCCAGTGCCGGGTCGATGACGGGGTTCGCTGGCGGGCCCGCGTCGAGGTCGCGATGATGTTTCGAGGTGTGGCGTTGCGGCCTGTTGATGGTTTCACGCGCGCCGTCGTGGACAACGTCTCCGCACGCGGCGCAGCGAAGGATCGCAGCCGAGGTCCCCTTGCCCGCGTATTCGCGATGCGAAAAGCGCAGCTCGCCACCACATTTCGCGCAGCGTCGCCGTGGCCTGGTCTGGTTTGGAGCTTCGCTGGTCATCGATTCAAGCGTACGGCCTCGACCGTGCGCGCAGCGCGGGTGTGCGCGGCATGAGCGCAGCAGCGTCCATCGTCGATCGCCTCCGACTGGTCGTGAATGATCCGGGCGACATCGTGACCGAGGCGCCGGCCGGCCTGCGGCCGGCTTCAGTGCTGCTCCTCTGCGACCCGACGGCACCCGGCGTGCCCCTGCTTTTCGTGCTCCGCTCGGAGGAGCTTCGCCACCATCCCGGGCAGATCGCGTTTCCCGGTGGAGGCGCCGAGCCGATGGACGCCGGCGTGGTGGAGACCGCGCTTCGCGAGGCGGGTGAAGAGCTCGGGATTCATCGCGACAGCGTCGAGATTCTTGGTGTCCTTTCGCCGTTCTCGACAGTTGTCTCCGGTCGCTGGCTCACACCGGTCGTCGGCATGCAGCTTCGACCGATCGAGTTCAGGACCGACGACTTCGAGATCGCCGAATGGTTTCGCATCGACATCGCGGACCTCATGGTGGCGCCGCACAGCGTTCGCGAGATCGAACGCAGCGGCATGCGCGGCCGCGTGCACTACTACGAAGCGTCAGGCCGCGTCATCTGGGGTGTCACGGGCGCCATCCTGCACGACTTCCTCGAGCGCCTCGGCCGTACCGATTGACCTCAGGTCGAGGCGGCGACAATCCTCTGATCCTGCGCGAGCGCGACCGCGCCGGCGAAGGTCGAATCGACCGGCTTCGCGGCGTCCACGAGCAGGACAACCGCGATGACGTCGCCGTCCTGAAACGCGATGCCGACCTGGCTGTAGCCGGTGGAATTCGTGCCCACGAACTCGTCCGCCTGGCAGCCGAGGCTGGCCGGCGACGATGTGGTCGTGACCGTCGCAAACTGGGTCTTGGCGGCGTCGCGCAGCTGCGGATAGTCGGCCGTCGCCGTCTGCGTGGAGGCGTCGAGCAC
Organism: Candidatus Dormiibacterota bacterium; assembly: GCA_035948615.1. Taxonomy (GTDB): domain Bacteria; phylum Chloroflexota; class Dormibacteria; order Aeolococcales; family Aeolococcaceae; genus Palsa-851. The sequence goes on from DASZJB010000057.1 coordinate 4,564, forward strand.
GACGTCATCCTCGATGCGATACGTATTGCCGGGGTTGGCAAATCCGCGCTGATCCGTGTTGGCAGTGTTGTTCATCCGGCCGTCGCTGATCTGCACCAGCGACGGACCGCCTGACGGCAGATCCGCGACCGTAAGCGCGAGTCGTTCGACGGGGGAATGGGCAGAATTGACCTGAGGATTCGCGCAGGCTGCTGCGGTCGCGGCTGCCGTCGGCACCGCCGTGCTCGGAGCGCGCGACGCGGTCGCGAGTCCCGAAGTGGCGCCGCAGCCCGCGGTTGCGGCCGCGACCCCGCAGCTCGCGATCCTCAGCGCACCACGCACGACGTGACTCATCATTCTCAGCCCCTCCCGGGCTCATCAGCCCGTCGCGGCCACCCTAGCACAGGGTCCCTGAATCAGCGGTAGCGCGGATGCACCACAAACGGGTTGTTGCGCATCTCCGCATCGACTGTGGTTCGCTGCCCGTGACCCGGGTACACGACTGTCTCCGGGGGCAGCGTGTAGATGCGATGCTCGATCGAGAAGATGAGCGCGGGCCATGATCCACCGGGGAGGTCATAGCGACCCACGCCCCGATTGAAGAGGGTGTCCCCGGAGAGCAGATCTGGGCCGAGGCGAAAGCACACCGAACCGCGAGTGTGGCCCGGCGTATGCACAACCTCGATATCGAGGGCGTGCCAGCGAAGCACCTCGCCATCCTTCAGGTCCCGCTCACAGACAACATCCGGAAAGTCATCTGGCAGGCCGGGAAGGTAGCGCACGGCTTCGAGTTGTTCGCGATCACCTGGATGGATCGAGGCCTCGCATCCAAACACGGCCTTGAGTGCCGGGACACCGCTCACGTGATCGGGATGTCCGTGAGTCAGCAGGATGCGCTCACAGCGCAACCCGCGTTCGTCCAGCAGTGCGAGCGTCTGCGGGAACTGCAGTCCAGGGTCGACCACCAGGACGTCGGTGGTGTCGCGACGGCGAAGGACATAGCAGTTCTGATCGAACGTCGGATCGACGACGATCGCAAGCTCGACCAGGTCTCGCAGCGTTTCCGTCACGGGCGAAAGATTACGCGGGCCCGGCGTTGATCGGACCGATGACGTCCGCAGCTGTGATCGGGAGCACGAACCCGGCACCGCGGCGTTCGCGCCGGCGCGGAGCGTCCGACTCAACCAACGCACGATCGAGCACCTCGCCCACGTTGTCGACCGGCACAACCTCGATGGCGTCGAGGATCTCCTTGTCGACCTCATACAGATCGCGCAGATTCTTTGCCGGCAGGATGAAGGTCTTCAATCCCGAGCGATGCGCGGCGAGCAGCTTGTCCTTCACTCCCCCGATGGGAAGCACCTTGCCCCGCAACGTCACCTCACCGGTCATCGCCAGGTCGCGTCGCACTCTGCGTGAGGATGCAACCGACACCATCGCGGTCGCCATGGTTACGCCCGCCGAGGGACCGTCCTTGGGGATCGCGCCTGCGGGAACGTGCACGTGGATCGCATGGGTGTCGAAGAAGTCGCGAGGCGCTCCGTACTCGACGGCGTGGACCTTCGCCCACGACAGGGCCGCGCGCGCGGACTCCTCCATCACGCTGCCGAGTTGTCCCGTCAGCACGAGGTCCGCCTTCGTCTCGATGGCGAGTGCCTCGACGGTGATGATGTCGCCGCCGACCTCGCTCACCACGACGCCCGTCACCGCACCGATCTCATCCTGCTCCTGGGCCTCACCGTAATCGTGGCGCCGGGGACCGAGCAGGTCGGACAGCTCATCCGGTGTGATGACCACAGGTGGCGTCGCGCCCGCAGCGAGCTTGCGCGGCACCTTGCGCGCGATCTCGGCGATGGTCCGGTCGAGCTGGCGAACCCCGGCTTCGCGGGTGTATCCATGGAGCATCGCGACGATGGTTTCGCGGGGTATCTGCAGCTCATCGGCGTCGAGCGAGTGCTGATCCAGCTGGCGCGGGACGAGGTGGCGCTCGGCGATCTGCACCTTCTCCTGCTCGGTGTATCCGGTGATGCGGATGATCTCCATCCGGTCGCGGAGCGGCGGGCTGATCGTCTCGGCGATATTCGCCGTGGTGATGAAGAGCACCTGTGAGAGGTCGTAGGGAACCTCGAGGTAGTGGTCGCTGAACTCCCAGTTCTGCTCCGGGTCGAGCACCTCGAGCAACGCGGCAGATGGATCACCCCGGAAGTCCGCGCCAACCTTGTCAATTTCGTCGAGCATGATCACCGCGTTGCGCGTTCCCGCCGTGCGCATCGACTGGATGATCCGGCCCGGCAGTGCGCCGATGTACGTGCGCCGGTGGCCTCGGATCTCGGCCTCGTCGCGGATGCCGCCAAGGCTCATGCGCACGAACTTTCGGTCTAGAGCCCGTGCGATTGATCTGCCGAGGGATGTCTTGCCGACGCCGGGGGGGCCAACGAAACAGAGGATCGGCGTTTGTAGGGTGCGTCTTTTGGGCCCTGTCCTGTGTGCGGCGCGTCCTGTCGGAGCGGGGACCCCTCGCCGCTCTCCGGCCGGGTCTGACCCGTCTTGCGTCTCTTGATCATCTTGTGGCTTGCCCGGCCTGCGATCGGCGCTGCCCCCCGCTCCGCCACCCGCCTCCTCGGTCGCCATAGTGACGGTCTCGCTTACCTTGTCCTGCGCATTTTCGGCGGCCGCTTGTTCGGCAGTGTCCTTGGCTCGGATGCGTTCGCGGACGGCGAGCCATTCGAGGACGCGGTCCTTCACCTTCGTGAGGCCGTAGTGGTCCTCGTCGAGGATCGTGGCGGCACGCTCGATGTCGAGGGTTTCCGCGGGGGGATCGACCCAGGGGAGGTCGAGGAGCCAGTCAACCCAGGTTCGGACCATGCCCATCTCGGGGGAGGCGCTGGGGATCTGCTCGAGCCGGTGGACCTCCTTGAGGACGCGCTGCTTGACGTTGTCGGGCATGCCCGCCTTCTCGACTCGCGCGGCGAGATCCTCGTCATCCTCACCGGCGTCATCGAGCTCGGTCAGTTCCTTGCGGATGGCGCGCAGCTGCTCGCGAAGGATGTGCTCGCGTTGCGAGTTGTTGATGGTCTTCTGGACGTCTTCGTGGATCTTGCTGCGCAGCTGGGCAACCTCGACCTCACGCGCGAGCAGCGGGATGAGCGTGCGCAGGCGCGCGATCGTGTCGGTTTCCTGGAGCAGGGCGACGCGATCGTCGAAGCCGAAATCGGGGCACGTGCTCGCGATGTCGGCGATCAGCTCGGGCTGGGACGCGCGCGCCATGGCGACTGCGGTGTCGGCGCCCACCTGGGCTCCCGCGTTGACGTAGTCGGCGAACAGCGTCCGGACCGATCCAAAGAGGGCGTCCACCTCGGTGCCCTCGACGGCCTCGAGAGGAACGGGGGTGACGGTTGCGATCCACTCGTCGCCCGAGGCGTCAAACGCTTCGATACGCACGCGCTCCTTGCCTTCGACCAGGGCATGGGCGCCGCCGCCCGGGAGGCGCCGGAACGCGCCGACGTGCGCGATGACCGCGATGCTGTGCACGTCGTCGATGGAGGCGTCGTCACGCTCGGCGTCCCGCTGGATCGCCAGAACCACACGGCCGTCCCCGTTCACGGCGGCTTCGAGCGCCGCAACCGAGCGAGGCCGGCCCGCGGCAAGTGGGGCCAGCTGCGAGGGGAAGACGACGTTGTCGCGGAGTGGGACCGCGGGCAGCGTCAGCGACCCCGGGCGAGCCGCAGCCGATTCAGGGTCGGCGGCGGGCGCCGGTGGCTCAACATCGGGCATCAGAAGAGAATAGCCGGGGCTTCTCGGCGTCAAACGTCAATCGCCAGCCCTGTCGCCCAATCGCGATACCAGGCAGCCGCATAGAACGCCGCAGCGCCGGCATGGTCGACGCGTAGCGCGGCCTCCCAGTTGCCGCCGAGTCCGGCGGCGCTCCAGTTCGCGGAGGAGACCAGCACCGACGCGTCGGCCACCATGCCCTTGGCGTGCCCCAGGGTCGATCGCGCGGGATCCATCCGGCGGACCGGGAAAGGCAGCGACCGCAGCTGCTCGGCACCGATCGGATCCGGGGGGCCGCCGAGCAGGAGCGCGCATGCGACTCCGTGGGACGACGCGTCGATCATCTGACCGAGCAGGCGGCGAACACTGGGCGCTTCGGGGTGGACGTAGGGAACGGTCACCAGCACTCGCCGGCGGGCGGTGGTCACCATCCTGGCCAGGGTCCCACCCACTGCCGCCCCGCCGACGACGAGACCGACCCGGCGGGAGGCCGCGCAGAGGACCCTCGGCGCGACCTGCGGCATCGGGGTGCCGATGACCGGCGCGATCAGCTGCGGCCCTCGAGCCCATTGCGGTGGGGGCGCAGACGCTGTGATCCAGTGAGCGCCAAACGCGTCGGCGGCAGCGCGATCAAGCCGCCTCGAGCCGTTCGCGGCGACCCACCATTCGCGGGTCCCGGCGAGCGGGGCGCCGGCAGGAGGAAGGCGCAGACCGCGGTCCCGCGGTGCGTCGCGCCAGATGAGGTTCCCCGACCCGACGGCAACCGTCGCATCGATGATCAGCAGCTTGCCGTGGGCCGCGTCCGGGCCCACCCCGGCGACGCGGCACTCGGCGCCGGCGGCGGACAGCTCTCGAGCCGTCGCCGCATTGCCGTCGGATCTGTGCGCATCGAGCACCACCCGGACGCGGAGCCCGCGCTCCGCCGCTCGCACCAGCGCCCACCGGTACGAGGGACCGACCTCGTAGATGGCCGCGTCGATGCTTCTCCGCGCATCGCGGAGGAATCGCATCAGAAGCGTTCCGGCGGCGTCGGGCCCGAGCGCGCACGTCACCGCGGTCACGGCCCGAGCAGCACGCTGAAATCACCAAGGGGCACACTCGAACGCTAGGTGGTGGACATGCCCTCGAGGCGCCCGATGGAAGCGACGACGACTCGGACGAAAACCCTATGCGGGCGCCGGCCCAACTCGCGCGGAGAGCTTCTGCAACTCGTCGTGATGCTTCTTGACCTGTGCGATGACGTCGTCGAGCACTGTGTCCTGCGCTTGAAGATGCGACTGCAGCTGCAGGCATTCGCTGAGGATTGCCTCCGCGTCCTTGTATGTCTGCTCAGACCGCTTGTCGGACGCTTTCCCCTGGATGTTCTGTCCCACGATGATGATGGGGAGCAGGACCAACTGGATGAACGTCTGCGCGATCCAGGCGACAATGACGATCGCCTGTCCGCTGGAGATCGCCGACGGCAGGCTGACCAGCGCAATCAACGTGAAGATGTATGCGCACCACATGGTCCCGACGACTGCCGTGATGATCAGCGCAACTTTGCCGTTGACGCCGACACGCTCGTCGTCGAGCTTCACCGGCTTCTCGGTCTTTCTCTGGGCGATGCGCGGATGCGGAATGTGCTGGAACAGCTCCTCTACCCTGGGGATGTGCGCCGGCTGCACGGGTTGGTCAGTCATCGTCGTTCTCCTCGCAGTGGGCGCTCTGGGGCGCCCGATCGCGCGCAATCGTGAACCATGTGCGCGCGTTTGCGTGAAGCTACGACGAGGATCAGCCTCGTCGCCGCGCCATGGCGGGCGGGCGCGAGCGGCGCAGGCTCCAGGCCGGCTGTCGTTCGACAAATTCGTACATCGCGGCAGGACGTCCCGGACCACCCTTGGCGAGAGAGCCGGTGGCGCGCACGAGTCCGGACTGCTCGAGCTCGCGCCGGAAGTTCGACGGTTCGTAGGTCACGCCGCTGATCGCCTCGAACACGCGACGCGCCTGCGGCATGGTGAAGCGCTCGGGCAGCAGACCGACCGCGATGTTCGACCACCAGAGCTTGCCGCGCAGGCGCTCGACCGCGTCGACGACGATGCGTGGATGGTCGAAGCCGAGCGGCGGTAGTGCGTCGACCGGTTCCCAGCGAGCGCTGGACTCCTCGGCCCGCAGCACCGCCGCGTCAATGAGCGCGAGGTACGCGACCGTCGGGATCCATCCGCGTGGATCGCGCTCCGGGTCCCCGTAGGTCTCGAGCTGCTCGAGGTAGACGGCGCCGACCCCGGTCTTCTCGGTGAGCTTGCGCTGCGCGGTCTCCTCGGGCCGCTCCGTCGGGCTCATGAAGCCTCCGGGGAGCACCCATCTCCCCGCGAACGGCGCCTCCGCGCGCTGGACGAGGAGCACATGGAGCCGACCGGACAGCGGGGCAAGCACGACCGGCACGGCGTACACACCGGCTGGAGCCGGAAACCCTGACGAGTTGACGGCGGTCATGGCGGCGCCGGAATCTGCACCTGGTGGCATCGCGATTGATTGTGGCGACGCGCTAGGCTGCACGTCGATGGAGAGCGGGAATATCGCCACGGCGGAAGGTTTCCGCACCGCCTACGCCGAGATCTTCTCGAACGTCGGCGCGCTCGCCGGGTCGCTCGACGACGAGCGATCGATGCTTGCAACCGGGTGCCCCGGATGGACGGTGCGGGACCACGTCGCCCACATCACCGATCTCGAAAGCATCCTCATAGGACGCCCTCGCGCGGAGCACGATGTGCCCGAGGGCCTGGCCTATATCCGCAACAGACCCGGCGAGTTCATGGAGATCGGCATCGACGCCCGCCGGCACGTGCCGCTGGCCGACCTCCTCGCCGAGTATCGAGATGTGACCGAGCAGCGGGTAGCCCGCCTCGCGTCGCTCGAAGACTCGCAGCTCGACGAGATGGGCCGCGGATTCTTCGGTGAGTCAAGAGTGCGCTCGCTGCTCGCGATCAGGGTGTTCGACCTCTGGGCGCACGAGCAGGACATCCGCCGCGCGCTCCACGAACCCGGTGGGCTTGACGGCATCGCCGCCGCGCACAGTCGCGAGCGGATGCTCATGGGGGCGGGCAACGAGCTCCAGCAGCGCGTGGCTCCGCCCGTAGGGACATCGATCGTCTTCGATGTCACCGGCACCGGCGGCGCGCTGCGATCGATCACGTTCGACGGCGAACGAGGTCGGTCTGCTGCGTCGATCCCCGACTCGCCGACGTCGACCCTGCGGCTCGACCTCCCGACGCTGACCGTCCTTGCGTGCGGCCGCTCCGACGACCCCAGCGCGCGCTCGCGGGTTGTTGTCGAAGGTGACCAGAACCTGGGGAGGGTCGTGCTCGAGGACCTGGCGGTGACACCGTGAGCAGATGCTCGCTGGCCGTGGTGTTTGTGGCCACGCTGGCCCTGGCCGGCTGCGGGCTGCAGCAGGACCTGTCCCAGGTACCGAACCTCGGGAGCGGTCCCACCGGCCCGGCGACGCCGATAACGGCCCCGACCCTGTCGGGGACGCAGTTCGACTGGTCGTCGACCGATCGCCACGTTGTGGTGCTGGATTTCTGGGGTTCATGGTGCGGTCCGTGCAATGCCGAACAGCCGGAGCTCAACACTCTCGCGTCGAAATGGGCACCGCGAGGCGTCACCTTTCTCGGCGTGGACGAGAATGAAAGCAGCGCCAATGGAGCCGCGTATCAGCGGAGCTACAAGGTTCCGTATCCGAGCGTCAGTGACGCAAGCGAAATCGTCGCATCGGAATACAACGTCATCGAGCCGCCGACGGTGATCATCATCGACTCGAGGGGCAACATCGTGGATCGCTTCCTCGGAACGCTGGTCGGCGTGAGCGCCGACCTGACCCGTCTCACCTGATGTCGCAGGTCACCGTCTACGGCGCCCCGTGGTGCCCGGACTGCAAGCGGGCGAAGCGATTTCTGGCCGAACAGCGGGTCGAATACGACTGGGTGGACATTGACCAGGACGCAGCGGCGCTCGAGCACGTCGAGGAGTTGCAGCACGGGGGCCGGTCGATTCCGACGATCGTCTTCGACGGGACGGACGTGCTCGTCGAGCCGACCAACGAGGATCTCGCGCGCAAGCTCGGGCTCACGCTCGAGGCCAAGCGTGGCTGCTACGACCTGGCGATCATCGGTGGGGGACCTGCGGGGCTCGCCGCCGCGATCTACGCGGCGCGCGAGGGCATCGACGCCGTCGTGGTCGAGCGCAGCGGTCTGGGTGGTCAGGCGGGCGTCACCGAGCGTATCGACAACTACCCTGGATTCCCGGATGGCGTGGGCGGCGCTGACCTCGCCGAGCGCTTCATCGCTCAGGCTCGCCGCTACGAGGTGGAACTGCTGAGCGCGGTCAGCGTCGAGCACATTTCCCTTGAAGGCTCCGAGGCCGGGGATATCTGCCTGCGCCTGGCCGGTGGTCAGGAGATCGAGACCCACGCCGCGCTCATCGCCACCGGGTCGTCGTATCGACGCCTCGGCATCCCCGGCGAGGACGACCTGATCGGCGCCGGCGTGCACTTCTGCGCCACCTGTGACGGCCCGTTCTACCGCGGCGCCGAGGAGCTTCTGGTCATTGGTGGCGGAAACTCGGCGCTCGAGGAAGGCCTCTTCCTGACCAGGTTCGCCGAGCGCATCCGAGTGGTGCAGCGCGACCCGGAGCTGACCGCGTCCCGGCTCCTCCAGGACAAGGTGCGTAACGACCCGCGCTTTGTGGTGCACCTCAACACCGAGGTGGTCGAGCTCACCGGCAAGGGAAAGCTTGAATCCGTGCGGCTGCGTGACCGCGCCACCGGCGAGGAGCAGGTGGTCACCCCACGCGCCGCCTTCGTCTTCATCGGTCTCGACCCCAACACCGCGTTTCTCCGCGGCAGCGTCGACCTCGACGCGCGCGGCTTCGTGGACGACAAGGGCGGATTCACCACCTCGATGCCCGGCGTCTTCGTGGCCGGCGACGTCCGCCGAAGCTCGACCAAGCAGCTTGGATCGGCGGTCGGAGACGGCATCGCCGCGCTCATCGCGATCCGCGAGTACCTCCAGGAGCACCACGAGGTGGCGCGGCACCCGGAGGACTGACCGCCTCACTTGCGTGGAGAGTGCACTGTGCTATAGTGCGCAACGCAATATGGAGATGCGCACTCAGCCCAAGGACATGGTGGCCCTGACCACCCTCGGCCTGCTCAGCGAGCAGCCCTGCCATCCCTATGAGATCCAGCGCCTCCTCAGAGACCGCCACAAGTCGTACGCGGTGGGCAAAACCCGCACCCTCTACCGGGCCATCGAGGAACTCGAGGCGGCGGGCTACATCGAGCCGCTCGAGACCAGCCGCGAGGGCCGGCGACCGGAGCGCACCGTCTACCGGATCACGCCGGAAGGGAGCGAGGAGCTCGAGAACTGGCTCGCCGATCTCCTCTCGACCCCGGTCGATGAGACACCCGTGTTCCGTGTCGCGGTCGGCCTCCTCGGCTACATCACCCAGGAGCGCGCCGAGGCGGCGCTCGCGTCCCGCGTGGTCAGCCTTCGGGCACGCGTGACCGCCCTCGACGCCACGCTCAAGATGGCTCAGGACGACCTCGGCCTCCCGAGGCTCGTGCTCCTCGAGCTCGAACACGCGATGGCGCTTGCGGCGGCCGAGATCGAATGGATCCGATCGATCACCACCGACATGCAGTCCGGCACCCTCATCTGGAACGAGGAGCTGATCAGAGCCCACTTCGAGGCGATGCACGCCGCGGACGCCGAGCGTCGCAACCGCCATCGCGAAGACCATCTCGCCAGGCTGCTGCATCCGGCACGGCATGGCCAGGCAGCGCACACCACCAGGGAGGAGACGCCTTGATCGAGACCCACGATCTTCGCAAGACATTCAAATCACGCAAGGGCGCGGTCGAAGCCGTTGCCGGGGTCGACCTCGACGTCAAGAAAGGCGAGATCTTCGGCTTCCTCGGCCCCAACGGCGCGGGCAAGACGACGACCCTCCGCATGCTCTCGACGCTGCTGCCTCCAACCAGCGGCCAGGCCACGGTCGCCGGCTTCGACCTCTTGAACGATCCCGCCAAGGTGCGCTACCAGATCGGTTACGTGAGCCAGGAAGGGAGCAGCGCGCCCGAGATCCCCGGGCGCACCGAGCTGGTGATCCAGGGCCGCCTCTACGGCATGACCAAGGCTCGAGCCCAGCAGCGCGCCGTCGAGCTGATCACCGCGCTCGAGCTCTCGGACTGCGCGGACCGACCGACACGCACCTTTTCGGGCGGCCAGAAGCGACGCCTCGACATCGGCGTCGGCCTCATGCACCTGCCCCAGCTGCTGTTCCTCGACGAGCCGACGACGGGGCTCGATCCGCAGAGCCGAGCCCGGATGTGGGACGAAGTGCGCAAGCTGCGCGACACCGGAACGACCGTCTTCCTCACCACCCACTACCTCGAGGAGGCCGACGCGCTCTGCGACCGCATCGCCATCATCGACCACGGCAAGATCGTCGCCCTGGGAACGCCCGACGCGTTGAAGCGGCAGGTCGCCGGCGACGTGGTGGTGGTCGGTGCGGACAACGCGAGCGACCGCGTGCTCGAGCTCATGCGCGGTGAATCGTTCGTCCGCGAGGCGACCGCCGGCGACGGCCTGGTTCGCCTCTACGTCGACAGGGGCGAGACGGCGATGCCGCAGATCATCCGCGTGCTCGACGCCGATGGCATCGTGCTCACCTCGCTCTCGTTGAATCGTCCAAGCCTCGACGACGTGTTCCTGCGTCAGACCGGGCGTTCGCTGCGCGACGCGGCATAGGAGGGAATCGGCATGAAGCTGCTCAAGGACACCTGGCTGATGTTCCAGCGCTATCTCTTCGTGTTCCTGCGCAACCCGGCGTGGGTCGCCATCGGCGTGCTCCAGCCGGTGCTCTACCTCGTGCTCTTCGCCCCGCTGCTCAAGTCGCTCACCGAGACGCCCGGTTTCCCGTCCGGTGGCGCCTACAACGTCTTCGTGCCCGGACTGCTCATCCAGCTCGGACTCTTCGGCGCCAGCGGCGTCGGATTCGGTCTGATCGCGGAGTTGCGCGCCGGCGTGATCGAGCGCTTCAGGGTCACCCCGGTGAGCCGCTTCGCGCTGCTCCTCGGGCGGGCGCTGCGCGACATCCTCACTCTGGTCGTTCAGTCGCTGATCCTGCTCCTGCTCGCGATTCCCTTCGGCCTGCAGCCGACGCTGTCCGGCGTGTTCGTCATGCTCGGATTGGTCGCGCTCATCGGCCTCGGCATGTCATCGCTCGCATACGCCGCGGCGCTGGCATTGAAGAGCGAGGACTCGTACGCGCCGCTGATCTTCACGCTGTCGCTCCCGCTGCTCCTGCTCAGCGGCGTTCTCCTGCCGCTCCAGCTCGCGCCACAGTGGTTGCAGCACATCGCGCAGGCAAACCCGCTCTCCTATGCGGTGACCGCCGCTCGCGACGTGTTCAACGGACATGGTGCCGACCCCGACGTGTTCAAAGGGTTGGCGATCATGGCCGCCCTGGCGGTGGTCGGAGTCCTGATCGGCGCCCGCCGCTTCAGCAGAGCGATCGCCTAGCCGGTCACCCGGTCAGAGCCGGGGCATCCTCGAAGCACGATCGGACGACTGCGCCCAGGCCCGGAAGGCTGAACGGCTTGGTGATCAGATGATTCGCTCCGGCGAGCCGTGCGCGCTCCACGTCCTTGTCGGATGAGAGCGATGTGAAAACGAGCACCGGCATGGATTGTGTGCCGGGCTGTGAGCGGATGTGGCGGCACACCTCAATACCGTCGACACCGGGCATCATCACGTCCAGGATCGCCAGGTCGAACTGTTCGGTCTCGAGCATGGATATCGCCTCGGTGCCGTCCGAGGCCTCTCTCACCTCGAATCCTTCCATGCTGAGATACAGCCCCACGACATGCAGCAGGCGTGGTTCGTCGTCAGCGAGAAGGATGCGCTGCTGGGTCAACGGTTGCGGCCTCCCGGGGCGCGTGGACAGGTGTGTGAACGCAGTATCGAGCGCAGGGCTGATCTGATCTCGGCGACCATCGTTCCGTCACCGGGTGGAGACAAGGGCCGCCGACCCGACCGCTGAGATCCCGGCGGTGCTGGATGATGTCCTCATGGCGGTCGCAGAGGCGGGCGGTGAGCGAGTAGGGCCCAACTCGCGTGCCTGACCCGGAGGCGCCACGTCGCGTCACTCCCAGGATGCTCACCGAGCCGGCTCGCCCGGCTCGCATCCGAGCGCTGCACGCCGCTCCGTGGCTTGCGGTGGGGACGGTCTGCGTCGGCGCCTTCATGGGCCAGCTCGACGCGAGCATCGTGACCACGGCGCTCCCTGTCATCCGCACCAACCTACACGCATCCATAGCTGGTGTCGAATGGGTGGTGCTGGTCTACGTGCTCGTGCTCGTGGGAACCGTCGCCGCGGTCGGCAGGGTGGCGGATCGGGTCGGCCGGAAGCTGCTCTACACGTACGGTTTCGGCATCTTCGTCGCCGGTTCCGCCGCCTGCGCCCTGGCTCCGTCACTCGGCCTCCTGGTGCTCGCACGGCTCGTCCAGGCGATCGGCGCGGTGATGCTCCAGGCGAACTCATACGCGCTCATCCGCGACGTCCTCCCGGCTTCGCGGATCGGCACCGGCCTGGGTTTGCAGGGCGCCGCCCAGGCGGTCGGGCTCAGCGCCGGGCCGGCGCTCGGCGGCGCGCTCACCGCGCTCGGCGGCTGGCGTCTCATCTTCCTGGTCAACATCCCGATCGGTCTGATCGGGCTCGCACTCGGCTGGTTGTTCCTTCCGAGGAGCACGCATCGCGACCCGGAGAGCCGCATCGACCCTGCCGGGACGCTGCTGCTCGCCGCCATCCCGGCAGCACTGCTCGCGGCCCTGTCATTCGCCGCGGTGCCGGGGACGCGTGGATGGATCGCGCCCGCGCTTATCGGGCTTGGCGCCATCCTGGTCCTCGTCGCCGTAGCCCGGCAGCGGAGCACCCCGGGGTCCGTTGTAGACGCGGCCCTTCTCCGGGTTCCAGCCTTTGTGGCCGGCATCTGCGCAGCGCTCCTGGCATCCGTGGTGCTCTTCGGCTGCCTCGTCGCGGTCCCGTTCTTCCTCGAGAGGTCGCTCCATTTCGGTCCCGGCACCGTCGGCCTCGAGCTCAGCGCGCTCCCCGTATCGCTCGCGGTGATGGCGCCGCTTGGCGGGGTGATGCGCGACAGGATCGGCCCGCGAGCCCCGACCGGCGCCGGCATGCTCGTGGCGGCGGTGGGGATGGCGCTGCTCTCGGCGTCGGCGACGCGCACGGATCTCACGGTGGTTGCACTTGCGGTGGCCGGCGCCGGGATGGGCCTGTTTGTAGGCGCCAACAATGCGGCGACCATGTTCGCCGCCCCGCCGCAGCGTGCGGGAACCGCTGGTGGGCTGCTCAACATGGCGCGCGGGCTCGGCACCGCCCTCGGCGTGGCCTCGGCATCGCTCCTGCTGGCCTCGGGGCGGGGATTCGCCTCGGTCGCCGACCTGCTCGCCGGCGTGGCGCTGCTTGCCGCGGTCGTCAGCGTGATCTGGTCGGGGTCTACCGGCCGGATCAGATCAGCGACCTGAGATATCGCCGGCCGGAAACCAGCGGACAGGGCGCGCCGCGTCGCGTCGCACGCGGCCGGAACTCTCGAGGAGCACCAGGTGCGCGAGCGTCTCGCCCACGGCCGCTCGCCGCATGTAGCCGACGATCTGCGACCAGTCCCGTGACCAGCGCAGCCGGAGCGTCGTCTCCCAGCAGGTGAGTCCAGGCGCTGCGCTGATGGCCGCATAGGTCTCGTCAAGCCGTCGCCGGTGATGGTCGAGGAGCTCATCCACGCGCGCATCGAGGCCCCGAAACCGCCATTCGTGGGCGGGAAGAACCTCGTCGATGTCGAGGTCGCGAACCCCGCGCAGCGCCTCGAGGAAATCTGCGAGGGGGTTCACCGGCTGCTGCACGTGCACGGCGACGCTTGGGCTGATCCGGGGCAGCACATGGTCGCCGCTGAAGAGCACGCGGCCCGCGCGGTCGTGAAAGCAGACGTGACCTGGCGAATGGCCGGGCGTGTGCAGGGTGACGAGATCCCACCCGGGAAGGGGCAGCGGGGCGCGGTCCTCGAGGAGCACATCGGGTTCTGCGGCGGCGACGAACTCGCGTATCCCCATCGATGCGCCGGTGAGCTCCTCACGGATCTGGTCGGGAACTCCAGCCTCCACAAGCAGGGCATCCATGTTCTCGAGCAGCCGATCCACGCCGAGGCCGTAGCGAGCCGGGATCAGCGCAGCGTCCGCCGGATGGAGAGCGACCCATCCACCGGACGCCTCGCGCAACCTGCCGGCGAGCCCGTAGTGATCGGGGTGGATGTGGGTGATGAGGATCGCCTGCACGTCAGCCGGGGTGTATCCGGCCACCGCCATGCCCGTGACCAGCGCGCTCCACGCCTCCTCGGTGCTCCAGCCGGTGTCGATGACGGCGGCCCCGCTCTTCAGCTCGAGCAGGTAGACCAGGACGTAGCGCAGCGGGTTATTGGGCAGTGGTACGGGGATCGACCACAGCCCGGGGCGCAGCCGCTCGACGCCGGGCAGACCAACGGATTGCCAGGAACGTCGCTGCGCGGTACCGGTGACCTCGATGCCGCCCATCGACCGGGCTCAGCGTCCGGCGCTGACTGGATTCGCCGCGATATGTTCGAGGAAAAGGTCGGCGACGTCCGCCCAGTGTTCGTCCGGGATCCAGTGCGAGCCGCCCTCGAGCTCGAGGAGATGGTAGTCCCCGGTGCAATGCTCGGCGGTGAGCTCGGTCGCCTCTCGCGTGAACACGGGGTCGTGGTCGCCCCACACGTGCAACACCGGAACAGCAACCGGAGCCGAGTGGCCGCGCTCGGTGCCGAGCGCGCGGTACCAGTTCAGAGCTCCGGTGGAACCGACCTTGCGCAGCGCCACGACATCGCGGTGCGCGTGGGCCGGGCTGAGACCTGTCGCCGTCAGCAGCGACTCGGCCACGATCCCGCCCGCGGCGTCTATGAACGACTCGGGAATCAACGGCAGGCGGAGGACGGGGATGTACGCCATGCGCACCCGCTGCTGGCGTCCCCTGAGCGCCTGACGCAATGCCGCCGTGTGCGGAGTCGACACGGCGGTGAGCGACGCGACCGCTTGAGGATGATCGCCGGCTACAGCCCAGGCGACGCTGCCTCCCCAATCGTGGCCGGCGAGGTGGAAGCGGTCCCTGCCGAGCGCCAGGGCGATTGCCAGGACATCCGCCGAGAGCTCGGAGACACGGTATGCGTCGACCCCTTCGGGACGAGCACCCTCGGAGTACCCGCGCTGCGTCGGAGCGACAGCTCGATAGCCCGCATCGGCGAGCCCGTTCAGTGCGTCGTGCCAGCACGTCCCGGTCTGGGGAAACCCATGAAGCAGGAGGACGAGCTCACCGTCTGCCGGACCCGCGGTGAGCGCGTCGAAGCGCATGTCCCGTGCCGCTATGGTCGTGCGCCTGACAGCCACTGCGCTGGGAGCGTAGCAGGCCGCCCGAGTGCGGCCCCGCACGCAACCAGACTTCATGCACCATGCCGCTATGGAGGAAGCGCTGTTCACCGCCAACAAACGCGGCTACCTGCCGAGCGAGCACGCCCGAGGACCATGGGACCGGACCGCGATGCACGGCGGACCGCCGGCGGCGCTGATGGCCAGCGTGATGGAGGCGCTCCCGACCGAGGCCCCGATGGCGGTTGTCCGCACCACCGTCGAGATCTTCCGGCCCGTGCCACTGCGACCCGTCGAGGTTTCGGCGCGAATCGAGCGCGAGGGTCGGCGCGTTCAACTGTTGACCGCATCACTGACGGACGGCAACACCGAGCTCTGCCGCGCCACCGCCTGGCGTATGCGGATCGCGGATCTCGACCTCGGCGAACAGCCGCCACGCGAGGTGCCGTTCCCAGGTCCTGACGCCGCTGTGGCACATGTTTCGGAGAGTGACGATCCCGCGTTCCATCGCACCGGGGTCGAGATGCGCTTCGCGCGCGGCGCTTTCATGGAACAGGGGTCCGCGACGGTGTGGATGCGCCTTGCGATTCCGTTGGTTGCGGGGAAGACGCCGACCCCGCTGCAGCGCGTGATCGCCGCCGCCGACTTCGGCAACGGCGTGGCGTCCGCCCTGCCGTGGGGACAGTTCCTGTTCATCAATACCGACCTCACCGTGTACCTGCATCGCCAGCCGGAGGGCGAATGGATCTGCCTCGACGCGAGCACAGACGTCGATCCCAGGGGCACCGGGGTGGCGTACAGCCGCCTGTATGACGAGCGAGGCCCGATCGGGCACGCGCTCCAGTCGTTGTTCATCGATCGGCTTCGTGTAGTTCCACCGGAGCCATGAAAGGGCTACCTGCCATTCCGGCGAGGCCGCCGGGTGGTCGGGTGCAGACGTGTTGACGTCGCCTTACTTTCGGCCTCTTGACGAACGTCGTAAAGTGGTTGGTCAGGGCTTGAGTTGAGGGAGGTAAGGGATGCCGGAAGCTGATGCAGCGACGTCGCACACCCCC
>DASZJB010000058.1:0-8094 GCA_035948615.1 Candidatus Dormiibacterota bacterium
AGGTCGGCGGCGGCCTTGAGCATGAAGTCGATCGTCTCCTTCAGCTCCAGACTCGACGTGAAGAGGTTTCCGACCTGGCCCAGAAGGTCGACAATGACCTTGTCGTCCATCGCAGAGCCGAGTATACCTGCGAATTTCGGCCCCAGCGGACTGTCGGGCAATTGCAATCGATCCAGCGCTGTGCTCATGACCGACGCCTTTGCAGCTCTTCGACGAGCGCCGGGAGCACCTTCAACGCATCCCCCACGACACCGAGGTCGGCGAGTTTGAAGATTGGTGCGTTCTCGTCTCTATTGACCGCAACAATTGCTTTCGCGCCCTTCATTCCGACTGTGTGCTGCATCGCCCCGCTGATGCCGAACGCGAGGTAAACGGCAGGTTTGACCGTTTTGCCCGTTTGGCCGACCTGCATCGCATAGGGCACCCAGCCGGCGTCAACGACCGCGCGGCTCGCTCCGACGGCCGCGTTCCCGAGCACGGCCGCGAGCTGATCGAGGAGCTCGAAGTTCTTCGGATCGCCGAGGCCGCGCCCGCCGCTGATGACGATCGGTGCTTCCTCCAGCTTCGGTCCCGTAGCCACGTCGGCGACCCGGTCGGTGACCCGAGCGGCCCTGTGCTTTTCGTCCACCGGGGCGGTGACCTGGGTGACCGCGGCGGCGGTACCCCCGCTCGGCTCGGCCGCGACCGACTTCGGCCGGATGATCGCGAGCGCGGGAGGACCGCCCTCGAAGCGGGTTGCGACGTTGAGGGTGGCTCCGAAGGCCGAGGAGTGCACCGAGATGCCATCGCCGTCGCTGACGCCGAGACCATTGGCGATCACCGGCACGCCGAGCTTCGCCGCCAGCCGGCCTGCCACGTCGCGGGAGTCGTACGTCATGCCGAAGAGCACGAGATCGGGTTTGTGCTCCTCGATGAGGGCCGCGAGCGCATCGGCAGCCGGGCCGCCGATGAGCACCTCGCCCCAGACCGGATCGGTCCCCGCGTACAGGGTCGTGGCACCGTGCGCCCCGAGGTCGGCCGCCGCGTCGGCTGCCTCCGGCGAAAAGGCGACGGCCTCAACCGTGCCGGCCAGCGATCGCGCCATGGTCAGCAGCTCGAGTGCCACCGGCGCTGGCTTGCCGCCCGCGATCTCTGCGAACACCCAGATCTTTCCCAGGGGCATGGTCAGATCACCTTCTTCTCGGCAAGGAAGTCGGCGATTCGCTTGTAGCCCTCGCCATCGTCCTTGACGATCGACCCCGCGGCACGCTGGGGTGCGGGCTCGACGCCGGTGATGCTCTGCCCAGCCGTGCCGCCGCCGGCGCCGTCGAGACCGAGGTCACCGCTGCTAAGGCGGTCGAGCGGCTTCGACTTGGCTCCCATGATTCCTTTGAGAGAGGGATAGCGGGGCTCGTTGACCCCGGCGGTCACGCTCACGACCGCGGGCAATCCGGCCTCGACGAGGTCGTAGCCCGCCTCGGTCTGCCGCTTGACCTTGAGGGTGGTGCCATCGACCTCGACGGTCTTGGCAAAGGTCACGGCGGGGACGTCGAGGAGCTCGGCGATCATCTGGGGGACGACGCCGGTGTAGCCGTCGGTGGACTCGGTGGCGGTGATGACCAGGTCGAACCCCTCGCGGCGGATCGCCGCGGCGAGAACGCGGGCGGTGGTCAGCGCATCGGAGCCCCGCAAGGCGTCATCCGAGATCAAAACCCCCTTGGACGCACCCATGGCGAGGGCCTTGCGTACCGCGTCGATGCCGCGGTCGGGCCCCATCGAAACCACGGTCACCTCGCCGCCCTGCGCCTCGACAAGCTGCAACCCCGCCTCCACTCCGAACTCGTCGCCGGGATCGAGAACGACCTCAACCCCCTCGCGCTTGAGCAGATGCGTGGTCGGGTCGAGCTGGCCGGTGGTGTTTGGGTCGGGGATCTGCTTGACGCAGACGACGACCTTCATGAGTGCCTCCGTGTTTGTCGCCTCGGGATCGAAACTCTAACCTACCTACGCCCAAATCCCCGGATCGGGCCGGCCGAGTGCGCTCGCCACCGCTCCCAGGTCCAGCCGATCGGTCGCCGGAATACGCACCGCCTGGGGCTGGGTGGCACTCAGCAGGTCGCCCAGTTCTCCCTCACTCCAGCGGGAATCGGCGAGTGCGACGACCCCATAGTGATAGCGGCGCCCGGTGAGCCACGCATCCCACGACGCAGACCCGGTCACCGCCTCGACGCCGGCATCGCCGAGGCCGTCCGGCCTCGTGACCGCCTCGCCGTCGAGCGAGGCGACCGTCCACCGTGCTTTGGGCCATCGCCGCGCGGCGGCATCGACCAGGGAGTGGAGGCGGCGCTGCTCCGGGGACCCGTCTGGGCCGGGGCGCGGACCGGTCAGCAGCAGGACTCGCTCACATGCGATCGCGTCACGGCCCCCGATGATCGCGCTCGGCTCCGCCCGCCAGCTCTCGGGAGGGCGGCGATCGAGCACCGACCGCCATCGAGCGCGCAGCAGGCGTCGGTTGCGCTCGATACGGGCGCTGTCGACACCACTGCGGCTCGAGGCCCCGCGCACGTGTTCGACGACCGATCTCGGCTGATAGACCACGCGTCCAGGTCCGGCGCCGAGTGCCAGGCAGAGATCCACGTCCTCGCAGTAGACCGGTGCAAATCGGGGGTCGAAGCCCCCCACCGAGATGAAGGCCGAGCGGCGCACGAGCAGGCACGCCGCCGAGGCGTAGTCGACGGTTCGCCGGAAGTTGTACTCGGGCCGGTTGGGGACATCGGCGTCGCCGTACTGACGCACCCTCGCGTCCCGCCAGAGGATCGAACCCGCTTCCTGCAGGCGCCCATCGGGGTAGAGCAGCTTCGGGGCGACGGCCGACACTCCGTCGTCGCCGTCGACGAGCTGGATGAGCGGTTCGAGCCAGCCGGCTCTCACCCAGGCATCGCTGTTGAGCAGCAGCAAGTGGCGCCCTCGCCCCATGGCGGCCCCCTGGTTGGTGGCGGGACCGAACCCGAGGTTGCGCGGATTGCGAAGGATCCGGGCGCCACTCACCTGGGTGAGCTGGTCGACGGTGCCGTCGGTCGACCCGTTGTCGACGATCACGACCTCATAGCGCGCCTCGGTGACCTCGGCGAGCAGCCGCAGCGCCTCCTTGGTCAGGTCCCAGCGGTTGTAGGTGACCATGACCACGGTCACCTCGGGCTGGGCAACTTCGGGGAATCGGATCACGTCCGGCGCCGCTGCCAGCGCCGGTATCCCTCCCGGATCGGTCTGGCGAGTCGATGCTCCGGTGAGGCCCGAAGATGATCGAGCTCGGACTGGACCCGGGAAAGCTCAGCCTGCAGCGCTGTCCGCTCGTCCACGAGGCGCTGCTGAAGGATGGTGAGCGCCGAGCCGGCGCTGTCCGGCTCCAGAGCGGTCCGGGTCGCAACCGTTGTACGCGGGAGCCGTTCCGCAAGCTCGGCGAAGGCGCCGTCGAGAGTCTGCACCGCCGCCTGGATCGCCACCGGGTGCTTCGCGCCGAGGAGCGCCTCGACAGCGTACGCGACGTCGCCGGCGACGTGCGGAATCACCGGGTCGAACCGGTGGCTTGCCTCCGGGTCGATCGCCAGGACCGGGACGCCCAGTGCAGCCGCGAGATTCGCTCCCGACGACGACGTGGCGACCGCCCCGACCGATCCGGAGATGGCAGCCGCGACGTCGTCGAGCCCCACCCAGGCGGGCAGCACGTGTACGCGCTCTGCGGTCACTCCCGGTACACGAAAGGGTGTCTCAGCCTGCGCCTGCTGAGTCGGGTTGAGGCTGACGACGACAACCGAGCACTTCGGGTCGGCCGCCAACGCCGCAACCGCCGCTTCGACAAGACGCTCGACCGACGAGGCTGGGAGGCCGGCGGAGGTCTCGATCACCACCCGGCGCCCTGTGGGTACGGCGCCGCAGAGGCGCAGCAGATCGGTACGCCGGCGGAGCACGTCGGACGAGAAGACGCGGCTCGCCAGCAGCACCGGGTCTCCCGACTGCGCGGCGGTCCCGCCGAGGCGTTCGTGGGTCGCCGGGTTCCGCGCCCACACGTCCTTGCCCTTCAGCCCGGAGACGTCCACCTCGCCACCAGCCAGACCGACCGCGAACCAGACGGCCGACGCGGCGACGTCCCGACCAGCCAGCGTGCCCCTGAGCGCCAGGGCCTCGACGCCTCGGTCGCTCATCGCTTCGACGGGTACCCCGTACCGCGCGGACCACCTCAGGTCGTCGCCGAGCACGTCACCGGAGAGGATCAGCGCGTCGAGATCAAGCGCGCCGGCGCCGGCGCCGCGAGGGAGCGGTCGCGCCGGACGGCCTTCGTCGCCGGGGATGGGATGCTCGGCACCAAACGGGGCCAGCGTGATGAGATCGATGTCGGGACGCCGCCGGCCGAGCTCGCTCTCCATAACGCGGCGCAACGCCATCTCGCCGATCTCGCCGGTATCGAACGCCCCGAAGAGCCCGACCACCGGCCTCTCAGCGGCACCGTCCACGTGATGCCTCCGTGTGGCAAGTCGGTATCGGAGCGACCTTCACGTCTCAGGACTGGCTCAGGGAACGCGCAGAGCTGTCGATGAGAATGAGGACACCGCCCACCATAAACCAAGTCGAAACCGAGGAGCGCCGCACATGTTCAGGAATGTCTTCACCAAGAAGGTCGCGATCAGCGCCGCCGCATTTGCCGTGGTCGCCGTCGCGGGGATCGCAACCGTCTCCATCCTCCCAGCGCTGGCGGCTGGCGTGACGGGCGGCAACGCCACGACCCTGGCGGCCACCCCCGCGCCGAGCACCGCCAAGACCGGCTCGGGTGCCAAAGCGGTCGCCACCAGGCGCATCGCTCTCGCGCTCTTCCGCCAATCGGTCAAGGAAACCGGGCTCAGCCGCACCACGGTCCTCAAAGATCTCCTCAACGGTGAGACGCTCGCGCAGATCGACGGGTCCAAGGCCCAGGCGGTGGAGAGTGCGGTCATGGCCAAGGTCACGACACGCCTGAACAAGGCGGTGACCGCCGGCAAGATCACCACGACACAGGAAGCATCGCTGAGCAGCGCCGCAACCGCGGGGATCAGCAAGCTGATGAACCTGAACCTCAGCACCTACATCCGGGTTCGTTTCGGCGGCCTGGCGACCACCCCGTCCACATCGACGCCAGGCGGCTCCCCCGCCGCCGTCACGGCGGCGAGCTCGGCGCTCTGATCGGTCGCGCGGTCAGGCAGTCGACCCGGCCACCCCGGGTAGACTGCCTCGATGCTCAAGAAGTACACCGCTGCTGAGCAGGTCATCGATCCTGCGAAGCGCTACATCGCGACCATCACGACCGACCGCGGTGACATCGTCATCGCCCTCGACGCGACACGCGCGCCGAAGTCGGTCAACAACTTCGTGTTCCTCGCCCGGGACGGCTTCTACGACGGCCTCACCTTCCATCGCATCGTCGATGACTTCGTCATCCAGGGCGGCTGCCCCGAAGGGACGGGACGCGGCGGCCCCGGATACCGATTCGACGATGAGCCGGTCCAGGGAGAGTACGAAGCGGGAGCAGTCGCGATGGCGAACTCCGGCCCGAACACCAACGGCTCGCAGTTCTTCATCTGCACCGTCGATGACCGCCACAAGCTCACCAAGGCCTACAACCTGTTCGGACAGGTCGTGAAAGGCATGGACGTCGTCGGGGCGATCCGCAAGGACGACGTGATGCGGTCGGTGACCATCGTCGAGGAGTGATGGCAGAAACAGGACTCCGTCTCATGGCGGTGCATGCGCACTGCGACGACGAGACGATCACGATGGGCGGCACGCTCGCTACCTACGCCGACCGCGGGGTGAAGACCTGCGTTGTCTGCTGCACCGACGGCAAGCTGGCGACCATCGTCGATCCGAACATGCCCGAGGAGACCACACGTCCCCACCTCGCCGAGATTCGCGAGGCCGAGCTGCGTGAGGCCTGTCGCATCCTCAAGGTCGACGAGGTCGAATTCCTTCGCTACGGCGACTCCGGCATGGCCGGCACACCCACCAACTTCCTTCCCGACGCATTCTGGATGGCACCGATCGACGAGGCGGTGGGCAAGGTCGTTGCTCAGATCCGCCGCTTCCGCCCGCATGTTGTCGTCACATATGACGGAAACGGGGGTTACGGCCATCCCGATCACATCCAGACGCACCGCGCCACGCTGCTCGCCGTCGAAGCCGCCCGTCTCGTGCCCTTGTACAAAGACGACGGCGAACCCTGGCGCGTCGAGAAGCTCTACTACACGGCATTTCCGCGATCTCAGTTCGAACGCATGGTCGCGATGGCAAAACAGGCCGGGATCGATCCTCCCTTCGGCGAGACCAACCCCGAGGAGATGGAGTTCCTGACGCCCGACGAAGAGGTGACCGCCACCATCGACTGCGTCGACGTGATCGGTCGCAAGCGCGATGCGCTGCGCGCACATCGCAGTCAGATCTCCGAAGACTGGCCGCAGCTCTCCATGCCGGATGACGTGCTCAGGCAATTCGCCGACGAGTACTTCCAGCTCGTCATCTCCCGCAAGCCGCCTGTGCTGCCCGAGACCGACCTGTTCGCCGGCATCTCCGCGTAGTCACGACCCGGGCGCGGAGCGCACTTGTGAGACGCCGATAGGAGCGGCATAGTGGAACTCACATGGAGGCCCAGGAGACCGTAATCACCCCGGTGTTGACCGTGCGCAACGCGGAAGCGGCTGTCGCCTTCTACCACCGTGCGTTTGGCGCCGAGGAGATCCAACGGAGCGCCTACCCCGACGGCCGCATCGTCGCTGAGATGGCCATCCGCGGCGCTCGGTTTCGGGTCGCTGACGAGGCACCCGAATCAGCCAATCTGAGCCCGGAGACCCTGGGCGGCACGTCGGTGAGACTCAATCTTCTGGTCGCCGACCCTGATGTCCAGGCGGCTCGGGCAATTGCGAATGGCGCGACTCAAATCGCGCCAGTCGCCGATCAATCGTACGGCTTGCGCCAGGGCCGCGTTGCCGACCCCTATGGGCACCACTGGCTCATCGGCTGCCCTCTGCCCCGGACAGGGGACTGGGCGCGCGCGCAGCGAGACTGATGTTCATCGAGCCGGAATTGAGCAACCGCCGGGCTTCGAGCGGGCGGTCGCGCAGGCTGGTCGTCAGCAGCATCGTGGGGATCCCGATCGTGATCGGAGTGTTGGTCAGCGTCGTGCTCTACTCGACCCGACCCACGCCGGTAACGCCGCCGGAGCGGGCACCGCTGCCCTCGCCCAGCGCGACGGATACGCTTGTCCGCGACGGCGAGGTGCTGCTTCTCGAGCCCGCGACATTGGCGCCGGTGTCGATGCTGGCGGGGCAAAGGATTGAAATCGTCCTGAACACAGGTGTGGGACAGACGGTGTCCACGTTGGATCCGTCGGGACTCGAAGCAGTCGCCAATCCCCTCTGCCATCTGACGCCCATCTGCGGCGTGGCCGGCGCGGGATCGTGGACGTTCCTGGCACTTCGCCCCGGGACGACGCAGTTGCATGTGATCTTCGGTACCGGTCACTGCCCGCAGCGCGCGAGCTGCCCGCGATTACTTCAGCTGCTGATTCCTATCACCGTGCGGCCAGCCGCCTGACGCTCACGCGAGTCCGACGGTCACGAGGTCGACTGGACTTCTCGGCGGACGCGTGAAAGGAGATCGGCCTGTTCGTCGCCACTCGTCACCCTGGCCCGACGGAACGCGCCGTCGAGTCGCACGTCGACGTAGAAGTCGCCCTCCTCTGCGTGGAAGTGGAGGAACGCTCGGGAGCCCCTCGAGAAGGAGCCACGCCTGCGCTCTCGCAACTGGGGAAGCTTTCGGAGCTCACCCAGCAGTGCCTCTACCTCATCAAGGTCACCATCCGTCGCGTGTCGCACGTGCAAAGCATGACGCTGCGAGGCGGCGCACGATAGCTGGGATTTCGACGATCCAACGACGGGGCCGATGAGTCTTCGGTCGCGCCGCCGTCTTGAGCATTAGACGCCGACCTTGACGTCGGGAGCAACACGAAGGAGGACAGACACATGCGAAAGGTGCTGCTGCAGATGGGCCTGTCGGTGGATGGCATCGTGGCCGGTGGCCCGCCGGGCGCAG
>DASZJB010000059.1:0-3454 GCA_035948615.1 Candidatus Dormiibacterota bacterium
GCGATCGCTCGTGCTCCCGCTCGGGTTGACCGGGCTCGCCGCGGTTGGCGTCGCAGCGGTGCTGGTGGTTTCGTCGCCGAGCGAGAACGCGCCGTTCGGCGGTCCACAGGCTGATCTGCCTCGTATCGGCAACGTGGTGCCAGCTGTCAAGTTGGGACCGATCCCGCAGGTGACTCCGTCCGCACTGCCCTCGAGCAGCGCCACGCCAAGTCCGTCAGCTTCGCCGAGCGCGTCGGGGTCACCGACGGCATCACCATCCGCATCCCTCACCCCGGCACCAACGGCCACTCCGGCGCCGACGTCCACCCCGGCGCCGACGCCGACCCCCGCCCCGCCGACGCCGACACCGGTCCCGTAAGCCTGCGTGCGACGCCGGCAACCCGCGGGTACGCTCAGCGTGCCGGCCGTGGCGGGAACTTCCGCCGCCACGCGTCGCCGAGCATGTCCACGAACACATCGGGATCAACACGAGCGAGGTCCACGCGCACGCCGCGGAGTCGCTTGCCCCACCACAGCTCCTCGCAGCCCTCGGGATCGATTGCCACCGCCGCACGAACGCGTGACTCATCGAGCATCACGTTGAAGTGCAGCGCGTCCGGTTGGGTCGCAAAGATCCTGCCGGCAACCCGAAACGACGGGAATCCATGGTGATCCTGTTCGACGGCCCCGGGCAGGGACAACGCTGACTGTCGGGCCCGCTCGAGCGTGATCATCGTGGTTCCTCGCCGGTCACGCCGCGACCCCTTCTATGGGAGCCGGAAGGCACCCGTGAGGTACGCATCGCAGCTGCGTGCGGCCGCGCGGCCGTCTGCGATCGCCCAGACGATCAGCGATGCACCGCGCACCGCGTCCCCGGCCGCGAAAACGCCGGGTGTCGCGCAGGCGAACGCCTCGTCCACAGCGATGTTGCCGGCGTCATCCACGGGGACGGACAGTTCATCGAGCAAGGAGGACCGCGTCGCCCCGTCGTAACCGATGGCGATGAGCACGAGGTCGGCGTCAATGTGCACCTCTTCGCCGGGAAGTGGGACAAACGTGCGCCTTCCATGCTGACGCTGCGCCTCGACGCGGGCGGCGCGCACACGCTGCACGGCGCCGTTCTCGCCCTCGAAGCGTGTGACCATGAGGCCGAACTCACGTGAGCCACCCTCGTCGTGAGCCGGGTAGGTACGCAGGATCAGCGGCCACTGCGGCCACGGATTTCCTTCCGGTCTCGAGTCCGGGGGCTGCGCGTAGATGTAGAGCTGCTGCACCTCGCTGCACTGCTCGCGGATCACGTTGCCGAGGCAGTCGGCGCCGGTGTCGCCGCCGCCGATGATGATCACCTTGCGGCCTCGCGCACTGATCTCGGGACTGGCGTTGACGCGATCCCCCGCAACTCTGCGATTCTGCTGCACCAGGTAATCCATGGCGAAGTGAATCCCGCGGAGGTCGCGTCCAGGGACGTCGATGTCGCGCGGTCGATCTGCGCCGACGCCGAGGACCACCGCGTCGAAGCGCGCGCGCAATTGCTCAGTGGTCACGTCGCTCCCGATTTCGTACCCGGTCTCGAATGTGATCCCCTCGGCCTCGAGCAGATCGATGCGCCGGTCAAGGACCCACTTCTCCATCTTGAAGTCGGGGATCCCGTACCGGAGGAGTCCGCCGATGCGGTCCGAGCGCTCGAAGACGGTCACGTGGTGGCCCGCGCGATTGAGTTGCTGCGCTGCGGCGAGTCCCGCGGGACCTGAGCCGACGACCGCGACTCGACGTCCGGTTCGGTGTGCCGGCGGCTCGGCACGGATCCAGCCTTCGTCGAAGGCGCGGTCGATGATGGACTGTTCGATCTGCTTGATCGCGACCGGGTCGTCGTTGATCGCGAGCACGCACGCAGGCTCGCAGGGGGCGGGACAGAGACGGCCCGTGAACTCCGGAAAGTTGTTGGTGGCATGGAGCCGGTCGATCGCGGCCCTCCAGTCGTCGCGGTACACGAGATCGTTCCACTCCGGGATGAGATTGCCGAGAGGGCAACCGTCGTGACAGAACGCGACCCCGCAGTCCATGCACCGCGCGCCCTGGTCGCGCAACACCTGCAGCGGCAGGGGCAGGTACACCTCGCGGTAGTCGCCGATCCGATCGGCCACCGGCCGCTTGTGGGCGGTGTGCCGCGTGTGCTCGAGAAAACCGGTGCGACTGCCCATCAGCTCACCAGCTCGAGTTGCGCGCGCAGCGCGCGCCGGTACTCCTCCGGCATCACCTTGATGAAGTGCTCGCGCTCCTGGGTCCACGTCCGAAGCAATCGCTCCGCCACCGCACTGCCGGTGAGCGCGAGGTGTCGCTCGAGCAGTCCGCGAACAAGCTCGTGGTCCTCGACGCCGAGCGGCTCGAGGGCCACGGATGCGCCGTTGCAGCGCTCGGCAAAGGTGCGCTCGTCGTCGAGCACGTACGCGACGCCCCCGCTCATGCCGGCGGCGAAGTTCCGGCCGGTCTCGCCGAGCACGACCACGGTTCCACCGGTCATGTACTCGCAGCCATGATCACCGACACCCTCGACCACGGCGACCGCGCCCGAGTTGCGCACGCAGAAGCGCTCGCCTGCCACACCGCGAATGAATGCCTCACCGGCGGTGGCGCCGTACAACGCGACATTACCGATGATGATGTTGTCCTCGGCACGTCGCGTGGCGTTCTCGGGCGGAAGGATGACCAGCCGGCCGCCGGAGAGTCCCTTGCCCACGTAGTCGTTCGCCTCACCGCGTAGGGTGAGCGTCACCCCGTTCACCAGCCATGCGCCGAATGACTGGCCCGCGGCGCCGTCCAGCTCCACATCGATGCTGCCGTCAGGCAGGCCGTCCGCGCCATGCCGCCGGGCGATCTCGCCGCTGAGCATCGCACCGATGCAGCGGTGCACGTTGCGCACCGGCAGGCGCATGCGAACAGGTCCGCCGCTGTCGAGTTTCGCGCCGCATCGCGCCAGGATCTCGTTGTCGAGCATGTCACCCAGATCTGCCATTTGGTGCGTGCTGTGCCGGCGGTTCTCCGGGGAATCAACCTCGGGAACCATCAGCAGCGGCCCCAGGTCGAGTCCGCGAGCCTTCCAGTGCTCCACCGCTGAAGTCGTCTGGATGAGATCGACGCGCCCGATCATGTCCTCGAAACGGCGGAATCCGAGCCGGGACATCCAGCGGCGGACGTCCTCGGCGAGGAAGAGCATGAACGCCACGACGTGCTCGGGGCGACCCGCGAACCTGGCGCGCAGCACGGGGTCCTGGGTGGCGATGCCGACCGGGCACGTGTTGAGATGGCAGACGCGCATCATCACGCACCCCGCCGCGATGAGCGGCGCTGTCGCAAACGCGAACTCATCTGCACCCAGGAGGGCCCCGACGACGACGTCACGTCCGGTCTTCATCTGTCCGTCGGCCAGCAACGCAACCCGGCTCCGGAGCCGCTGACGGATGAGGACCTGCTGGGT
>DASZJB010000060.1:0-1627 GCA_035948615.1 Candidatus Dormiibacterota bacterium
CCGGCCGGAGCAACCACGCTGAACGGGTGGACGATCCCCGGCCTCGCCAACGTCCACAGCCATGCGTTCCAACACATGCTGCGCGGAGCGGTGGAGTCCGGCGCCGGAGACTTCTGGGAATGGCGACGCGAGATGTACACCGCGACCGACTGGGACTGGGCTGACTACTACAGATACTCGCGTTTTGTTTTCCAGGAGATGGTGGAAGCCGGAATCACGGCGGTGGGGGAGTTCCACTACCTCCATAAGCACGGAAATGAGCTTGGCGAGGCCTTGATCCAGGCCGCCGCCGAAGCCGGGATCCGCATCACGCTTATCGACGCTTGCTATTTGCGTGGTGGACTGGACTGGCGACCTCTGGACGATGCGCAGCGGTCTTTTTCCGATGGTGATGTCGAGCACTGGGTTGATCGGGTTGAGCGGCTCAAGGATGGAGAAGGCGTTCGCATCGGCGCTGCAATTCACAGCGTGCGGGCCGTCGATCCAAAGTCGATGCGAGTTGTCGCGGCGTGGGCGCGCCGGCGCAACGCCCCGCTGCACGTTCACCTCGCCGAGCAGGCCGCTGAGGTTGCGGACTGTCTGGCAGTCGAGGGCTGCACGCCCGCGCAACTCTTGAATCGAGAGGGCATCCTTGGACCGGACCTTACTGCCGTGCATTCGATCCACGTCGACGAGAGAGACATCGGTTTGCTGGGCGCCAACAAGGTCACGGTGTGCGCTTGTCCGACCACGGAGCGCGACCTCGGGGACCGTGTCGGGCCGCTCCGCGAGCTTGCGGACGCAGGTTGCCCGCTGGCCGTGGGCAGCGACTCCAATGCGGTCATCGACGTCCTGGAAGAGGCTCGAGCGCTCGACCTCGATCAACGCCGTGCCACAGGCCGCCGGGTGCTTCACCAGCCTGCGGAACTCTTGCAAGCAGCGACCAGAAACGGGATGCAAGCACTCGGGTGGGACGCCGGCGAGCTCAAGCCAGGAATGCTTGCTGATTTCATCACGCTCGACCAGTCGCGCCACACTCGCTTCCGGCAGCTCGATCCGGCATACCTCGTCTACGGCCACTCCGCTTGCGATGTCATCAATGTCGTTGTGGGCGGCAAGACGGTGATTTCCAAATGAGGCGTCTTCGTAACATCGGTCGCCTCTTCACCGGCACCGCGGTCGGGGTCATCGAGGATGCGGCGGTGATCTGCGATGGCGAGAAGATCGCGTGGTGCGGAAAGCACGGAGACGAACCGCACGAGATGCTGGAGGCGGTCATCGAGGACGACGACTGTGCCGGCGGGCTGGTCACCGCGGGACTCATCGACGCTCACACGCACCCGGTCTACGCCGGCGATCGCATGCCGGAGGTCGCGATGCGCACCGCCGGCGCTTCCTACGCCGACGTTGCGAAAGCGGGTGGCGGGATCCGCGCGACGGTTCGAGCCACCAGGGCCGAATCCATCGCCGAGCTCGAACAGTCCACCGCGCGGCGGCTGTGGGCATGGCTCGAGGGCGGCGCCACGACGGTCGAGGCAAAGACGGGCTATCACCTCAATCGCGAAGGTGAGCTCGAGACGACCCGGATGCTCGCTCGCCTGGGCGACCGCAAGGACCTTCCGCGAATCGAGGTCACATTCCTGGCCGC
>DASZJB010000061.1:0-4846 GCA_035948615.1 Candidatus Dormiibacterota bacterium
GCTCGGCAACGCCGCTCTGGTCGATGCTGTAGATGCGGCGATTGGCCTCGGGGCGGTCCATCACCAGACCGGCTTGCTTCAGCACACACAGGTGCTGCGAGACCGCGGGCCGGCTGATCGGGAGGTCGCGCGCGATGGCCCCAACCGCCATCGGCCCGGCGGCCAGGCGCTCGAAGATCGCGCGCCGTGTCGGGTCGCCGAGGACGGTCAGAGGCTCTAGGTTAGCTACCACTTACGGTAAGTGTAGACGCACGCAGAGTTGCCTGTCAAGATTCACGCTCCTGGCGGCACTCGGTACGCTGGGGAAGCCAACCGGGCTCGAACCTCGAGGAGGACCCAGCCTTGACCGGGTCGTCGGAATCCGCGACGGGACCCACCGCGCAGCCGGTGCTGAGCCCGCTCACGGGCGCGGCGATCTTCCTCGTCGTCACGATCAACCCCAGTGGCGAGGCGATCGTTCGCGAGCTGCTCGGCGACTGCGCCGGGCTCCAGCGCGCGGTCGGTTTCAGACTGCCGGACGGCGGGCTCACCTGCGTCATCGCTGTGGGATCTGCTGCCTGGGACCGGTTGTTCAGCGGACCCCGTCCGGCCGAGCTGCATCCGCTTCCGGAGTTCGCCGGGCAGCGTCATCGAGCAGTGACCACGCCCGCGGATGTGCTGTTTCACATCCGGGCTGTCGAGATGGACCTCTGCTTCGAGCTTGCCGGACAGATCATGAACCGATTGCGTGGCCAGGTCGTCGTCGTCGAGGAGATCCACGGTTTCAAGTACTTCGACGAGCGCGACCTGCTCGGTTTCGTCGACGGGACCGAGAATCCCACGGGACAGGCCGCGTACGACGCGGTCACGGTCGGCGCCGCAGACCCCGAGTTCGCCGGCGGAAGTTACGTCATCGTGCAGCAGTATCTGCACGATCTCGACGCCTGGAACGCGCTCCCGATCGAGGCTCAGGAGAAGGCGGTCGGACGCACCAAGCTATCGGACATCGAACTTCCCGACGATCAGAAGCCGAGCAACTCCCACGTCGCGCTCAACGTCATCACCGACGCCGACGGAAGCGAGCTCAAGATCCTGCGCGACAACATGCCATTCGGTCACGTCGGGCGCGGTGAGTTCGGTACGTACTACATCGCTTACGCGAGCACGCCGAGGATCACCGAGCGGATGCTCGCCAACATGTTCATCGG
Organism: Candidatus Dormiibacterota bacterium; assembly: GCA_035948615.1. Lineage (GTDB taxonomy): Bacteria > Chloroflexota > Dormibacteria > Aeolococcales > Aeolococcaceae > Palsa-851. Next base: position 1,188 of record DASZJB010000061.1, read on the forward strand.
TGATCCGCCCGGGAACTACGATCGAATTCTCGACTTCTCCACCGCGGTCAGCGGCGCTCTCTTCTTCGTGCCGTCGCAGGATTTTCTCGACGCGATGCCGGATCCTCCCACCCCCGCCTCCTAGCGATCACCGAATCCTCACGTGGCGGCGATCAAGCTCCGCGACGCTGCGGACTCCGAGAAGCTGCATCGTCCGGCGCATCTCACGCATGAGGATATCGGTGGCTCGCTCGACGCCACGCTCACCCCCGGTCATCAATCCATAGAGATACGCCCGGCCCACGAGGACGGTTCGCGCACCGAGCGCAACCGCCGCGACGATGTCGGCGCCGCTCATCACGCCCGTGTCCACCCACACCTCGGTCCGATCTCCTAGGGAGTCGACAACCTGCGGGACCAGGCTCAGCGGAACCGGCGCTCGGTCGAGTTGCCGCCCTCCGTGGTTGGACAGGACGATCGCATCGACACCGGCGTCGGCCATGCGACGTGCATCCTCGACGGACTGGATGCCCTTGATGATGAGAGGTCCTGGCCAGCACGAACGCACCCACTCGAGATCCGCCATCGTCATGGTCGGGTCGAACAGCTCATCGATGAGCTCGGCGATGGTGCGGTCCCACCCACTGAGTGACGCGAAGGTCAGCGGCTTGGTGGTGAGAAGGTTCGCCCACCAGGCGGGATGCGAGGCGATGTCGGCCACGGTCCCGAATGTGAGTGCGGGAGGGATCGAGAACCCGTTGCGAACGTCACGAAGTCGATTCCCGGCGACAGGGACGTCGACGGTCAGCATCAGCGCCTCGAAGCCGGCTGCGCTGGCTCTGGTCATCAACTCCGCGCCGGCCGCGCGATCCTTCCACACGTACAGCTGAAACCACTTTCGTGCGTCGGGGGCCGCGGCGGCGACGTCCTCGATCGACGTGGTCCCCATGGTGGAAAGCGCATACGGGATGCCATGTCGCTCGGCGACACGAGCGACTGCTCGCTCACCCTCGTGGTGCATGAGACGGGTGAAGCCGGTGGGCGCGAACGCAAACGGGGCCGAGACCGCACGACCCAACACGACGCCGCTGGTATCGACAGCAGAGACGTCGTGCAGCGCCGACGGCGAGAACTCGAGTGTCTGGAACATGCGTCGAGCGCGGCGCAGGCTGATCTCACCCTCAGCCGCTCCATCGGTGTAGTCGAAGACGGCGCGCGGGACGCGGCGGCGTGCCGCGGTTCGGAGGTCGGCGATGGTCAACGCGCGAGAGAGCCGGCGGTTCGTCGCGTCGAGTTGGACAGGTCGCGCTCGAAGCAGCGGCTTGATCTCAGACCACTTGGGCAGCTGACGGTCAGGCATGTTCTGGCCCGACACGGTACGACCCCCGAGGCCGGGAAGGTCCCGGGCCAAGCGCATCGAATCCTATCGATTGCTGCCGCGCGACCCGGGGTCCTGGAGGCCGTTACGGGCGCTCGATGAACCACGTGGACCGGAACGGCCGAAACCCGAAACGTTCGTAAAGCCGCCGCGCGGGGTTGCCCTGACTGACCGTCAATCCCAGGCGTTTGTCGCCGGCCCGAGCGCAGGCCCCCAGGGCGTGCTCGAGGAGGAGCCCGCCAACTCCCCGACCCTGGAATTTCGCGACCACGAAGATCTCGGGAATCCACGGGCCACCCGCCCACCACGCAGTCGCCGCCATCTCGGTCACGAGAACGGCCGCTGCGATGGCACCGTCCGTCTCACGCACGAGGCGGGATGGCTCGGGCAGAACGGCGCCGCACGGCCCCTCCCCATCCAGGAGTTGCCGCCAGTACCTGGCGCGATCGACCCCCCACCAGATCTGGAAGTCGACATGGGCGGGAGCGGTGGCGGCCGAGGCGGCGTGGGCGAGGCCGACGGGATCGCGGTCAACGGCTCCAAGATGAAGGCCCGACGGCACCGCGCGACGCAGGGGAGCCTCCAGGTTCTCAAGGTCGACCGCCATGTCGTCGGCAAGCCGGCGCAGCCGGCCACCGGTCGCAAGAAGCCTGGCCGCCTCGGAACTGTCATGGGTTCGCGCCACATCCATGACGTTGAGGCTAGCGCGGTTGTTTCAACTGGTAGGTGATGAAGGTGGCGAATGGCGACTGGCGCACCCCGAGGGGCTCGAGGTCGATCGACTGCGTGAATCCCTCGAAGAGACGTTTTCCACCGCCCAGGATGACGGGGGCGATGATGATCGTCAGCTCATCGACGATTCCCGCAGTGAGCGCCTGACGTATGACATCGGCACCGCCCATCACGTGAACGTCCTTGCCGGCTGCGGCTTCCCGGGCACGCGAGACCGCGGTCTCCACGCCGGACACAAACGTGAAAGCACCTCCAGGTGGTTGTTCCTCGGGGCGGTGGGTGACGATGAAGAACGGGAGTCCCCACGGATTCTGGTCACCCCAGTGCCCGGCAGCCTCGTACGTCCAGCGCCCACCGACGACCGCTCCGAGTGTCGCCATGGCCTCCGCGAGGAAGGCCGCGTCCTCGCCTGTCGGCTCACCTCGCCCCTGATCCGCATACGTCCACGCTCCGCCGAAGACCCAGCTGTGAAGACGCTCACCACCCTCGCCCAGGCCCTTGCCCGGCCCGTCGTTGGGACCGGTGATGTATCCGTCGATTGACGTCGTGATTCCCGCAAGGACTCTCGCCATCAGTTACCACCTTTCGCGTGAACAGAACGTGCCATACCTCTGCAGACCGCATCAGCGCGTGAAACGCATCGCGCACATTCGCGGCCCCTTGGCCCTGCGCGCGCACGCGGAACTACTCCAGCAATTCCGAGGCGTGGTCGCGATACACCTGGGCCTTGGCCTCACCGCTGGGTCCTCCATGCAGCGCCTCGATGAGGGACACCAATCGCTTGGTCAAGATCAACAGGTAGCGCGTGTCTGGCGTGAGGGCCTCAAATGTGTGCGCGGTACCCGCGGGGACGAAGACCGTGGATCCGACGCCGGCATCCACCTCACGGTCCGCGAACCGAAAGCGAACGACTCCCGCGAGGATGCACCACGCCTCGTCATCAGCGTGATGCACGTGGAGTTCCGCGGGTCCGCTCCCCGACCACTCGCGGAGTGCGAAGGACTCCCCGGTGGCGTCGATGCGAGAGGACCGGCCGTCACCGTCGCGCAGATTGACCACCGCATCAGCCATGCGCCAGGACCCTAGCACGCATCACGCGATGAATTCGGCGACCACCGACTCGAGCTCTCCGCGACTCATCGCCCCGTCGCGCACGTCACGTCTGCTCCGCCGCGGTGGCGACTTCGCCCCACCGGGCAAACGCGGTGGCAAGTCCGGCAACGAGCCGGTCAAAACTGCGATTGACGTCCACCGGCAATCCGAAGCCATGGTCGGCCTCCAGCGTAACGAAGCCATGGAGTGCGGCGCGCAGTGCGCGAATCGCGTCGATGGCATCGTCATCGCGCAACTGGTATCCGGCCATGACGTCGGCAACCACCCGGACAACGTTGCCACCGGCGATCTCTTCCTCGACATCCCCCGGCGAAGACGCTCGCTGCGCCGCCGCGTATCGACCGGGGTGCTCGATCGCCCAAGCACGGTACGCGTGGGCCATGGCGGTAATCGCCCCTCCACGGGCACGACCGACGGCTGCTCGCTGCAGGACATCGGCGAGCTCATTCTTGGCCCG
>DASZJB010000062.1:0-21573 GCA_035948615.1 Candidatus Dormiibacterota bacterium
GTCGGGTGCCTGCACATCCGCCCGTTCATGGATCTCACACAGCCCAAACAGCTGGCCACGATGCGCGCCGTCGCAGCGGAAATTCGAGAGCTGGTGGGCGAATTCGGCGGAGCTAACTCCAGCGAGCACGGTGACGGGCTCGCGCGCAGCGAGTTCAACCGCGTCATCTACGGCGACGAGCTCTACGAGGCCATGTGCGACGTCAAACGCCTCTTCGACCCGCACGCGCTGATGAATCCCGGGAAGATCGTCAACGCGCCGCCGATGACCGAGAACATCCGCGACGCTGCGCTGCCGAAGGCGTTCGACCTCTCCACGCGGCTGTCGTTCGCCACCACCGACGGGATGCGCGGCGCGGCCGATCGATGCATGAACATCGGCGTGTGTCGCAAGGGTTCGAGCGGCGTGATGTGTCCGTCGTACATGGCGACTCGCGAGGAGGAGCACAGCACTCGCGGCCGCGCCAACGCCCTCGTGCTCGCGCTGTCCCAGCCCGATCCTCGAGCCGCGCTCGGCGACGATCGACTCCACGACATTCTGGACCTCTGCCTGGAGTGCAAGGCGTGCAAGAGTGAATGCCCACTCGGCGTCGACATGGCGTCGATGAAGAGTGAGTTTCTCTTTCAGTACCAAGGGATTCACGGCGTTCCGCGACGCGCGCGATTCTTCGCGGCGGCACGACGGCTCAACCGGCTGGGATCGCGACTCGCGCCGTTCTCGAATACGATGACGAGGTTGCCGGGATCCCGCGCGTTCATGGAGCGCACCCTTGGGCTCACCCGCAGGCGGCCTCTGCCACGATTCCACCGGCGCACCCTGCTGCGATGGGATGCGCGTCGCACCCATCCACGCCCGGGGTCACTTGGGCGCGTGGCGATGCTCGCTGACTCGTTCACGACGTTCACCGAGCCCGGAGTGGGCATCGCGGCCGTCGAATTGTTGGAGATGGCCGGATGGGAGGTCGAGCTGATCGGAGACCGCTGTTGCGGTCGGGCCGCGATCTCCAAAGGGCGTCTCGACGAAGCGGGCCGCCTCGCGCAGTCGATGACCGCTCGTCTTGCCGGCCTGGCGCGGCAGGGCGTCATGATCGCCGGCGTCGAACCGTCGTGCATCCTCACGCTTACCGAGGAGCATCTCGCGCTCCAGCCGGACGACGCGGACGCGAAGGTGGTCGCGGGTCAGGTCCGTCTGGTCGATGAGCTGATCCTCGACGCACTTGACGCCGGCCGTCTTCGTATGGACCCGACATCGCCGCTGGCGGGGCGGCGTTTCCTCTTCCACGGTCACTGTCATCAGAAGGCACTCGCCGGGACCGCCTCGAGCGTTCGGTTGCTGTCGCTGATCCCCGGGGCTGCGGTGGTCGAGGTTGACGCCGGTTGCTGTGGCATGGCCGGGTCATTCGGGTTCGAGGCTGAGCACTACGAGCTGTCGATGCAGATCGGCGGCATGCGTCTCTTTCCCGCGGTCGCCGCGGAGGACGCCGCCACGCTGATTGCCGCAACCGGCGTGTCGTGCCGTCAGCAGATCGAGCATGGCACCGGTCGCGCAGCGCGACATCCGGTCGAGCTGATCAGGGAGGCGGTCCTCAGCTAGCCACAGCAGCGATGACGGCTGCGTCGTGCAGCTAAAGTTGCGCTCGTGATCGGAGACACCGTGGAGGTCATCGTCGACACGGGGACCGGGAGCGCGCGGAGCTTCGAGATCACGGCGACGCGTGCGGGCAGGCGGGTTGAGGTAACCACCGCCCGAGGCATTGTCGAGGTGGCGGAACTCACCCGCACCGGACACCCGGTTCGCGCCGGGCGTTTCATGGCCGCGCGGGTGATCGCCGTGGTCGAGCACCCGGCCGCGGCCGCGGCGGGGCCGCCGACGAGGCGACGGGCCGCTCGCGTCGAGCAGGAGGAGACCCTGCTCTGAGGGCGGAGTCGCAGGCTAAGCCGACTCCGCGCGGCAACCTAGATCGACCGTACCGAGCGCCGCTTACCGGTAACCACTTGCGGAGCGCACCAACTCCGGCTATCATCCCGGCCCAGTCTGTAAGCGCTTACTGGTAAGCGCTTACAGTTCGGGGTAGGAAGCCAGACGGGAGACGCTCTGGATGACAGAGGCGAAGCGGCCCAAGGGGACGCTGACGATCTATGACGTCGCGCGTCTGGCGGGTGTCTCGATCGCCTCGGTCTCGCGCGTCCTCAATGATCAGGGCACGCCTCGCCAGGAGACCCGCGAGCGGGTGATGCGTGCCGTCCGAGAGCTCAGCTTCGTTCCCGACGGCGCCGCCCGGGCCCTCTCGAACGGACTCAAGGAGGTCGTCGGCGTCGTTTTTCGACGTGGGGGAGAGGCGACCTTCGAGGATGAGGACGAGAGCCTGCTCTTCATCGACGGCATCAATCGCGGCATCGAGGTGGCCGCCCAGCGTCGCGGCTTTGATGTCCTGATCAGCTCAGTGGGGGTCCACGACTCCCAGGCGACTGCGAGGATTTCCGGGGTTGCCGGCAAGGCGGACGGGATCATCCTCCACGACCGGATGCTGTCGGCGGTGGGCATCGCCCGGCTCTCAGCGATGATCCCGATCGTGACGCTCGCGGGGAGCCCCACCCGGGCGTCGGTGAACGTCGGGTGCGACAACGACTCCGGGATGCGCGCGCTGGTCAATCACCTGACGGTCGACCACGGATATCGTCATCTCGCCTACCTGGCGGGGCACGCCGACAGCCCGGACAACCGGGCGCGTGCACGGGTGTTCGAAGCTGCGGCCACCGCAGTCGGCGCCGAGATCCAGTCGGGCCCGATGTGGCAGGGCAATTACAGCGCGGCGGGCGGGGCCCAGGTGATCGCCTCCTTGCTGGATCGTGGCGGGGATCTGCCACGCGCGATCGTGTGTGCCAACGACCAGACGGCCCTGGGGGTCATCCACGCGCTCGCCCGGCGGGGGATCCGCGTACCCGGCGATGTCGCGATCACCGGCTTCGACGACGTCCCGGTCGCCCGTCATCTCCACCCGTCGCTGACCACCATCCGCCAGCCCATCGAGCAGATGGGGGCCATGGCGTTCGACGTCCTCTTTTCGAGGATCAGCGGGGACGGCGGCGACTCCGACGTTGTCCTGCCGGTTCGCCTCGTGCTCCGCGAGAGCTGCGGCTGCGCTCCGGCTTCGCCGGTCACGCCCTCGCCCGGGGCCGGGGGCTAGTCATGCGGGCGTTACTTCGCCGTCTGGGCGTGTACCTGCTCGCCGCGTGGGTTGCGGTGACGGTCAGCTTCTTGCTGCCGCGGGCCGTCCCGGGCAACCCGGTCGCCGGCGCCATCGCACGGGCTCAGTCGTCAGGCATTTGCAATTCGTTTTGTATCAAGGCTATCGAAGAGCAACTGGGCTTCAATGTCCATACCAGCCTCTGGGTGCAGTACGTGCAGTACCTGGGAAACCTCGTGCACGGGAACCTCGGCTTCTCATGGTCGGAGAACGCGCCGGTCACGAGCCTGATCGCCTCGTACCTGCCATGGACGCTGGGACTCCTTGGAGTGGCAACCATCCTGAGCTTCCTCGCCGGCACGGTGATCGGCGTCGTCATGGCCTGGCGACGGGGTTCTTTCTTTGACTGGCTGCTGCCTGCCGCGACCTTCTTTCAGGCGATCCCATATTTCTTTCTCGCCCTGGTCCTGGTGCTCATCTTTGGGGAGACGGGCAGCCTGCTCAAGTGGTTCCCGAGCCTGTACGGATTCGACATCTACGGCGTCGACCCGGGCATGAACCTGCCGTACATCGCCAGCATCATCGGGCACGCTGTGCTCCCGGCGTTGACGGTCATCCTCGCGTCGATGGGCGGATTCATCCTGTCAATGCGCAATCAGATGATCACCACCATGGATGAGGACTTCGTCCTGGTCGCACGAGCCAAAGGCCTGCGCTCCGGCAAGGTCGTCTGGTACGCAGCGAGAAACGCGCTGCTGCCGTGCGTGTCGAACTTCTCGGTGGCCATCAGCCTCGTCGTAGCTGGTCAAATTTTGGTCGAAATTGTCTTCAACTACCCGGGTATCGGGTACCACCTCTACGGCGCGCTCGGCGCACTGGACTACACGCTGGTCCAGGGAATCTTCGTGGTGATCACGCTGGTCGTGCTCGCCGCCAACCTCCTCGCGGATGCGGTGTACGTGCTGATCGATCCGCGGGCTCGACAGGAGGCCTGAGCGATGACCATCAACACGCCCGTCCTCATCGAGCCGGCTGCGACCGAATCCGCGGCGGCGCCGACCTCGCGGGTGTTGCGCCTGCCGCGGTCACCCAAGGTGATCGCGGGACTTGTGATCCTGGCGGTGTTCGCGGTGATCGCGATCATCGGGGCCTGGCTCGCTCCCTACTCGCCGAATCTCACCAACGAAAGCTGGGTACAGCACGTCCTGGTCGCGGGGACCGGTCCGGGCACACACATCAAGGCCGACTACTACCCACTCCCACTGCCGCCATCGGGGGCTCACTGGCTGGGCACCAGCGTCTTCGCGCAGGACGTGTGGTCACAGCTCCTGGTTTCAACCCAGGCCACGGTGGCGGTCGGACTGCTGGCCGCGGCGATCTCCACAGTGCTCTCGATCATCGTCGGCGTCACGGCGGGCTACCTCGGCGGCGGCGCCGACGAGGGCCTGTCGCTGGTCGGCAACGTCTTTCTTGCCATCCCGGGCCTTCCCTTGCTGATCGTGCTCGCCGACTACGTCCCCGCCGCAGGCACGAGCATCTTCCTGGTCAGCTTCATCATCGCCATCACCGCGTGGGCGTACAGCTCTCGGGTGCTGAGGGCGCAGACCCTCTCGTTGCGCAATCGGGATTTCGTTGAGGCGGCACGGGTTTCCGGCGAGGGGAGGGTCCGCATCATCCTCGTCGAGATCCTGCCCAACCTGATCCCGATCGTCGCCGCCTCGTTTCTTTTCACGACGCTCTACGCGATCAGCGCATATGTCGCGATCTCGTTCCTCGGCCTCGCCGGGTCACCCACGTCGTCGCCCCCGGGTCTGTGGAACTGGGGCTACATGCTCCGGGAAACTTTCGCGAACGACGCGGTGCGCGGCGGCTGGTGGTGGTGGTGGGCGCCTCCCGGCCTCTGCATCGCCCTGCTCGGCACCGGCCTGGCGCTCGTCAACTTCGGCATCGACGAATTCATCAATCCCCGGCTCCGAGTCGCCGGGCTGTCCCGGAAAGCAGCCCGCCAGCTGGGCATCAGCCGCCGGCCGAAGCTCGGCCTCACGCCCGTGGTCCGCCGGCAGGTGATCAACGTCGACGTCGCGAGCGCGGAGCCGGGTAAGCCATGAACGTCCCAGGCGTGAGCGCGATGACGAGCCCGGGAACCTCTGGCGCGCCCGAGTTCGCACCTGGCCGGGACGCGGATCCCGTGCTCGAGATCCGAGGACTCTCCGTCGACTACGGCTTCGGCGATGACGCTGTGCACGCGGTGGTCGACTGCGATCTGACGCTCGGGCGTGGCCGGGTGGTCGGACTGGCCGGAGAGAGCGGCAGCGGCAAGTCCACGCTGGCGATGTCCGCGATCCGGTTGCTTCGGTCGCCGGGGGTGATCACCAGCGGCGAAGTGCTCTTCCATTCCAGGCGCGCGTCGGCTGGCGACCCGGCACCGACCCTGGATCTACTCGCCGCAGGCGAGGAGGAGCTTCGAGCCGTGCGATGGTCCGAGATCGCAATCGTTCTGCAGAGTGCATTGAACGCCCTCAACCCGGTGAGCACGATCGGCGCGCAGTTTGACGAATTGCTCGCCACCCACCGTCCCGAGCTCGGCCGGGCACCGAGACGAGACCGGGCCGGGGAGTTGCTCGAGCTGGTCGGAATGACCGCCGATCGACTCCGCAGCTATCCCCACGAGATGTCGGGCGGCATGCGCCAGCGAGCGATGATCGCGATGGCACTCGCCCTGGATCCCCAGGTCATGATCCTCGACGAGCCCACGACCGCTCTTGACGTGGTGACCCAGCGCGAGATCCTCGAGGAGTTGATGGGGTTGCGCGATCGGCTGGGATTCGCCGCCCTCTTTATCACGCATGACCTCTCGCTGCTCGTCGAGTTTGCGGATGACATCGCGGTGATGTACGCCGGTCGGCTCATGGAGCGGGCACCCGCGGCGTCGCTGTTTCAGGCACCGCGTCTGCCGTATACGTACGGCCTGCTCCATTGCTTTCCGCCGATGCACGGTGAGCGCTATCGGATGGAAGGCATTCCGGGTTCTCCACCCGACCTGCGCGATCTCCCGCCGGGGTGTGCGTTCCATCCGCGCTGCAGGTGGGCGATGCCCCAATGCCGCCAGGATGTGCCAAAACTCGAACCGCTGGCGGGATCGCCTCGGGAGGTTGCGTGCTGGCTCCACCGAGGCACGGCGACAGCTCCAGCTGAGCTGATGCTGCCGGATCCCGCCGTGGCGCGGCCCCGCTCCGCACCGGTCATCGAGACGAGCGGGGAGCGTGCTGTATGACCACACTTGCGGTTGTTCGGGACGTCGGAGCGGGGACGCCCGTGCTCGAGGGCCGCAGTCTGACGAAGTCGTACTGGGTCAAGCGGAATTCGGGACTCCTGGCGCGGCGCTCGCGACTCCACGCTGTGGATGACGTTTCCGTGCAGCTCAGGGCAGGGGCGGTCACCGCGGTCGTGGGCGAGAGCGGATCCGGGAAGACAACCGTCGCACGCCTGCTTGCGAGGATCGTGAAGCCGGACGCAGGCGAAGTGCTCCTCGACGGCAAGGTCGTCGCCGCAGCACGCTCTCGATCGTTCGCCGCGCAGGTGCAGATGGTCTTCCAGGATCCGTTCTCCTCGCTCAATCCCGTGCACAAGGTTCGCCATCACCTGGCTCGTCCACTGGAAATTCATCACACCGCCGACGGTGACGTCGAAACGGCGGTGCGGCAACTGCTGCACCGGGTCGCGCTCGACCCACCCGCCGCGTTTGCCGACAAGTTCCCGCACGAACTGTCAGGTGGGCAGCGCCAGCGTGTCGCGATAGCCCGGGCGCTGGCGGTGCGTCCACGCGTCTTGCTGGCCGATGAACCGGTGTCGATGCTCGATGTGTCGATCCGTCTTGGAGTGCTCAACCTGCTTGCCGATCTTCGCGATCGCGAGCGTCTCGCAATCCTCTACGTGACCCACGACATTGCTTCTGCCCGATACCTCGCCGACACGATCGTCGTCATGTACGCCGGCCAGCTTGTCGAGTCGGCACCGAGCGTCAGTCTCACCGACTCCCCGGCGCATCCGTACACCCAGCTCCTGCTGTCCGCAGCTCCCGATCCGGAGCGGCTCGAGCGACCGACTCTCGCCGCTCGTGGAGCACCCCCGAGCCTCCTTGCTCCGCCGACCGGATGCCGCTTTCATCCCCGCTGTCCGCACGTCATGGAGATCTGTAAACGCATGGCACCACCAACTGTCACCGTCTCGACTGGCCATGCAGCCGCGTGCTGGCTGCATGTTGATTCCGCAAACGGCGTCGTCGACGGTGTCGACGTGACGCCGGCAACGTCGTCCAGCCCTCAGCGTGAAGCTGAGGTTCAACGCCCTCCCTAACTCGCTCATCCATTTCAGCGAAGGCGGACCCGTGCTGCCAATCAGCGCAGTGCTTCATGGAAATCACGAAAAGAATGGAGGAATCACAACATGAGCCGGAGAGCATTCATCGGAGTTCTCGGCGTCACGACCATCGTCGTCGCGGCGTGCTCGAGCTCCGGGCCGACCTCGCATACGAGTGTGGGCAAGCCGCTCATCTACGAGCCGACCACCGGTGTCACCTTCTCGGATGACTTCAACCCGTACGATCCAAACTCGGTCGCGTCGAGTGTCGGGATGAAGAGCATCGTGTACGAGCCACTGGTCGAATTCGACCAGCTCGATCCGACCGCCGCGGGCCCGCACTACTGGCTGGCGACGGCGTTCGCCTTCCAGAATGGTGGGAAGGATCTGCAGATCACCTTGCGAAGCGGGGTGAAGTTCAGTGACGGGTCATCCTTCGGTCCGAAGGACGTCGCCGCGACATTCCAGGCGATGAACGTCCCGAAGGCTGACATTCCCGGCGTCGCGCCGCAGTCAGCTGCCCCCACGATCTCTGGGAACACCGTGACCCTGCATTTCAGCACGCCCCAGTTCACCGGTCTTTGGGCAATCTTGGGAACGACCTACATCATGCAGGCATCGGTGGCGAACCAGATAGCGCAGAACCCCACCATGCAGATCACCCATCCGGTCGGGACTGGACCCTTCGAGTTGGACAGCTACTCCACCTCACTGATCAAGTTCAAGCCCAATCCTCACTACTGGGGCGGCACACCCCCGGAGTCCGAGGTCGAGGTGCCGTCGGTCGCCACCAATGCGGCGGCCAGCGATGCGCTTGTCAGCGACCAGCTCGACTGGGCCGGTAACGACATCCCGAATATCTACGCGAGCTTCGTAAACCTGGATCCCCAGACCAACCATGCCTGGTTCGCATCCGGCAGTACCGTCGCGCTGCGGTTCAACCTGAGCCCGGGCAACGGCGGCGCCACCGGGATCGGCGACGTGGCCGTGCGCAAGGCGGTGAGCTACGGCATCGATCGCAACGCACTCGCGCTGCTTGGAGAGTCGGGCTACGAGGTGCCCGCGACCTCCTCGGGTGGACTGATCCTGCCCGCCCAGAAGGCGTTCCTCCCCGCGGACGGCAGTCTCACCAATGATCTCTCGACCACCGGGAATGTTCCTGATGCTGCCACGGCCAAGACAGACAAGCTGCCGGCGGGTGACGACGTCTACGACATCCTTACCTCCGGAGGGTGGAAGGCGCCCGCCAGTTCCAGCTACAACAGCGGGAGCGGAACCTACAAGTCAGGCGGGAATTGCGACGGGACGAGCATTGCAAACTGCTGGACCAAGGGCAGCGAGATCATCAAGTTCTCGGTCTACGACCCGGTTCCGTTCTCCGACTACTGGGAGGATGCGTCGCTCATCTCGCAGGAGCTCCAGGCGCTGGGCATGGACGTGACAACCAAGCCGGCGCAGGGGTACTCGGACTGGAACGCCAATATCACCGGCACCCCTACCGCGTGGCAGACCGCGATCCACTGGGGCCAGGGTGGCCAGATCCCGTACACCCAGTACGAGGACTGGCTCGACGGCTCGAGCTCAACCACCGCGGCGCATGACGAGGGATATTCGAACGCGAGCGCCCAGTCAGCCCTGCAGACCTACGCGAGCACCGATCCCTCCGATACCGCGACGCTTTATCCTGCGGTGCAGCAGCTCGAGAAGATCATGTCGACAGACGTTCCTGAGGCACCCCTCCTGTATGGCGCGGACTGGAACGTGTACAGCAGCGCGAAGTACGTCGGATGGCCCGATCAGTCACAGCCGTACATGGATCCATCGCCGAGTGATCCGCAGATGCCCTACATCCTGATGCAGCTCAAGCCGGTGGCCTGAGCCACAAGGAACGATGCGTACCCATCACCCAGATGGGCGGATCCGTCCGGCCGGCACCGCGCCGGCCGGACGCGGGGGTCCGCTTTCAACAAAGGACAGCCAACCATGAACGCGACCGCAACCGGCGCCCGCGGCGACGAGTCACGCCTGCTCGCACGGCTCAGCCTCGAGCAGAAGGTACGCCTGCTGACCGGCGCCGATGCGTGGACGCTCTACGCCATCAACGCCGTCGGACTTCGCGCGATGGTGGTCTCGGACGGCCCCTCGGGCGTGCGCGGGCGTCGCTTCGATCCAGGTAACCCATCGTCATCGCTGCCCTGTCCGGTGGCACTTGGCGCCACGTGGGACGAGGGTCTCGTATCCGACGTGGCGCGCGCCCTCGGCGAGGAAGCGCGTTCCCGCGGGGTTGACGTCCTGCTGGCTCCGACCGTCAACATCGTGCGGACGCCGCTCAGCGGGCGCGGTTTCGAGTGTTTCTCCGAAGACCCGGTGCTCACCGCGCGTATGGCCGTCGCCTACGTGCGCGGCGTGCAGGATTCGGGGGTCGGTGCGACCGCCAAGCACTACGTTGCCAATGATTCCGAGACCGACCGGCGCACCTATGACGCGCGCATCAGCGAGCAGGTGCTGCGAGAGCTCTACCTCGCGCCGTTTGAGGCATGTGTCTTCGAAGCCGACGTGGCCCTGGTGATGGCCGCGTACAACTCCGTCAACGGGCACAGCATGACCGCCAACCCAACCCTGCTCCGCGACCTGCTCAAGGACGAGTGGGGGTTCCAGGGCGTGGTCGTATCCGACTGGTCGGCGACGAGGACCACCGAGCCGACCGCACTGGCGGGTCTCGACCTGGTGATGCCCGGACCTCGCGGACCCTGGGGCGACCAGCTCGTCGCGGCGGTGCGCGGCGGCACGGTGCCCGAGGTGGTCGTCGATGACAAGGTCGTGCGGTTGTTGCGCCTTGCCCGCCGTGTGGGTGCGCTCAACGGGATGTTCGACGGTGAGTCGCATGACGGCGCTGCCGCGCATCACCCTGCGCAGGTGAAGGCGGGTGGAACGTTTATCGATCCATTGCTCCTGCGTGAGGTCACCTCGCGGTCATTCGTGTTGCTGCGGAACCAGGACGGGTTACTGCCCGTCAAGCCCGACGACATGCGTCGGGTCGCACTGATCGGTCCCAATGCGGTCGAGCCGCAGACACAGGGCGGGGGTAGCGTTCGCGTCCTGCCCGTGGTCCGCCCGGGGCTCGCCGATTCGCTGCTTACACTGGGCGAGTTCGACGCCGTGGACGTGCATCAGGGGTGCCTGACCTGGGCGACGATTCCGCAGCCCCGGGACGGCAGCCTGCGCGACCCGGTGTCCGGAGCGCCCGGCGTGCATGTCGAGGTCCGTGACGCGGATGGAACCCTGCGTCACGACGCTTCGAGCGCGAGCAGCGTGCTCACATGGTGGGATGGCCTGCCCGCGGTGGTGCATCAGCCCGGATCGGAGCTGGTCATACGTGGGCGATATCGGGCTTCGGTGGACGGACCACACGTCATCGGTGTCGCCGGCGTCGGGGTGTTGAGCATCGCCGTCGACGGATCGGTGCTCGCGGAGGCAACGACTCTGCATCCCACAGAGATCGTCGAGGCCTTCTCGCGTCCGCCCGAGCTTCGTGTGCCCATCGAGCTGCACGCAGGCGGCGAGGTGGAGATCCGGGCCGCCTACCGACCCAACGTTCGCGGGCCGGAGGCGGGGTTTGTCACGATGCGGCTCGGGGTCACGCCACGACTCGACGAGAACCGATTGCTCGACGAAGCGGTTGCCTCCGCACGTGAAGCCGATGTCGCGGTGATCGTGGTCGGCTCGGCGGAAGGAACAGAGAGTGAGGGATACGACCGGGACACCCTGTCCCTTCCGGGGCTTCAGGACGAGCTCGTCAGGCGGGTTGCTGCTGTACAGCCGAACACCGTGGTAATCGTCAATTCGGGGATGCCGGTGCTGATGCCCTGGGTCGACGACGTCGCAGCGGTGATCCAGGCCTGGCTCCCGGGCCAGGCGTTCGGGGAGGCGCTGACCGACTGCCTGCTCGGGGTCGTGGAGCCCGGGGGCCGCCTCCCCATCTCGATTCCTCGCGGAGCCGCCGATTCACCGGTTCTCGACGCAACCCCGAAAGGAGGAGAGCTCGCCTACACCGAGGGCCTTCTGGTGGGCTACCGCGGCTACGATCGGAGTGGACGCGAGCCACTCTTCTGCTTCGGCCACGGACTGGGCTACACCGATTGGAGCTACGAGTCGCTGGTGCTGGGCGCCGAGGGATTGAATGAAAATGAGGAGCTCCCGATTACCGTGACCGTTCGCAACGTCGGCGGCCGTCGAGGTCGGGAAGTCGTGCAGGTGTATCTGGAGGCCCCGGACGATGACCCCAGCCGTCCGTTGCGCACCCTGGCCGGGTTTGCCACCGTCGACGTCGAGCCGGGCCAGGCGAGGGAGGTGCCGGTCGTGGTTCCGGCGCGAGCGTTCGCGCGCTTCGATCCGGACGCTCGTGACTGGGTCTGGCGGCCGGGCACGTACAACGTGCGGGTTGGCCGATCGTCCCGAGACCTCAGGGTGAGCAGCCCGGTGGAGCTACGGCTGAGCAGCTCGCGCAGCTGATCGTCGCCTGCATTGTGACCCCTGGTCGACACCCGGGCGATCAGAGGCGTGGGGAGTGATCCCGCAAGCTGTCGACTTCCAGATGCGCAGGCGCACCGGGCACCCGGATTTCCTCGATCTACCATGGGATCTTCCGCTCGAGACGTGGCGCCACGAGCGCCTTGTCGACGTCCCGCGCGGGATTTCCCGGCATGTCGTCCGTTTCGTGCGCTACGGGGAGGCGATCTACGCGCTCAAGGAGCTGCCCCACCGTCTGGCCGAACGTGAATACCGGCTGCTTGCCGAGCTCGACCGGCTGTTCATCCCCGTGGTCGAGGTCGCGGCGCTGGTCACCGGCCGCCAGGTCGGCCCCCGGCGCTCCCTCGACGAGGACGAGCTGGAGGCGGTGCTGATCACCCGCCATCTCGAGTTCTCGTTGCCGTACCGCCGAGTCCTGGGTGCGACGGGTGCGGACCGCGCGCTGGGCGATCGCCTCCTCGACGGGCTGGTGAACCTCCTCGTTCGACTCCACGTCGCCGGCTTTTTCTGGGGGGACTGCTCGCTGTCCAACACGCTGTTCCGCCGCGATGCGGGCGCGCTGGGCGCCTACGTCGTCGATACCGAGACCGGCGAGCTCCATCCCCAGCTCAGCGACGGGCAGCGCAACCAGGACGTGATGGTGGCCGAGGAGAACATCGTCGGCGAGTTGCTCGACGTCACCGCCGAGGGGCTCGTGCACCACATGGACCCGATCGAAGCTGGTGAAGAGCTTCGCAGGCGCTACGTGGGACTCTGGTCGGAGCTTGTCCGCGAGGTTGCCTTTGCCCCCGACCAGCGCTTTCGTGTCGAGGAGCGGCTGCAGACGCTCAACGGGCTGGGGTTCGACGTCGAGGAGCTCGAGGTCAGCGCACAGGGAGGCGAGTACCGGCTGCGCCTTCAGCCTCGGGTCGTGGAGCCGGGTCACCACGTCCGCACCCTCCAGGCGCTCACCGGGCTCGAGGTTCAGGAGAACCAGGCACGAAGGCTGCTCGGCGACATCGCACGCTACCGAACCGAGCTCGAGTCCTCGACGGGTGGCCCGGTCACCGAGACCTATGCCGCCCGCCGCTGGTTGATCGATGTCTTCGAACCGACAATCTCAGCCGTGCCCGAGGAGCTCCGCGGCCGTTTGGAGCCTGCCGAGCTCTTCCATCAGGTCCTCGACCACCGCTGGTACCTCTCCGAGGCAGCCGGCCACGACGTCGGTCTCAGCGAGGCCGTCAAGTCGTTCATCGACACGGTGCTGCCCCGGGCGACGGCGTCGGGGCTTGCGGACTTGCTCGTCGACCAGGCCTGAGTGGCCGCGCTGTGCCTCGGCGTCCTATCGCGCGTCGCCGGAGCGGATACCGCTGCTGCGACGGCGCGATGCGTAGTCGGGGGCGAACGGGATGCCCAGGCGCGAGCCACGCAGCGCCACCACCCCGTTCTGGGCAAGCAGGGTGATACCGAGGGCCAGCTCCAGGCCCGCATTGCTCACGTTGCCGACCCCGGCGTTGCCGGCGAGGATCGCGACGACCACCCGGATGGCGATCGATACCACCCACAGTGCAAGGGTCACGGCGCCTCCCTGCCGCCACATGACGCCGTCACGCTCGAAGACCCGGACGTAGTAGCCGCGAAGAGCGCCAAAAGCGAGCGACGCGACGAGGTCGATGCCGAGGTACAGCGTCGCGTTGGCGCTGAGGTTGCCGTTGTCCACGTGCGAGATGGCTGCGATGCCGATCAGCACCAGAATCCCGGGCAGGATCCACAGCCGGCGCAAGACCACGGGGCGGGCGACGGTTTGACGGTAGAGGACCCATCCAACCAGCACCAGGACGAGCAGCGCATTGAGCACGGCGGACACGTTCATACCGGACGGCGAGTCTAGTGCAGGGCGGATATGGCGAACGCAAGCCCCGGGGCTCTAGGCTGCGGTCGGTGGCTGTCTCCGAGGTGCTGCAACCCGACGCCGAACCACTGCGCGTGGCGTGGTTCGGCCATCTTCAGGGACCTCACGGCAATGGCCTCGCCGCGTACAGCCGGCAGACCGTGGCGGCGCTGCGCTCCCGAGGGGTCGAGGTGCTGTTCTTCGCACACCGCGAGGGCGGTGTCGCCATCCCATCTCGACAGAGCGTGGAGTTGCGCGGACTGCATTTGAAGACGGTCACCGTGTCACTGCCCGGCTCACTCGATCGCATCGAAGCAGAGCTCTCGACGTTCCGGCCGCATCTCGTTCATGTGTCTGTCAGCTTCTCCCTGCTCGACGGCGCCGTGGCCAGCCTGGCCCGGCACCGCAACATCCCCGCGGTTGCGACCGTGCATCTGCCGTACGGGTCACTGCACTCCGCTCGAGCCCGAGTCCTCCGGGAGCTCTATCGGTTCCAGGCATGGCGATTGGCGCGATTCGATTCGATCGTCGCGCTCAGCGACGCGCAGCGTGCGCTGCTCATCGAGTCGGGCCGCGACCCGGCGCGCATCGTGGTGATCTCCAACGCCGTCGACACCGACCGCTTCAGGCCGGGCCGATCCCACCTTCGCGACGACGTCAATGGCCGGTTCATCGTCGTCTATATGGGACGGCTCGATCCGGAGAAGCGAGTCCCGCACCTGGTGCGCTCATTCCTGAGTCGCGGATGGGGCGATGATCATCTCCTCCTGATCGCGGGCGCCGGCACCCAGCGGCGCCAGTTGCAACACCTGGCAGCTGAGCATCGACAGGTGAGGCTCCTCGGCGTCATCACGGACGAGGAAGGGCGCGTGGATCTTCTGCGCGCCGCAGACGTTTTCGTCCTCCCGTCGACTGCCGAAGGTCTTTCGCTGGCGCTCCTGGAAGCGATGAGCGTTGGCCGCCCGGTCATCGCCACTGACGCCGGAGAGGACGGATCGGTCGTCGGAGAAGCGGGCGTGGTCATCCCGGTCTCTCCGCTGGAGCCTGCATTGAGTCAGGCGCTGGACCACCTGCATGGCGATGCCTCCCTTCGCCGGCGCCTCGGCCGAGGCGCGCGCGCGCGTGCACTCGAGTCCTACAGCCTGCGCGCCAATGTCGACCGTCTCGTGGAGCTTTACCGCTCGCGCAGACAGTAGGCAGCACGGGACACGCACGCCGGGCGATCGCCTATCGCGGCGCGTAGGCTGTCGGGAAGCGCATGTGTTTCTCCGCCGAAGCCGACCTGGTGACGGGAATCGTTGTCGGCGCCGTCGGCATCGATGCGCTTCGCCACGTCCGCAAGCCACATCAGATCGCACTTGCCGCGACGCCGGCCATCTTTGCGCTGCACGAGATCGATGAGTCCTTCGTGTGGTGGGGACTGCACGGTCAGGTTTCGTACCCGGTTGAGCACGCCGCCGTCTATGTCTTCCTGGCCATCGCTTTCGTGCTTCCGTTCTGGGTGCCCTTCGCGATGCTGGGCGTCGAGACCAGGATTCGTCGCCGCAACGCGATGAAGGTGTTCCTCGCCGTGGGTACGGTCACCTCGATCGCGCTGCTGGTCGCGGTCGTCCGTGGCCCGGTGGGGGCGTCCATCGACGGGTCACACGTCGCATACACCGCCGACATCGGCTACGCGGACCTTCTCGTCGTCCTCTACGTGGTGGCGACCTGCGGCGCCTGCCTGGTTGCCAGCAACCGGTGGCTCGTTCTCCTCGGACTCGCGAACCTCGGTGCGGTCATCGGCCTTGGATGGATCACCTTCACGGGCTTCACGTCGTTGTGGTGCGCGTGGGCCGCGCTGACGTCAATTGCGATTGCCATCTATCTGCGCCGATCGGCGCGTCCGGTCGCCTCAGCAGGTCTCGCGTTCGAGCAGTAGGCGGGCCGGGTCACGATGTCCCATCGGAGAATGCGGCGTCGGGGACCTCCGGGTAGCCTGGGTCAATGCCCCTCCACCTACGGCTCTCGCGCCTCGCAACCGTCCTCGCAGTCGGGCTGTGCCTGGCGGTCGTGATTCCGCTCGCCGGCATCGAGATCTCGCTGCTGGTTTCGCCGGCGCAGAACGTCGACGCTGCCGGGCAGTCGCTCGCCCTCAGCGCCGGACCCTCGGCGTCCACGTCCGGCTCGGGGACGCTCGAGCTCTTCGGGCAGTCAATTCCCACCACGCAGCAGTTCTCCGGCCCGATTCGCCCGCGATTGCTGTGGGCCGAAGTCACCCATTACGACAAATTGTTGCTCGCCCTGAAACAGCCGCAGCATCTCGGGCAGGACCTGCGAAACGGATGGAGCGCGTACTTCACACGCGAGCTGGTGATCGCCGTGATCGCTGCGGCTGTGCTTGCCGCGCTTGGCCTCGGCCTCTTCCGGCGGCGCTGGCAGCTGATCCTTGCGGGCGTCGCCATCGCCGCTGCGGTCGCGGGTGGCATCGACGCGGTCGCCATCAGCAGCGCCGCGCAAGGGCTGCGGGACCTGTCCCAGGTGAAGACCCTCGACCAGCTGGTCGGTCGTGCCCCCCTTGCAGTCGACCCGACGAGTCGCAGGACGCCGTCGGCGACCGCGAGCACCGTGGTCATCGGCGACTCCACCGCCGCGGGTGCGGGGAATCCTCCACTCGCGAAGGCAACCGCAGAGGACACTGCCTGCCGGCGGAGCCGGGACAGCTACGCAGCGGATATCGCGGGCGTGAACAACAGTACCGTGGTCAATCTCGCATGCACCAATGCGTCGATCGAGGCCGGTCTGTTCGGGCCGGAGGCGATCAACGAGGCGCTGGTGCCCTCGCAACTGGCGCGGCTGGAGTCGATGCGCGGCGTCAAGACGGTGATCGTGAGCATCGGCGCCAACGAGATGCACTGGACCCAGGTCATGGAGCTGTGCCTCATCGCGCCGCAATGCGATGACAGCGTTTCGGCGGCGTGGTTTTCGCAGGCGCTGGACAGTTTCACCATCGACTACTACGACCTCCTCCAACGACTTGCCGCGCTGCCGGGGTTGCCGCGGGTCATCGTCAACGAGTACTACGATCCGCTTCCGGTGAACCCGGTCTGCCCCGGCCAGCCGGCGATCACCAGCGCCAAATCGGCCGTGCTGCTGAGCCGGTTGACCACATTCAACACGGTGCTTGCCGATGGTGCTGCGAGCTTCGGCTTCGACGCCGTTGCACCGAGTTTCGCCGGCCACGAGCTGTGCACGGCGCAGCCGTTCGTGCAGGGTTTTGAGGACGATGCTCCGTTGCATCCCACGGCGGCGGGGGAGATCGCGATCGCGCTCGCCGACGAACAGGCGCTGTTGAATCCTCCGCCACCACGCCCGACGGGAGCGGCGACTCCGAGCCCTTCGTAAGCTCGAGCGCGAGCCGAGCCTTCACCATATCCATCGAGCGGCCCGCCGCCGACCGTATCGTGCAGCCGGATGAGTGAGCCGAACGCTCCCGCCAGGAGCGTGACCGGAGCGGGATTCGCCGTGTTCCTGCTCCTCGGGATTGTGATCGCCTCGTATGGGCCCTCGATTCCGCATATCACCGAACGGTTCACGGTCAGCGCGAGCGTCGCGGGGCTGATCGTGAGCGCGAACTTTCTCGGCGAGGTGATCGGGCTGATGGCACTCGGGCTCACACACGCCCGATGGCGGCTCGGGGGCCGCCTCGCGGTCGGGACCTCTTTGTTCGCCGGTGGTCTGCTGCTGGCGGCGGTTGCGCCGACGTGGCCGCTGCTGCTGCTCGCCGTCTTCGTGCTTGGCATCGGGGCTGGTGGCCTGGTCGTCCTCGTGAATCTGTACTTCGCCACGCGGTTCGGGCGCCGGAGCCCCGCGATGCTGGGGCTGGTGAACACCGCCTATGGAGTCGGCACGTTCATCGGCCCTGCGCTGGTGGCGCTCACGCGCGGGTACTCGATCGTCTTCGCCGGCACCGGCGCCGGAGCGCTCGTGTGCCTCGTGTTGCTGCGCCGCGCCGTGAACGAGGCGCCCAGGGCCGAACTCGCGCCCGTGCTGAATGCACGCACCGTGGGCATCGTCATCACATTCGCGCTGCTGCTGCTCGTGTACGAGGGTCTCGAGGCAGGCGTCGGCACCTGGGAGGCAACGGACCTGCTCAGCCTCGGCTTGTCGGCTCAGTTTGCCGCCGGAGCGACGTCGGTGTTCTGGGGGGCGTTCACGCTCGGCCGCGTGCTCACCGCGCCCCTGGCAGTGCGCTGGGAGCCGCAGCGAATCCTGGTACCGGCGTTCATCATCAGCGCCGTACTGCTCCTCGGCATCCGGGCGCACCTATACGCACCGTTGATGTTCGCGCTGGTCGGATTCTGTGCGGCGCCGATTTTTCCGGTGGTGGTGTCGTGGATGACCAGGGTGATTCCAAACGCAACCACGTTGGTGACCTACGCACTGCTCGGAGCGGTGATCGGAAGTGCGCTCGTCCCGGCTGCGCTGGGCGGTCTGATCGCGATCGAGGGGGCGGAGCAGCTGCCGCTCGGCGTGGCCGCGTGCGCACTCGCCTCACTCGGCATGGTGGGCGTCATCTCGCTCCGGCTTCGGAGCTGACGCTGGGAGCCGCGCACCTTTCGGCTGTCAGGGCTCGGGAGCGGTGACCTCGACCGCAATCCACATGATCATGCTGCCTTTCTGCAGCGAGGCCAGCGCCGGAATCCCGTCGGTCACCTGACCGAAGATGTCGTACTTGCGCGCGAGGCTCGTGCTATCGCCCTTGCTGATGAAGAACTGACTCCCGATTCTCGAGGGCGTACCTGTGTACATGGCGACGGCGCCCAACAGGTAGTTTCCGACCACCGGGTCTGACGCCACCGTGTAGCCTGGACCTCCTGCGCCGGTCGCGGTCGGGTCGCCCGCGAGTGCGACGGGTGCGCTTCCGGGGCACGGGACGCCGGTGGCCGCCGGGCACACCTGGTAGAAGCTGAGCCCGTCATAGAAACCGCGTTGCGCGAGATAGATGAAGTCACTCACCGCGTGGGGTGCGTACTCCGGCCGGAGCCGGATTGAGATGAGCCCACCCGCCGTATCGACGTATGCGCAGTATCCGACGTTGTGTCCGAGTGTCAGTCGCGGCGCGGTGATGAAGGAACGCAAAGGAATTGCCACGGGTGTGTGACTGGGTGGCGCCGGACATGTGACAGCGGTCTGGATTGTCACGAGTCCGGCCGTCGGGTGCGTCGCCGTACGCGACGTGCAGCTCGTCAACACCAGCATCGCAGTGGCGCCGATGATCGTCAACGAACGCGAATGAACGGGTACGAAACAGGGCGCGATTGTACGCTGGCGCACATAGCGAAGTTCCTTGTGCAGCTTCATCATCGGCGGTCAGTCTACGCATGAAATTAATCTCGTGCAGCGTTGAGATCAGATTTGACATTGACGACGGAAGCGCGCAGCATCCGGCGGCGAGGGAAGGCGGTACGCGTGGAGGCGATCAATGGTCGAGAGCCGGAATCAACACGTGGTGACACGCCATCGACGGTGGGCCGTCGGTATGGCATTGGCCGTCCCGCTCGCGTTGGCGGTGTCCCAAGCGTGGGTCGCGCATGCGACCGCGCCCGTACAGAGTGCGTTCACACCGATCACACCGGTGCGAGCCATGGACAGTCGAGCGGCTCCGAACTTGGGGATGCACCTGTCCTCGGGCCACGAGACCGACGTGTGGCAGGTTACCGGAGGGAGCGTCCCAGCCGGCGCTACCGCGGTCGTCCTCAACCTCACCGTCACCGGCACGAACGCAACGACATTTCTGACGCTGTGGCCGGATGGTCAAGCCCAACCCGGCACGTCGAATCTGAACGTGCTTGCGGGCAAGACGGCTTCTTCCCTGGTCGTTGTCGGCTTGAGTGGCACCGGCGCCATCGACATCTTCAACGCAGCCGGTAACGCCGACGTCATCCTGGACTACTTCGGCTACTACGCCGCGGTGACTCCGGGCGGACCAACAGGTCCGACAGGCGCGACGGGAGCCACCGGCGCGACGGGCCCCAGGGGCGCAACCGGACCTACGGGTGACACCGGAGCCACAGGCGCGACCGGACCGTCGGGTGGTCCCACGGGTGCCACAGGCGCTACGGGCGCTACGGGTGCTACGGGTGCTACGGGTGCTACAGGAGCACCAGGTGCCACGGGCGCAACCGGTCCTGTTGGCGCAACAGGTCCAGTGGGCGCGACTGGTCCTACGGGCGCGACTGGTCCCCCGGGCGCCACAGGTGCTACTGGAGGTAGTGGTGCCACGGGCGCATCAGGTGCCGCGGGTGCATCAGGTGCCAGCGGTGCATCCGGTGCCGGCGGCGCAACGGGTGCAACGGGCAGCACCGGTCCGACTGGTCCAGCTGGACCCACAGGTGCTACGGGTGCAACCGGAGCCTCGGGAGCGACAGGTGCGACGGGCTCGATGCCCTACACCACTATCGCTGGCGTAACGATTGCCGGCGAGCACACGGTATTTGGTGCGGGACTTATGGGCGCTCAAGTGACGCTGACCGGGAGCGCGGTGTTCTCGAGCGCGACCAGCTACGTTTGCTACGCGTCGGATATATCAAATGCGACCTCCATTATTGTCACTTATCAATCGGCCACTATGTTTACACCGACCAATGGAGGAGCCGGTGACACTGTTAGGTTCGTCTGCATCGGAAGCTAGTTACCGCTAACCAATAACCGTTATCGGATTGACCAACGAATCGGTCCGCCTCGCACCGTGCGAGGCGGACCACCCGTTGGGTCGTATTGATTTCAGACACGGAGCCGAGTTCGAACCGTGGCCTATCTCACTGTATGACCAGCGACCGAAGCCGCAAGACAGCGGCAGCGATTCTGTGGATCCTCGCAGTCGGACTTGCCGGATGCGGAGCCCCGCCGACGGCGACAAGTCTCGTCTCCCAGGGACTGAAAGCGCAGCTTGCAGGCGACGCTTCGACAGCGGAAAGCACGTATCAGCAGGCGATCAAGCTCGATCCGAACAACGCCGTCGCTCACTACGACCTTGGAACCGTATATGACCGCCAGGGCAGCAGAGCACAGGCGGTTGAGGAGTACACGACAACGCTGGTTATCGAGCCCACATTCACCGACGCGCTGTTCAACCTCGCCGTCGACACAACGAGCACCGATCCCGCGGGCGCGGCGAAGCTGTACCTGCGAGTGGTGGCGCTCCAGCCCGGGTTTGCCGCCGCCTGGCTCAACCTCGGGTTCATCCTGCAGTCCCAGGGCGATGCAGCGGCGGCCCGGTCGGACTGGGCGAAGGCGGTCGCGCTCGACGCGTCGCTTGCGTCTCACGTCCCCGCTCCCTCGCCATCCCCGACTGCGTCGACACCGAAACCATAGCGCGGTGACGACATCCCGCTGATCGCGCCGCCGCGACAGCTCGTGCAACGCCCGCGGCCGGCCCTGCGGCCGGCGAGGGCGAACAAGTCCGCCAAGTTGCAGCAGCAGCCGTGGTGGTGGCGGTCAGCACCGTGGCTGTTCGTCGGCGTTGCGTGTGTCTTCGGTCTCCTGACTATGTCGGGTGAGTTGACGATCGTCCAGCCGCTCAACGACGAGGCCATGCACTTCGAGATGGTGCGCTGGTCCCTGCAGCAGATTCACGAGGGCAACG
>DASZJB010000063.1:0-2600 GCA_035948615.1 Candidatus Dormiibacterota bacterium
GCGGCTTCCGCGGCCGACGCGAAGATCGAGCCGATCATCACGGCGTCGGCTCCGCTCGCGAATGCTTTCGCGACGTCGCCGCCCAGGCGCATCCCGCCGTCGGTGATGATTGCGACCCGCTCGCCGCTCCGCCGGAAGTGATCGTCGCGAGCGGCTGCGCAGTCGCTGGTGGCGGTGACCTGGGGAACGCCGACTCCGAGCACCGCTCGGGTCGTGCACGCAGCGCCCGGGCCGACACCGACAAGCAGTCCCTTGATGCCGGTGTCCATCAGCTCGAGAGCGGTGGCGTAGTCGACGCAGTTGCCGGCGACCACCGGGATGTCGACCGAGTGGGTCAACTCGGAGAACGAGAGGTGTTTGTACGACTTGCTGACGTGGCGGGCCGTGAGCACGGTTCCCTGCACGACGAGCATGTGCGCTCCCGCTTCCTGCACGATCGGCGCGCGGCGTTCGGCGTGCGCTGGGACCGTCGACACGGCGCAGGCGACACCGGCGCGGGTGATCTCTTCGATCCGCTGGCCGATGAGCCCGTCCTGCACGGGCGCGGTGTAGATCTTTTGCAGCAGTGCGTTGATCTGGTCGGCCGGCGACTCCGCGATCGCTGAGAGCACTTCGGTGGGGTCTTCGTAGCGCGTCTGCACGCCGTCAAGGTTGAGCACGGCGAGTCCACCGAGGTGCCCCATCTCGGCGGCGAACCGTGTGTCCACAACTCCATCCATCGCCGCGGCGAGAAAGGGGATCTCCAAAGTGGTCCCGTTGACCGCGAACGAGACGTCGATTTCCGCGGGGTTGACGGTCACACGACCGGGGACCAGGGCGACCTCGTCGAACCCGTAGGCGCGCCGGGCCCGCTTGCCTCTGCCCAACTCGAACTCCATCTGGAGATTCTACAGGAGAGCCCTGGGTGTCCGGCCTTGGGATCCCGCCATCTTGTGGAAACCTGGACCCTCACCCACTACATCTGGTGGTACTCCTACCGACGGGGGTGAGGGCTGTGCCGGGTCAGGACCGCTGCAAAGCCCTAGGGGTAGATTCCTCTGACTCGCGTGGCCTCAGCTACCTTGGTGACCGCGATACGGAACGCGGCGTCGCGCAGCGTGATCCCGTGCGACTGGGATTCGGCCCTGACCTGCTGATAGCTGCGGGTCATGACCTCGCGGAGACGGGAGTTCACGTCCCCCGAGCCCCAGAAATACGCCTGGTTGTCCTGCACCCACTCGAAGTAGGAGACGACCACGCCGCCGGCGTTGGCCAGGATGTCCGGGAGGATGAGCACCCCGCGCGACTCCAACAATGAGTCGGCTCCGGTGGTCAGTGGAGCGTTCGCGCCCTCGGCGATCACCTTCGCGCGCACCCGCTCGGCGTTGCGCTCACTGATCTGCGCCTCGAGGGCGGCCGGCACGAGCACGTCGACATCGAGCGTCAACACATCCTCGCGATCGATCTGCTCCGCACCTCCGTAGTCGGTGAAGTGCCCACCCTCCTCCTTGAGGTGGCGCAGCGCCATCAAATCGAGTCCCTCGGCGCGGTACAGACCGCAGGTGCTGTCGGAGACCGCGACAACCGTCATCCCCTCGGCCGAAAGCAGCTCGGCACTCACCCCGCCGACCTTGCCGAATCCCTGGATCGCCACCCGCGCCGCGGATGGATCCATTGCCGCGTCGCGCATCGCGAGCATGGTGATCATGGTCAAGCCGCGTCCGGGTCCGGTGAAGCGACCTTCGGAGCCACCGATCGACTGCGGCTTCCCCGTCACCGACGCGGGGACCGAGAAGCCCGCATGCATCGACAGCGTGTCCATGATCCAGGCCATCACCTGCGGACCGGTGCCGAGGTCCGGCGCGGGAATGTCGCGGTCCGGGCCGACGATGAGCGAAATCTCGGTGGTGAAGCGTCTGGTCAGGCGCTCGAGCTCGGTGAGGTTGAGCTCGTGCGGATCGCAGATCACGCCGCCCTTTGCGCCGCCGAACGGGACGTCGACGACAGCCGTCTTCCACGTCATGTACATCGCCAGGGCACGCGCGTCGTCCAGCGTCATCGCGGGGTGGAATCGCAAGCCGCCTTTGGCGGGCCCACGGGCGATGTTGTGCTGTACGCGAAACCCGGTGAACACTCTGAAGGAGCCGTCATCCATCTCTACCGGGAAATGCACCACGAGCTCGCGTTTGACCTCGCGCAGCACCGCTCGCAGGGAGTCGTCCAGCCCGATGGCGTCGGCGGTTGCGTCGAACTGCCGCTGAGCGATGCTCAGGGCGGAGCGCTCATTGGTCCCGGACATGCGCAGGCCGCACTATACGCAACAAGCCACTGGTTTAGGTCGGTCGGGATACCCCGGATTAGCAGTCCGACGCGACATGTAGTTGCCTGCCCTGGCAGCAACGCGATGCACAATCATTGACAATCGCGATCCCAACCAGCATGCTATGCCGGAACGATAGGAGGTTTTGGACACCCCCTGCCACAAACAACAAGGAGGCCCATAGGATATGGCCAGGACCAGACGTAGGAGAGGCGGCGTCGAGAAGGCCGTCAAACGCACCGTGAGGCGCGTAGGGACGACAGCTCGCCGTCGCGCACCCGCCGCTGGTGGCGATCTCGTG
>DASZJB010000064.1:0-28005 GCA_035948615.1 Candidatus Dormiibacterota bacterium
ACCTTCGAGAGCCGCTCGAGCCAGCGCCTTCCGCTCGTGCCGCACCGACAGTCCGAGCATCGCGCCCCGGAGTGTCGGATCGTCACGCTCGCCGTCCCCGAGGACCGGAACGAAGACGAGGCCGTCCGATCCCGGGGCAACGCCTGCGGCGTCGCGGTCGAGCCGCTCGAAGTCGGCGCTGCGCAGACGCCCGGACCGGCCGCTGTACGTGAGTGACGCCAGCCAGTCCACCGCCTCGCCCGCAGTGTTGATCCCGACCTCGGTCACGTAACCCTCCGGGCCGGTGGCGCTCGGGTAGTGAGTCACCGCCAGGTCAGTCGCCGGCTCGCTGACGACCGTGTTGAGGCATGTCGAACTTCCGGCCATCTCGCTCAAGGGGCCGGGCGACGTGACCCCGGCTCCGAAGGCGCAGGCGATGCTGTCACCCGCCCCGGCAACGATCGGAACCGGCCGCGGAAGCCCGAAGCGCCGCACCAGCGCCGGCCGCAATGAACCGACGACGCTCCACGACGGGTGGGGGACCGGCAGCTGGCCCGGCACGAGACCCACCGCATCGACCAGCTCGGGTGCCCACTGCCGCTTGCGCAAGTTCAAGAGCGCGCTCGACGCGGCGATGGTCCAGTCGGTGACCACCTCGCCGGTGAGTGCAAGCGCGAGCAACTCCGTCGGCTGCAGAAACAGCCGCGCCGCCTCGAACACATCAGGCTCGTGGGCGCGAATCCAGAGGATCTTCGCGGCCACGTGAAATGCCGCGGGCACATGACCTGTCAGCGCGTGCAGCGCCGCGGCGCCGAAGGCATCGCGCAGCCACTCGGCTTCCGCGACCGCGCGGTTGTCGCGGTAGATGAGCCCCGGCCGCAGCGGTGTGCCGTGGCCATCGATCGGAACCACCGACGGGCACTGGCCGGTCAGGCCGATCGCGTGGATAGTGTGCCCGGGGCCGAGCCGAGCGATGAGCGTGGCAAGCGCTGAAAGCGACGACGATCGCCACCGCGCCGCATCCTGCTCCGCCCATCCGACACGTGGCGTCTGTGTCGGGTACGGTCGGCGCACCTCGAGGAGCAACCCGCCGGCGATGTCATACGCGGTCGCGCGTGCGCCGGACGTGCCCACATCGACGGACACGAGCGTATCGGTCGCTGTCGTCGGCATGGCCACCCCGGGCTATCCGCGTACCAGCTGCTGGGCCTTGACCTTTTCGCCGTCGAGGGTGACGAGGGCGCCGTTCAGCGCGCCCGTCGAGTAGTCGCTGCCGGGGTTGATGACGACGGTGCGGCCGATCCGCCGGATGCCCGAGGACTCGTGGATGTGTCCGTGCAGGCCGAGCAGGGGCTGATATGCCTGCTCGGCGTCGCGCACCGCCGTGCTGCCCACCGCGACCATGCGCACCTGACCGAGGGTCGCCTGCACCTGGAGATTGGCGTCCAGGAGCGGCGCCTCGTCGAGCTGGGTGCCGAAGGGCGGCGCGTGCAGGTTGAAGACGGCGCGCTCCGGATGCTCGAGGCCGGGCACAAGGGAATCGATGGTGGCGCGCATGTGGCTCTCGTCCTGCTCGCGGTAGGTGTGCCACGGCGTGACGTTCGAGTACCCCCAACTGATCATCTCGTGGTCATCGTCGAGCCACACCACCTTGCCCTCGTCATTCGTCCCCCATGGAGCGCCATCGAGCAAGGCTCCGAGCTCGGCGGGATCGTCATTGCCAAGCATGAAGTAGAGCGGAATGCCGAGTGGACGGAGACGCGAGTCGGCAAGGTCGAGCCACTCCGTCAACCGTTCACGCATCAGGCGCAGGAAGAGGTCGTCGAGGCCGCCGTTCGCCTCCTGTGCCTCGAGCTCGCCCGGTTCCGCTCGATACGGGTAATACCCGTGGTCGGAGATGAGCTTCTCGAGCGCCATCAGTTCGGGTCCCTCGACAACGTCATAGTCGGTCCCGACGAACCGGCATTGCCAGCGGCCACCGGGGGCGTGGACGATCGACTGAATGGCCTTGCCGGCGACGTCGCCACCGAGGATGAGCACGTTGGCCTCGTAGATCCTGGCGGCGTTGATGAACTTCCGGAAGCACACGCTCGATCCGTGCAGGTCGCTGACGAAGTACACCCTCGTCTTCGACACGTCAGCCCCTCGCCATGTCAGGCGGGCACGGCCTCACGGGCACGGCCGACGGCGCTCATGAACCTTCCGGCACGCTCGGGGTCCACGGCATTCCAGGTGATGCCATCACGTTTCAGGCTGGTCCCGACGAAGACGCCGTCCGCGACCGCGAGGATCTCGCCCACCGTCTCTTCGCGCACACCCGTGTTGGCCAGGACCGGCATGTCCGGAACCGCTTCCTTGGCTTCGCGCAGCTCGGTCATGTGGGTCGCCGTGCCGGTGATCTGGCCGCTGATGAGGATGGCGTCGACGCCCAGATAGGCGGCACTCCTCGCCCGGGTCGCGATCGAGCGATTCCCGAGGCTGCTCGCGAACTCCGGCGTGATGTTGGTGAACATCGCGACCGATCCCGCGCCGATCTGCTCGCGGTACGCGGCGATCGCGCCGAAATCGGGTTGCATCAACCCGAGATCGCTCTCGAAGACGCCGGTGAACACCTCGCGGACGAACGACGCGCCGGTCGCCCGGGCGACGGCGAGGCTCGACATCGGGTCCCAGACCAGGTCGATGCCGAACGGTCGGGTCACGAGGTCGCGCACCTGACCGATGACGGCCGCCATCGCGGCAGCCACCTCCGGGCCCACACGCATCTGGTACGGCAGGTCCGCCTCGTTGCAGAAGAGGAACCCGTCAACTCCAGCGGCCTGCAGGGCGTCGAGGTCACGCTCAACGCTGTCCACGAGGTGTCGCATCCCGGCCGCGCGGTCGTGCCGGGGGCGGCCGGGCATCGCCGGGAGGTGGAGCATCGCGATCACCGGCTTGTCCATGCCGAACAGTCGACGCAGCAGCGTCATGCAGGCCTGCGCACGTCGGTGAGCCGCGTCTTGCCGTTCTCCATGGGACGGAGCAGCGATGTCTCCGCGCCCGCGACCACCACCTCGACGCCGGCTTGCTTGATGCGCTCGATCTCCTCGGCGTCGGCGCTGCCATCGGTCACAACGGTCGAGACCTTGTCGATCGGCACCACGGTGCTCATCGCGACCGCGCCGAACTTCGAGCCATCGGCGATGACGATGATCCGCTCGGTGCGCTCGAGTCCCCCGCGGATCACGTCAGCGTCGCGATCGTCGAGCTCGGTGACCCCGCGTCGCGCCGACAGCCCCGCGGCGCCGATCACCGCGGTGTCGGTGTTGTAGCGGCGAACGGCCTCGACCGCAGTTGCCCCGATGCATGTCAGCTCGTCCTGACGCACCAGGCCGCCCGCGATGATCACGCGAACATTGCGCGTGCCGAGCAGGCTCGCCACCGCCAGCGATGGCGTGATCACCATGAGGTCCTCGCGAACCGGGAGCAGTCGCGCAAAGTGCTCGACCGTGGTGCCGATGCCGAGGAACATGGCGCGTACTCCCACGGTCAGCTCAGCCGCCCGCTTGGCGATGACCCGCTTCTCTCGGGCGTGGTGGAGCGTGCGCGCATTTGCCCCCACCTCGAAGGTCCGGACCAGGTGGGTGGTTGCGCCTCCGTAGGTCCGGCGCACGAAGCCATCGCGCTCGAGACGGCGCAGGTCGCGCCGGATGGTCATCTCGGAAACCTGGAAGTCGCGCGCCAGGGTGCTGACCTCGATGGCCTGGTCCTCCGCGACCCGCTCCAGTACCTTCAGGCGTCTCTCGACCGCTAACACGCTGTGCCTCTCCTCGTGGACGACTTGTCAATTTGTCGGGTCTTGACCGGAAGCTGTCCCTCCGTGTCCATGGGTCTCTTGACAGTGGTGTTCGATTGTGTTCAAACTCTGCCTGTTTTCGACGCGAGTGTCAAGTTGGGTGGCGGTCGGACCGCCGGAGGGTCGCCATGGCAACCGCGAGCAGGCTGTTCGTCCGCAACAGCACGGGTCTGGTGCGCTCTGCGTCGGCAGTCGATGCAACCATCTTCAACGCGGTCATCTCGGCACCGGTCGGGTCCACCATCGCGTACTCGATCTTCTTCGCGCTCGTCGCGTTTCCGGGCGCGGACGTCGTCGGCGTCCTCATCCTGGTTGCGGTCATCAACATCCCGGTGCTGATCATGTTCGCGCTGCTGGGTGCGAGCATGCCGAGGGTCGGGGGCGACTATGTCTGGGTGAGCCGGGTGCTCTCGCCGCCCCTGGCGTTGATATCCAACCTCTGCATGATCATGGGCGGCCTCCTGGGAGCCGCGTTCTTCGCCAAGTTCTTCTCACTGCTCGCGCTCGGGCCGGTCCTCGTCGCGCTCGGGTCCTTTGCCAACAACAACACCCTGATCAATTGGGGAACGTCGTTCCAGACCAACAACAGCTGGGTCCTCGGCGCGTCACTGTTCATGGTCGCGCTGCAGACGCTCATCCTTATCCGCGGCACCAAGGCGACGTTCCGGTGGCAGAACTACTCGTTCATCATCGCCATGGCGGGGACGCTCATCGCGTTCATCGTGCTGCTCATCGGCAGCCAGGGCGACTTCTTCTCGCATTTCGACGCGCTGAACAAGAGCTTCGGTGGCGGAAACGTCGCGGCGGTCATCCACGGCGCGCCTGGTGCTGCCTCGGCAGCTCCCAACTTCTTCAGCGCCGCGACACTCCCAACGCTCTTCTCGATCCAGGGGTTCATGATGTGGAACTTCTGGTCCGTGTACATGTCCGGCGAGTTGA
Organism: Candidatus Dormiibacterota bacterium; assembly: GCA_035948615.1. Classification (GTDB taxonomy): domain Bacteria; phylum Chloroflexota; class Dormibacteria; order Aeolococcales; family Aeolococcaceae; genus Palsa-851. The sequence continues at coordinate 4,754 of DASZJB010000064.1, forward strand.
AGAGCGCGTCGAACCGCCGCCGCCAGTTGTCCGTGATGTTCGGGGCGCTCGGCTGGGACACGGTCCTGCTCGTCATCGGCGTCCTGTTGCTCTTCCGCGTCGCGGGTTACAACTTCGTCTACGCGCTCAACGCCGCGAGCTCGGCATACAAGATCCCGTCCGGACCGTTCTATCCGTTCCTCGCCTCGCTCGTCTTCAACACGCCAATCCTCACGATCATCATCATGGGCTCCTTCCTGTTCTGGTCACTGCCGTCGATGATCGCCAACACCTTCATGCCGATCAGGTCTTTCTTCGCGTGGTCCTTTGACCGGCTCATGCCCGAGAGCCTCGCGAATGTGAACGAGCGGACCCACTCGCCGGTCAATGCCATCATCGTCACCAACGTGATCATCGCCGCCCTGGTGATCTGGAGCGTCTACGGCAACCAGTTCCAGCTGGTGCTCGGCCTGATCGTGCTCGCCGGGGCGCTCGCGGTGATCATCGTGGGCCTGGCCGCTATCGCTCTGCCGCTTCGGCGCCCCGACCTCTATCAAGCATCGCCGGCAAACGTGAAGTTCCTGGGAATCCCGGTGCTCTATATCGTCGGAACGCTGTCGATCGCGGAATTCATCGGCATCATCGCGATCTCGTTCATCAATCCCGCCTCGGTCATGAACGGCAACCGCAACGATTGGTGGTGGATTCCGGCCTGGCTCATCGCGCTGATCGTGGGCGGTGGGCTCCTCTACTACGTCCCGCGCTTCATCCGCGCTCAGCAGGGCGTGAACATCGGCTTCGTCTACAAGGAACTCCCTCCGGAGTGAGCGACTCTGCCCCCTGGCTGGAGGGCGGCCGGTGATCGCACCGGCCGCCCTTACCATGTCCAGATGCTGATCGGATCCCCCTGATGGCGGGCCACGAGACGCCGATCCCTGCCGACATCCGTGACGAGGCGAATCGGCTTGCCGAAGCGGCGATCAGCCTCGGTCTCTCCGCCCGCCTCATCGGCGGGCTGGCGATCTGGTTGCGCTGCCCGAGCGTTCGCTCCGGGCCGTTCGCGCGCTCGTATGAGGACATGGACTTCGCGATCACATCGGCCAGCAGCACCAAGTTCAAGGCGTTGCTCATGACCCAGGGCTACATCCCGGATCAGTTCTTCAACGGCCTCCACGGCGCGACCCGCCTCTACTACAGCGAGCCCACCGGACGCTGGTCCATCGACGTGGTGATCGACGAGCTGGCAATGTCGCACACCCTCGACCTGCGCGGCCGGCTCGACGGGCCAGCGCCGACGATCACGCTCGCCGATCTTCTGCTCACCAAGCTCCAGGTGTGGGAGATCAACCGCAAGGATCTCGGCGACGCGCTGTGTCTCCTCGCCGACCACGCGCTGAGCGACGACGACTCCGACACCGAGGGAATCAGCCTCCCGCGGGTGCGCTCGGTCCTCGGCAAGGACTGGGGTTTCTGCCACACCGTCCTGCGCAATACGCAGAAGGTCGCCGCGTTGTGGTCACAGGAGCCGCTCCACGGGGCGGCGCGCGATGTCGCAGCCCAGGTCGCGGCTTTGCAGCAGGCGATCGAAGACGCACCGAAGTCCCGTGCGTGGCGGCTCCGGAGCCGTCTCGGTGAACGAGTCCGCTGGTACGAGACACCCGAGGAGGTCAAGCACTGACGGCGGTGGCGCGGCACTAGACTTCCATCCGTGCCCCACACGAGCGCGGTTTTCGTCATCGACTCGCAGGAACCGCACACGCTCGACTTCGACAAGGGGACGGGTGTCGACTACGGCGGTCTCACACTCTCGAAGACGTTCAGCGGGGCGATCGAGGGAGGCAGCACTGTGGAGATGCTGTACACGCGCACGCCCGGTGAGAATGGGTCGTTCGCGGGTGCGGGGTACGTGGCTCTGGAGCGCATCGCGGGCAGCGTCGACGGCCGTCGTGGCAGCTTCGCCCTGCTGCACATCTCGACGGTTGTCGGAAACGAGCCTCCGCTGAGCCGATACCTCATCTCACCCGGCTCCGGGACCGGTGACCTGGCAGGACTGTCGGGCGTGGGGCTGATCACGATTGACGACGACGGCACGCACACGCTCCACCTCGACTACGAGCTCGGCTGAGCGTCTGGAGTGGTGTCATCGAGCTGAATGGGAAGGTCACCGTCGTCACCGGTGGAGCGAGCGGGATCGGTGCCGCCTCATGCCGTGCGCTCGCCGCCGCGGGTGCGCGGGTTGCCGTCGTCGATCGCGACTGGGACGGTTGCCGGGCCGTCGCCGCCGAGGTCGGCGGCATCCCGGTCAGGACCGATGTCAGCGACGAGGAGTCGGTGAACACGATGATCACGGAGGTTGCCGGCCGCTTCGGTCCGGTCGACATCTGTTTCAGCAATGCCGGGGTGGCGACCGGTGGCGACATCCTGACCACGGAGCCCCAGGTCTGGAACGAGCAGTGGGCGATCAACGTCATGGCCCATGTGTACGCGGTCCGCGCGGTGCTCCCGGGAATGCTCGCCCGGGGCACTGGGTACCTCGTGCACACAGCGTCGATGGCCGGGATCCTCACCAGTCATGGCAACGTCACCTACGCCGCGACCAAGCATGCGGTGGTGGGCCTTGCCGAGTGGCTGTCGATCACGTACCACCATCGCGGCATACGCGTGTCATTGATCGCGCCGCTGGGGGTGAGGACGCCGATGCTCGAGGCCGCCGATCCCAGATTCGCATCCGCTGTCGCCGGTCCGATCAAAGAGGCCGGCTACGTCGCGGGACTTGTCGTCGACGCCATCCGCGAGGAACGTTTCCTGGTGGTCTCCGACCCGGTCGCCGAGACCTGGATGCATCGCAAGTCGGACGACCCTGAGCGCTGGCTCCAGGGCATGCGCAGGGTGCAGCAGCAGCTGGAAGCGGAGGCTCTGCCCTGAGTCAGCTCCGGAGTCCCGCAGCTGATGGTCGCAGCACGATGTCGACGTCGACCGTGTACCAGCGTCCGGCGATTCCAACCGGCGCTGACTCGATTGAGGGATCGTGCGCGACGAACGCTCGGATGAGCGACGGTTTGACGCCGAACACGACGTCCGATTCCAGGTACGTGCTCTCCGAGTCGAAGATGTGGGTCGTCACCTTGACGAACCCGGCGGCGGACACCATGCAGTGGATGTGCGCCGGCCGCCACGGATGCCGTCCGGTCGCCTCGAGCATCCTTCCGACCGGGCCGTCCTCCGGAATGGGGTAGTCCACCGGCCTCACCGTGCGGAACGCGAACGCGCCGGCGGCGTCGGTGCGAAACCTGCCTCGAAGGTTGTCCGGCGGCTGGGCATCGTCCTGCACCGCGTAGAGGCGATTGGTGGCGTTCTGCCAGACGTCGACGGTGGCGCCGGCCACCGGACTGCCGTCGGTATCGCGCACGTGACCGCTGACCAGCAGTGGTTGGGCACCGAGGTCGTCGGTGATCGCGTCGCCGTTGGTTCGCCAGGGCGCATCCTCGACGTAGAACGGTCCGAGCACCGTCGATTCGGTCGCACTGCCCTCGGCATCGTGGTTGATGAGATCGACGAGCATCGAGACCCCGAGCGTGTCGGAGAGCAGGATGAATTCCTGCCGCCGGTCGGTGCACGTCTGCCCGATCTCGGTGAGAAAGCGAATGCCCGCCATCAACTCGGCCTCAGTGAGCGCCTGCTCGATCGCGAACGCATGGAGGTGGCGGATCAGGCCGCGAACCAGCTCACGCAACCGGGGATCAGCGGCGTGCTCCACGCTGTCGACCACCTGCCGCGTGAGGTCATTCGCGGTGGTGACGTCAGCTGTCACGTTCTCACCCATTCGTAGCCAACGTAGTTCTCAGCCAGGCTGGTCGACGCCGCGCGCGAGTCGACGGTGTAGGCGAGCTGCGCCAGCTGCAACTGTGCCTGGTAGGCGTCGCTGTCCGGAAAGCGATGGAGCATCGAGGTCATCCACCACGAGAAATGCTGCGCTCGCCAGACCCGGCGCAGACAGTCGGTCGAGTAGGCGTCGAGCAGGCGCCTGTCGCCGCTGCTGAAGAATGCGGCCAGCGCGCGCGAGAGAATGCTCACGTCTCGGAGCGCGAGATTCATCCCCTTGGCACCGGTGGGCGGCACGATGTGCGCGGCGTCGCCGCTCAGGAACAGGCGTCCGAACTGCATTGGCTCGACGACGAAGCTGCGCATCGCCGAGATGCCCTTCTCGATGACGGGGCCCTCGCCGAGCACCCAGCCGACGGCCGCAAGCCTGGTCTGCAACTCGGCCCAGATGCGCGCGTCGGACCAGTCTCCGATGCGCTCATCGGCGGCCACCTGGAGGTACAGGCGGCTCACGGTCGGAGACCGCATGCTGAGCAGAGAGAAGCCGCGCTCGTGGTAGCAGTAGATGAGCTCGTCACTCGATGGCGGAACGGCGGCAAGGATGCCGAGCCAGGAGAACGGATACTCGCGTTCGTACGCCGTGAGCACCGCTCTGGGGATGCTGTCGCGCGCCACGCCGTGGAATCCGTCGCACCCGGCGATGATGTCGCAGCCGATGGTCATGCTCGCGCCGTCGAGCAGGAAGCTGACCGACGGCCGTTCCGACTCAAGGTCGTGTAATCGCACCTCGCTGACCTCGAACAGGATCGGGTGGCCGGCAGACAGGCGGATCGCGATCAGGTCCTTGACGATCTCCTGCTGGCCGTACACGGTGATGCCGCGTCCACCGGTGAGCGCGCCGAAATCGATGCGGTGGTCGCCACCGCCGAAACGCAGGCGGATCCCGTGGTGCACGAGACCCTCGCTGCGCATCCGCGCTCCAACGCCGGTGGCGTCAAGCAGATCCGCGCTCCCCTGTTCGAGCACGCCGGCGCGCACACGCTGCTCCACGTACGCCCGCGTGCGTGACTCGATGACGATCGACTCGATGCCCTCGAGGCTCAGCAGATGGGCGAGCATCAGCCCGGCGGGACCTGCTCCGACGATCGCAACCTGCGTGCGCACGCCTCGAGTAGCCGTCTAGAACGGGAACGGCCGGCGGCCGCGCTGCACGATGATCCAGCGCATCTCGGTGAACTCGTCCAGCGCGTAGGTGCCGCCGAAACGGCCCCATCCACTGTCCTTCACGCCCCCGAACGGCATCTGCGGCTCGTCGTGCACGGGCTGGTCGTTCACGTGGACGATCCCTGCTTCGATCCGGCTGGCGAGCGCGGTACCGCGGTCGGGATCGCTCGTGATGATGCCCGATGCGAGCCCGTACGACGTGGCGTTGGCGCGGGTCACGGCGTCGTCCTCGTTGTCGACCACCTCGAGCGTGGCCACCGGCCCGAACGTCTCCATCCGGTCCAGGTCGGAGTCCGCGCTGACGTTGGTCACCAGGGTGGGTTGGAAGCACGGTCCGGTGGCCGCACCGCCGGTCAAGACCCGCGCTCCGCTCGCGACCGCAGCGTCGACGCGGCGCCGCACCGTCTCCAGCGCCGCGGGGTTGATGAGCGGCCCGATGATCGTGTCCATCTCTTTCGGATCGCCGACCTTCAGCCCAGCGGTCTTGCGCGTGAGCGCGTCGATGAACGCCTCGGCGATGGGGCGCTCGACGATGATGCGACGCGCCGACATGCAGATCTGCCCCTGGTGGAGAAAGGCGCCGAACGCCGCGGCATCCACCGCGTACTCCAGATCCGCGTCGGACAGAACGATGAGCGGATTCTGGCCGCCGAGCTCCAGGACCACGCGCTTGAGGTGGCGTCCGGCCGCTTCGGCAAGACGCCGCCCGGTCGCGGTCGATCCCGTGAAGTTGAGACGCCGGACCCGCGGGTCCTCGACCAGCTCGTCCCCGATCGGCGCGGCCTCCCCGGGCGCGTGCGTGACGATATTGAGCACGCCGTCGGGCAGTCCCGCCTCTGCGAAGATCTCGCCCCAGACCAGGCCGCCGCTGAAGGGCGACTCCTCCGACGGCTTGAGCACCACGGTGTTGCCGCACACAAGTGGCGCCGCAATTGAACGCGCCGAGAGGATCAGCGCGGCATTCCACGGAGCGATGGCGCCGACGACACCCACCGGCCGCCGCACCGCCATGGCGACCGCACCTGGCATGTCCGACGGAATGACCTGACCGATCGGTGCGTAGGCGGCACCGGCGGCCTGCCGGAAGAGCCCGGGAACGAATCCCATCTGGAACATCCCGAAGCCGAAGCTGGACCCGGTCTCACGCGCAAGCCAGCCGACGATCTCGTCGCGCCGGCTCTCGAGCAGGTCGGCGGCCTTGAGAAAGATGCGCTGACGTTCGGCCGCGGGGGTCTGTGACCAGGCGGGAAAGGCAGACGCGGCTGCGTCGATCGCCCGCCGCGCATCCGCACGCGATCCGGCGGCGACGCGGGCGACCACATCGCCGGTGAACGGGTCGAGATCATCGAAGCTGCGGGCGTCGCTGGCGTCAACCCAGCTGCCACCGATGAATTGCCTGCACTCGCGCACGTTGCCGTTGACAGTCGTGGGCATCACCCCGTCCTCCAATTTCACGGACTCATGCATCTGCTCTCGGTTCACCGGTGCCGGAAACCGGCGTCTCGAGCTTGCGTAGTGTGTAGCCGACCGGGAGCAGTCGCAACTGCAGCCGGCGGTCGATGGAGCCCCAGATCCCGTGGGGGAGAAAGAGGGCAAAGGCGATTGCCGTGGCACCAAGACCGACGAAGTACCAGGCGCCGCTGTCGCCGAATTGCGCCTGGATGAGATAGAAGATGATCGCGCCGATGATCGGGCCCTCGAAAGTGCCGAGCCCGCCGACCAGCACCATGAAGAGCATGTACGCGGTCCACTGCACGCCGAACACCGAGTTGGTCTGGATGAAGAGCGTGTTGGCAAGGTAGAGGGCCCCGGCGATGCCGCACCCGGCTGCGGCAACAACGAACAGGACTCGCTTCGAACGAACGACGTTGACGCCGAGTGACGCCGCAGCCGCCTCATCATCGCGGACCGCCTGCAGCGAGGTCCCGATGCGGCGGCGAAGCAGGATGAACACCAGACCCAGCAGGACGGTCGCGCAGGCGAGCGTCAGCCAGAACGTGTACGCCTGCCGGTATCCGGGCGCGAACACATTGAGTCCATTGAGTGAGACGCCCGTACCACCGCCCAGTCCCGTATCGAGGGTCACCAGAATGCCGAACACTTCGGCGAGCACCCACATGCCGATCGCAAACTGTCCGCCGCGAAGCCGGAGCATGATCAGGGATGCGGGTATCGCCACCGCACCCGATCCCAGCCCGGCCACGACCATCGCGAGGTAGGGCGCAAATCCGTGCTGCGTCAGGAAGATCGTGCCGTAGGCGCCGAGTCCGATGAACGCCTGCTGGCCGACCGAGATGAGCCCGCCGTAGCCCGCGAGCGCGTTCCACATGACGGCGAGGATCACGAAGATCAGCAATGCGGTCAGCTGCTCGGTGACGTCGGCGCCGAACAGAAACGGGACAACCGCAAGCACGGCGATGATCGCAATCGTGACCACCCCGGACGCGATCGACACCCGCGTCCAGCGCTGCACGCGGAACCCACCCGGGAGCGGCGCGCTGCGGGCGCGGATCACAATGCGCGGCCTCTGCGATCGAGGATGCCACCGCGCGGCGAGGCCAGCACTGCGAGGAAGACGAGGTGACCGAAGAGCACGAAGTACTGCGGATTGACCTGCGCGCCGATCACCTGGGCCACCCCGAGCACGATGCCGCCGAGCAGCGTCCCCCACGGTGATCCAAAACCGCCGATGACCACGGCCTCGAATGCGAAGATCAGTTGCGTCGGTCCGGTCGACGGGTTGAAGGTCTGGCGGATGGCAAGGAAGATCCCTCCCAGCCCGGCAATCGCGACGGCGATCGCCGTAGCCTTGGCGTACACCGAGCGTGCGTTGATGCCCACCAGCTCCGCAACCCCGGGGTCCTCCGCGGTGGCACGCATCTGACGTCCTGCGGTGGTGCGCGAGAGGAAGAGTTGCAATCCGGAGAGGACGATGACGGCGGTGGCCAGGGTCAGGACGCCGAAGATCGATATCGACAAACCGCCGAACGAGACGCTCGACGTCGCCAGGGTACCGGTGCTGCTCAGCAGGGAGTGGTCATCGGGCGAGAAGACCTGCAGCAGGACATTCTGGATGACGATGGCGAGACCGAAGGTGGTCAGGAGCGGCACCAGGAGTCCGGCCCGCCGGCTCCGCTCCAGAAGCAGCACGTACATCGCATAACCCGCGACCCACATGATCGGAAGGACGAGCAGCGCCGCGAGCCACGGCGGAATCTGGGTCTGATTGACGATCACCCAGATCAGGTAGGCACCGATCACGGCGATGTCGCCGTGGGCGAGGTTGATGATGCGCATGACCCCGAACATCAGCGACAAGCCGCAGGCGAGCAGTGCGTAGAAGCCGCCGAGCAGGACTCCCTGGAGGAGCACGTTCACCCAGTTCACGGTTCGGATCCGACGATCGAGGGCTGGCGCACGCCAAAGTACGCTGCGGTGATCTGCTCGCGGGTCAGCGCTGACGACTCGCCCTCGAGCACGATTTCGCCGTGGAGCATGCAGGTCACGCGCGTGGACACCGCGAGGGCGCGTCCCAGGTCCTGTTCGACGATCACCACTGTGGTGCCGCTGCTGATGAGTCCCCGCAGCGAGTCGTAGACCGAGGCGACCGCCATCGGGGCAAGCCCGAGTGAGACCTCGTCGAGCAGGATCAAGCGAGGGTTGCACATCAGTGCACGACCGATGGCGGTTGCCTGCTGTTCACCGCCGGAAAGCGTCGCCGCTCGTTGCCGGCGCCGAGTCTGGAGCATCGGAAAGATCTCGAGCACACGATCCACGGTCCAAGCACCGTCGCGCCGGCGGCCGCCCGCGATGCTCAGGTTCTCCTCAACGGAAAGGCCGGGAAACAGCCGCCTGCCCTCGGGAACCAACGCGATGCCGAGCCCGACGCGCTTGTGGGCCGGAACCCTGGTGATGTCGACGCCGTCGAAGATGATCGTGCCGGCAGCGGGGCGATGCGCTCCGGCGATCACACTGAGCAGGGTTGTCTTGCCCGCACCGTTGGCGCCCACCAGCGCGCGGGTCTCACCCTCTTCGATGATGAGTGACACGCCTCGTACGGCCTTCAGCAGACCGTACTGAGCATCGACCGACCGCACCTCGAGCAGGCTCACGTCACCGCCGCACCGAGATATGCATCGATGACCGCCGTGTCTGCGAGGACGTCGTCGGGGACGCCGTCCGCAATGATCTTCCCGGCGTCGAGGCAGATGAGCCGATCGATCGCCTGGACCAGGACGTGCACGATGTGCTCGATCCAGATGATCGCGATCCCACGCCGCCGGAGCTCCTTGATGGTGCTGACCAACTCGATCGCCTCGCCGTCCGTGAGGCCACCGCCGATCTCGTCGAGGAACACCACCTTCGGGTCGGTGGCAAGTGCGCGTGCGAGCTCGAGACGCTTGCGATCCAGAAGGCCGAGATCCGCCGCCCGGCGGTTGGCGACACCCATGAGATCGCACGTCTCGAGGACATCGACGGCGCGTTCGTACGCGGTGGCGCGGCGATGGGCGGCTCCGAGCAGCGCACCGACGAGCACGTTCTCGAACACCGTCATGCCCGTGAAGGGGCGCGGAATCTGGTGCGTCCGTGCGATGCCGAGCCGGCAGCGGCGATCGGCGCGCAGGCCGGTGACGTCGTTTCCCTCATAGCGAACGCGGCCTGACGTCGGACGGATCGAGCCCGCGAGGATGCTCAGCAGCGTCGTCTTGCCCGCGCCGTTGGGTCCGACAACGCCCACCGACTCCCCGGTCGCGAGCTGAAAGTCAACGCCCTCCAGGACCACGAGCGCGCCGAACCGCTGGGCGATGCCGGTGGCCTCGAGCAACGGGGTCGACATCGGCACGACGATACGCGGCCGCAGTTAGCTGTAAGAGGTCAGTTTCGCGGCCACAGGGACGTTGGGATCACTCGAGTTCTCGCAGATCACGAAGTTGATCGGATAGGCGGTTCCGGGAGTCGCAACCCACTGTCCGCCGATGATCGGTGTCGCGACAACGTTGGGATTCGGCCCCGTTCCCCATGCGAGATGACCGAGCGGGGTGTCCACCGCAACGCTCTTCATCGCGGTCGCCACCGCCAGCTTGTCCTTGGGATTGCCGCTCGCCTTGAGGGCGGCCGCGGCAACATCGAAGAGCGCAAGGCTCGCCCCGGCCTGCTGGTTCCACTCCTTGCCCGAGCTTGCCTCATACCCGCTCGCCAGATTCGCGGAGGAGATGCCGGTGAGCGACGAGGAGTACGGCCAGGTCGGAGCCCAGTAGACACCGCTGGCGAGACCGTTGCCGATCGAGCCCAGCGACTGCACCTGGGACGGGAAGAGACCGGTCTTGGCGATCTGGGCGATCTTCGGCTTGTATCCCTGCTGCGCGGCCTGCTCCCAGAACGTGACGAAGTCCGGCGGTATCGGGAACGTGTTGAAGATCTCGCAGTTGTGACTCTTGAAAAGAGAGATCTGGGCGGTGTAATCGGTTGTGCCATCTGCGTAAGCGCCCGGGTCGACGATGGTGTAGCCGGCCTTCTTGAGCAGGGGCCCGAGCGCGCCGCGGATTGCGTTGCCGTCCGCGTCGTTGGGCCACATCACCCCGACCACCTTGTTGGTCGGCACCTGCGGCCAGAGGTGTGTGTACGCGCTCGCGAATTGAGCGACACCGAACGAGAAGTGGAATGTCCACTTGAAGGGTACCGGCGCGGCGGGGTTGGTCTGGCGTCCGAAGTACCACGCCTCCCAGGGCACGATCGTCGACACGCACGGCACCCCGGCGGCCTCGGCGGCGTCGGATACAGGATTCACGGTCTCGGGCGTCGAGGTGGTGAGGATGAGGTCGACGTTCGAGCTGTTGATGAGATCGGCGGCGGCCTGCGCGGACCGGGGTCCCGACTGGCTGTCCTCGGTGATGATCTCCACCGAGTACTTCTTGCCGCCGATGGTGAGGCCGCTCGCGAACGCTTTACGAGCCAGGGAGACGACGTACGGATCCGGCTCGCCGAACCCGGCGGCCGCACCGGTGAGCGGGCTGACGTAGCCGATCTTGATGGTGCCGACGCTGGCGGTTCCACCCGTGTTGCCGAGCGAACCGCAGGCCTCGAGGAGGCCACCGCCGACCAAGGTGAGCGAGCCGGCGCCGAGCGCCTTGAGGACGTCGCGACGCGACAGCTGGTGACCGGCTATCAGGCTCTCGACGATATCGACGCCGCCTATGTTGACGAGGGCGTCCTCCTGGGACATGGCTAGCACCCCGCACTTACCCTGTGGCCGATTGTTCGCATAGCGAACTCGCGTTCTCTGAATGAACGTAGCATATTGTTGCAGGGCCGGGCAACTCCCCGAGCAGGTGCCGATGGCTGGTGCAAAACGCTAAGGTTCGAGGTACGAGTGTGCGCTACGCGAACATGTTGATCCGCAAGCATGGCTGAGATCGTCTCGCTGCCCGAGGGCATCGCCGCGGTCGTCAACGATGGCGACACGCTCGTCATGGAGGGGTTCACCCACCTCATCCCGTTTGCGGCCGGTCACGAGATCATTCGGCAGCGCCGCCGCGATCTCACCCTGGTTCGGATGACCCCGGACCTCATCTACGACCAGCTGATCGGCATGGGGTGCGCGTCGAAGCTCATCTTCTCGTGGGGCGGTAACCCGGGTGTCGGGTCCCTGCACCGATTCCGGGACGCGGTCGAGAACGGCTGGCCGCTGCCGCTGGAACTCGAGGAGCACAGCCACGCCGGGATGGCGAACCGCTACCTCGCCGGCGCGAGCGGCCTTCCATTCGCGGTGCTGCGCGGCTACGTCGGCACCGACCTTCCGGCGCAGACGGATACCATCAAACCGATCACCTGTCCATTCACGGGCGAGGTGTTGACCGCGGTTCCAGCACTGTCGCCAGACGTGACGATCATCCATGCGCAGCGTGCCGACCGGAAAGGCAACGTGCAGATGTGGGGCATTCTCGGCGTGCAGAAGGAGGCCGTGCTGGCCGCGAAACGGTCGCTCATCACCGTGGAGGAGATCGTCGACAGCCTTGATCCCAAGCCCCAGGAGGTCGTGCTCCCCTCCTTCGCGACCACCTACGTCGCCGTCGCTCCGGGCGGGTCGCACCCGTCGTATGCGCAGGGATACTCCTTGCGGGACAATGCGTTCTACACGGAGTGGGACGCGATCAGCAAGGATCGCGACAGCTTTCTGCGCTGGATGGAAGCGAACGTGTTGCAGACGGAGTCGGTCGCTTGACCGCGGCGTACACGTCCGACGAGATGATGACCGTCGCGGCCGCGCGCCAGCTGCACAACGGCACGGTGTGTTTCGTCGGCATCGGGTTGCCCAGCACCGCGGCGAACCTCGCGCGTGTCACCAGCGCACCCGACGTCGTGCTCATCTACGAATCGGGCACGCTCGGCGCCAAACCGGACCGGCTGCCGCTCTCGATCGGCGACGGCATCCTTGCCGAAACCGCTGACGCCGTGGTCAGCGTTCCGGAGGTGTTCAACTACTGGCTGCAGCCGGGAAGGATCGACGTCGGCTTCCTCAGCGCTGCCCAGATCGACCGCTACGCCAACATCAACACCACCATGATCGGCGCCGACTATCACCATCCCCGGGTGCGGCTTCCCGGTGCGGGTGGTGCTCCCGAGATCGCGGCGTCGTGTCGCGAGGTCGTTGTGGTCCTCCGTCAGACGCCGCGAACCTTCGTTGACCGCGTCGACTTCGTCACCTCTGTCGGCTTCGGCAGTGGATCCGGCGATCGACAGCGCCTCGGTCTGACCGGATCCGGACCGCAACTCGTGATCACCGACTTCGGCATCCTGTCGCCCGATCCGGAGACCTGCGAGCTCACCCTGGTCAGCGTCCACCAGGGGTTCAGCGCGGAGGACGCGCGAGCCGCGACCGGGTGGCCGCTCACGGTCGCCTCCGACCTCGCCACCACCGATCCACCAACCGAGGAGGAGCTCACGGTGCTGCGCCGCCTCGAGGCGACCAAGGGCGCGTGAGCGCGGAGGTCTTCGTCCTCGACGCGGTGCGGACGCCGATCGGCCGGCACGGTGGCGCGCTGGCCGGGGTGCGTCCCGATGACCTCGCCGCGGGTGTCATCGCCGAGCTCGTGCGGCGCAGTCCATCACTCGATCCCGCAGAGGTCGGCGACGTCGTCTTTGGCGATGGCAACGGCGCCGGCGAGGACAATCGCAACCTCGCGCGCATGGCGCTGCTGCTCGCGGGCGTGCCCCCCTCGGTACCGGGCACGACCGTCAACCGGCTCTGCGGCTCGGGGCTCGAGGCGGTCATCGCCGCCAGCCGGGCGATCGCGGTCGGCGACCACTCGCTCTGCATCGCCGGTGGCGTCGAATCGATGAGTCGCGCGCCCTGGGTGATGCTCAAACCGGAGCGCGGATACGTGCGCACCAACGAGACGCTGTACTCGACCACGCTCGGGTGGCGCATGGTCAATCCGCGCATGCCCGCCAGCTGGACGATCTCACTTGGTGAGGGCGCGGAGGTGCTCGCGTCGAAGTACTCGATCAGCCGAGAGGAGCAGGATGCGTTCGCGCTGCGCAGTCATTCCAGGGCGGCAGCCGCGTGGGAGGCCGGGCGCTACGACGATGAGGTCGTCGCGGTGCCCGGGATCGATCTTTCGCGGGACGAGAGCGTTCGCGCGGACACCTCCATCGATGCCCTCGCCGCGCTGCGCCCCGCGTTCAGAGCCGGGGGGACGGTGACCGCGGGCAACGCTTCGCCGCTCAACGACGGCGCAGCCGCTGTCCTGCTCGCTGATGCCGCCGGCGCTCGACTAGTGAACCGGGAGCCGCTCGCCCGCATCGTCGCCCGCGGTGTCAGTGCCGTCGAGCCGCCGTTGTACGGCATCGGACCGGTTGTCGCTGCCAACGCCGCGCTCCGCCGCGCGGGAATCGGTTGGAAGGATCTCGCGGTCGTCGAGCTCAACGAGGCTTTCGCAGCGCAGTCGCTCGCCTGCCTGCGCGACTGGCCGGAGCTCGACCCGGACAAGGTGAATCCCAACGGCGGCGCGATCGCCATCGGCCACCCCATCGGCTGTTCAGGCGCGCGCATTCTCGCTTCGCTCGCCCACGAATTGCACCGGCGTGGCGGCGGCTTCGGCCTTGTCGCCATCTGTATCGGCGTCGGCCAGGGCCTGGCGGTGATCCTGGAAGGCTGATGAACCAAACGAGGCGCCGCGTGCATCCGCCCAATGACAGTCCGGCGTACGGGTCGAGCCTGCTCCGAGCTCCCAAGCGGCCATTGCACGTGCTGCCCGGACGGCTCGCGGAACTCACCGCGCCGCTGCTGGCCGGTGAGACCATCGGGGCGCTCGACCATGACCTGACCAGACAGCACGACGGGGAACCTCAGGGCGAGCGGATCTCGATCAGCGGACGTGTCCTCGACGAGGAGGGCAACCCGGTGGCCGGCGCGCTGGTGGAGGTCTGGCAGGCGAACGCTGCGGGCCGCTACGCGCATCGTTCGGATCAGCACCCCGCACCGCTCGATCCCAATTTCAGCGGTGCGGGCCGGTGCCTCACCGACGCCGAGGGAGGCTACCGGTTCATCACCATCAAGCCGGGCGCGTACCCGTGGCGCAACCATCCCAACGCGTGGCGGCCGGCGCACGTGCATTTCTCCGTGTTCTCGCCGATGTTCACCCAGCGCCTGGTAACCCAGATGTACTTCCCGGGTGATCCCTTGTTCGACCAGGACCCCATCTTCAACGCTGTGCCGGACACGGACGCGCGACGACGACTCGTGGCGCGCTGGTCGCTCGAGCTCACCCAACCGGAGTGGTCGCTCGGCTATGCGTGGGACATCGTGGTCGCGGGGCGGGAGGCCACCCCGCTCGACGATGATGCGTCCGAATGACACTGCCGCTCACGCCGTCGCAGACCGTCGGGCCGTTCTTCCGTATCGGGCTGTCGACCACGATCGGCGCGCACGTCGTCGGCGAAGGAGCGCCGGGAGCCGTGCGAATCTCCGGGCAGGTCTTCGACGGCATCGGGGAACCGGTGCCGGACGCCTTGATTGAGACCTGGCAGGCGGAGGGTGCCGGGCGCTGCGCCACCGATGACGAGGGGCACTTCGCCATCCTCACCTGCAAGCCGGCACGCAACGGCGTCGACGGCTCCATGACGAACGCACCCCATCTCGATGTCTCGGTTTTCGCGCGCGGACTGCTGACGCGTCTGGTGACGCGCATGTACTTCCCCGATGAAGCCGCGGCGAATGACGCGGACCCGGTGCTCCAGGCGCTCAGCCCCGCTGAGCGCTCGACGCTCGTGGCGTTGAGCGAGGACGGAGGTCTGCGGTTCGACATCCACCTCCAGGGCGCGGGTGAGACAGTTTTCTTCGACCGCTGAGGGGCTCGTCGATCCGCTCTTCGGCAGCGCCCGGGTCGACGCGGCCATCAGCGACGCTGCGTGGCTGCAGGCCATGCTCGACTTCGAGGCGGCACTGGCGCAGGCGGAGGCCGACGCGGGCCTCATTCCATCGGCCGCCGCGCTCGAGATCGAGGCGGCGTGCCGCGCAGAACTGTTTGATTCGGCCGAGATCGGACGGCGCTCGGTCGCCGCGGGAAACCCCGCGGCGCCGCTGGTGCTTGCGTTGACCGATGCCGTCTCTGCGGAGGCGCAGCAGTATGTGCACGCCGGCGCCACCAGCCAGGATGTCATCGACACCTCGTTCTCGTTGATGGCGATGCGCGCCATCGATGTGATCCTCGACGACCTGTCGGCGGTTGGAGCGGCGTGCGCCACCCTCGCGGAGACACACGAGCGCACGCTGATGACGGCGCGCACGCTGTTGCAGCCGGCGACGCCCACCACGTTTGGCTTCAAGGCCGCGGGCTGGCTGGTGAGCGTTGACGAGGCGTGTGCGCTGCTCAGGCGCGTGCGCTTCGAGCGGCTGGCGGTGCAGCTCGGGGGCGCGTCCGGAACGCTCGCGTCGCTGGAGGGTGCGGGCGTCGACGTGGCGCACCGTCTGGCGGTTCGCCTCGGGCTCGCCGAGCCCGTCATCCCGTGGCACACGGATCGCACCCGCGTGGTGGAGCTTGCTGCCGCGCTCGGCGCGGCGGTCGGCGTCGCCGGCAAGATCGCTCGCGACGTCGTGCTGCTCGCTCAAGCGGAGGTCGCCGAAGCCGCCGGCGCGGACCGCGGCACGTCGTCAGCGTTGCCACAGAAGCGGAATCCGATTCGCGCCGTGCTGGTTCTGGCTGCCGCCGAGCGTGCGCCCGGCCTGGTGGGGACGGTGTTCGCCGCCATGGTCCAGGAGCACGAGCGGGCAGCGGGCGCGTGGCATGCGGAGTGGGAGACCATCCGTGAGCTGCTTCGCATCACCGGCGGTGCCAGCCACCACGCCGCGGTGCTGCTCGGCTCGTTGCACGTCGACGCTCATCGGATGGGCGAGAACCTTGCATCGGACGGCGCCCTGGTGATGGCGGAGAGTCTCGCGCTGCACCTGGCGCGTCAGACCGGCCGACCGAGCGCACGCAGCATCGTGCAACGCTGTAGCGAGGAGGCGATCGAGCGCCGGACTTCATTTGCCGACGTCGTGCGCAGCGATCCCGAGGTGCGCCGGCACCTCTCCGATGAGCAGATCTCGGCTGCTCTCGACCCATCCGCATATCTGGGGTCGATCGAGGAGTTGATCCGGCGCGCGCTGGCCGCGCACCGCGCTGCCGGCACGTCCCCATGAGCATCGAGCTCGCCTACTCGCTGCTCGGTGATCGTGACAAGCCGATGCTGGTGATGAGCAGCGCGCTCGGTACGTCGAGGGACATGTGGGATGCGCAGGATCCGCTCGGCGAGCGTTATTGCATGCTGCTGTACGACCATCGCGGTCTCGGCGCATCGCCCGCGCCGCCGGGTCCATACAGCGTGGAGGACCTCGGTGCCGACCTGATCGCACTCCTCGACAAGCTCGGGGTCGCGTCGGTCGCGTTCTGCGGGCTGTCGTTGGGTGGCATGGTCGGCCTCTGGGTTGCGGCGCACCATCCGGCGCGCATCAGCAGGCTGGTGGTGATGTCGACACTGGCGCGGCTTCAGCCGTCCGCCAGGTACACCGATAGAGCAGCCGCCGTGCGAGCCGGCGGCATCGGACCGATCGCACCCGGCATCGTGGCCCGTTGGTTCACCGAGCGCTTCGCCGAGAAGGATCCCGCGACGCTGCAGCGCTTTGTCGTCGCTCTCGCCGGCATGGATGCCGAAGGCTACGCGAGCTGCTGCGAGGCGGTGGCCGCGTGCGATCTGCGCACCGACATTCACCGGATCGATGCGCGGACGCTGCTCATCGTCGGTGCGGAGGATCCGATTGTCCCGGGCGCGAGCGCGGTGATGTTCCGTGAGTCGTTTCGCGATGCGACGGTGGCGGTGGTACCGGATGCGGCTCACCTGGTCAACGTCGAGCAACCCGGAATTGTCAACCGCCTGGTGCTCGACCATCTGAGCGAAGACGAGGGAGGAACGGCGTGAGCGACGACATGATGGATCAGGGAATGACCACCCGGCGCGAGGTCCTCTGTGACGCGTACGTGGATCGCGCGATGGCCGACGCCGACGCGTTCACCGCCGATTTTCAGGAGTACATCACGCGCGCGGCCTGGGGCTCTGTCTGGTCGCGACCCGGCCTCGATCGACGGACGCGCAGCTGCATCACCGTCGCGATGCTGGCTGCCCAGGGTTCAGAGCACGAGCTTGCGATGCATGTCCGTGCAGCGCTGCGCAACGGCGTCAGCGTCGAGGAGATCAAGGAGATCCTGCTCCAGGTCGCCGTGTACGCGGGCGTTCCGCGCGCGAACCGCGCCTTCAGCGTCGCGCGCGACGCGCTCTCGGACCCCGATGCGTCAGCGGAGGCGATGTGACCGGCGCGGATCGACCGGCGACGGCGCGCGTCGACCGGGGGGTCGGCACGGATTTCGTGCAATCCCTGGAGCGGGGTCTCGCCGTCATCCGCGCATTCGATGCCGAACACCCGGAGCTGACCCTGAGCGAGGTGGCGCGAGCCGCGGGCCTGACCCGCGCATCGGCGCGGCGGTTCCTGCGCACGCTGTCCGAGCTTGGATATGTGCGCAGCAACGGACGGCTTTTCGCGCTCCGTCCGCGCGTCCTCGAGCTTGGGTACGCGTACCTTTCGAGCCTCAGCCTCCACGAGGTCGCCCAGCCTCATCTGGAGCGTTTGGTCAGCGTTCTCCGTGAGTCGTCATCGGTGTCGGTGCTCGACGCCGACGACGTCGTCTATGTCGCCCGCGTTCCGACCCGCCGGATCATGACCATCACCATCAGCGTCGGCACGCGCTTTCCCGCCTACGCCACATCGATGGGCCGGGTCCTGCTCGCAGGACAGAGCGACGACTGGCTCGACGGTTACTTCTCGACGGTTGAGCTGCGCCGTCTGACCGCGCGCACCGTCACCGACGTTGCGGCGCTGCGCGCCGAGCTGCTCCTGGTGCGCGAACAGGGGTGGGCATTCGTGGACGAGGAGCTCGAGGAAGGCCTGCGCGCCATCGCGGCTCCGATCAACGATCAATCGGGCCGGGTCATCGCAGCGGTCAACGTTTCCTCGCCGGTGAGCCGCGGGTCCGCGGACCTGGTGCGCGGGGAGTTCCTGCCGCACCTGCTTGCCGCTGCGCGCGGGATCGAGGAGGATCTGAGCCACAGCGCGACGGGGTCGCGGTGATGTCCACGCGTTTTGGGGTCTGAGCGTGCCTGTCATCCGTGCCGGCGACATCGACATGTACTACGAGCTGCATGGATCCGGTGAGCCACTCGTGCTCATCGGGGGGCTGGCTCAGGACATCTCCCAGTGGGAGTGGCTCACCGCCTGGTGCGCCCAGACCCACCGCGTGCTCGCCTTCGACAACCGGGGCGCCGGACGCACCGGCAAGCCTGACGTTCCATACACGATCCAGATGATGGCCAACGACACGGATGCGCTCATGCAGGCGGTCGGCATGTCCCGGGCGACGG
The DNA here is from genome assembly GCA_035948615.1 of Candidatus Dormiibacterota bacterium. Lineage (GTDB taxonomy): Bacteria > Chloroflexota > Dormibacteria > Aeolococcales > Aeolococcaceae > Palsa-851. Next base: position 23,732 of record DASZJB010000064.1, read on the forward strand.
TGCTCGGGATATCAATGGGCGGGAAGATCGCCCTTGCCCTGGCGCTCGATCATCCTGATCGAGTTGCCCGGCTCGTCCTCGTCAGCACCGCGGCGTCGGCACGGCTCGATGCACCCACACCGCGCATGGAGATGCTGAGTGTCCTCTCGGGCCTGATCTTCCGGGGCAAGTATCCGCAACCGCGATACGCGTTCGCCCGCCAGCGACAGGCCTCGCGTGCGTTTGACTGCATGGACCGCCTCGGCGAGATCCATGTTCCCACCACCATCTTTCACGGCAGGAAGGACAAGATCACTCCGTTCGGCGACGCCCGGAGGATGCATCTCGGCATCGCCGGCTCGGACATGGTGACCTTCTTCGGCGGACACCTCTTCTTCCTGGTGCACGAGCGCAAGTGGTTCCTCGACAGCCTGGCGACCGCGCTCATCGCTCAGCCCTCGCTGCCGGCGTCATGACGGTCGCCAGCGGCTGTGGCGGGTGCGGGCCTCGCCGTCACGGATGAGCTGGAGCCTGGGTTTGGGACCGTCGCTGCGTCCCGCCTGCGGCTTGCGGCTGCCCGCCTTGAATGGATCCGGCCACTCTGCGCCGGGTCCGGCGTAGCCCTGGTCGGCGGCGGCGTGAAGCGTCCAGTTCGGATCGTAGAGGTGCGCGCGTGCGAGCGCGCAGAGGTCGGCACGGCCCGCGAGCAGCAGTGAGTTGACGTCGTCGTAGGACGAGATCACTCCCACCGCGATGGTCGCGATGCCCACCTCGTTCCTGATGCGATCCGCGTACGGCGTCTGGTATGAACGCCCGAACGATGGTCGTTCGTCCTTGATCACCTGACCCGTCGACACGTCGATGGCATCGACGCCGTGCGCGGCAAAGCTACGGGCGATCTCCACCGCGTCGTCGGCGTCGATGCCGCCGGGATACCAGTCGGTCGCTGAGATGCGCACGGTCATCGGCTTGTGTGCCGGCCAGACGTCGCGGATGGCGTCAAACACCTCCAGGGGAAAGCGGAGACGGTTCTGCAGCGTGCCGCCGTACCGGTCCGATCGTTGATTCGAAATCGGCGAGATGAAGCTGGAGAGCAGATACCCGTGCGCGCAGTGCAGCTCGAGAAGGTCGAATCCGGCTCGCTCGCCGGCGGCGGCGGCGCTGACGAACTGTTCGCGAATCTCGCTCATCGCCTCGGGAGTGAGCTCGTGGGGCACCTGGTTGACGCCGGAATACGCAATCGGCGACGGCGCGACCACATCCCAGTTCGCCTCCGGGAGTGGGTCGTCCATCCCCTCCCACATCAGCCGCGTGGATCCTTTGCGCCCCGAGTGTCCGAGCTGCAGGCCGATGTGCGCCGTGGTCCGATCGTGCACGAATTCAACGATCCGCCTCCAACCAGACTCGTGTTCCGGTGCGTACATCCCGGCGCATCCGAGGGTGATGCGGCCGCTCGCCGAGACGCAGACCATCTCGGTCATCACCAGAGCGGCACCGCCGAGTGCCTTGCTTCCCGTGTTCACGAGGTGAAAGTTGTTGGGCATGCCATCGATCGCTGAATACATGTCCATCGCCGAGACGATCACACGATTTTTCAACGCGAGGTTGCGCAGCCGGAACGGTTGGAACATCGGCGGCGTGTGCCTCGCCGGGGGTTGCGACTGCTGGGCCGCCGCCTGGCTCGCGAACCAGGCCTCAACGTCGCGAACGAATTCCGGGTCGCGCAGGCGCAGGTTGTCGTGGGTCACCCTGCGGCTACGGGTGAGGATGTTGAACGCGAACTGCATCGGCTCCTGGTGGACGTACTGACCGAGATTCTCGAACCACTCCAGGCTCGCCTGCGCCGCTCGTTGCGTCGACACGACCACCGGCTTGCGCTCAGCCTCGTACGCCTCCAGCGCGAGCGCGACGCTCCTCTGCTCGTGGAGGCATGCGGCGAGCGCGAGTGCGTCCTCCATCGCGAGCTTGGTTCCGGAGCCTATCGAGAAATGCGCCGTGTGCGCGGCGTCGCCGAGGATCACCACGTTGCCGTGGTGCCAGCAGTAGTTGCGCACGGTCGTGAAGCTGATCCATTTCGAGTTGTTCGCGTGCACCGCGTGACCGCCGAGGATGTCCGCGAAGAGCCGGCGGATCTCGGCGATGCTTGCGATGTCGCTCTCGCCGGGATCGAGCGGCCGGCCCGCGAGCGTGTCGAACCCCGCCTTGTGCCACACCGTGTCGTGCATCTCGACGATGAACGTGCTGCCGGTCGCGTCATATGGGTAGCCGTGGATCTGCATGATGCCGTGCGGTGTTTCGACGATGTAGAACTTGAAGGCGTCGAAGACGAGATCCGTCCCGAGCCACATGAATTTGCAGCGACGCACGTCGAGCGCCGGAAGAAACGTGTCGGCGTACATGGCCCGAGTGGCGGAGTTCACGCCGTCGGCGCCGACCACGAGGTCGTGCGTCACCGCGAGCTCACGAGCGGGCGGCGCCTCGGTGGTGAAGCGCAGCGTGACCCCGAGCTCGCGACAGCGCTGATGCAGAATCTGGAGCAACCGCCTGCGGCTCATCGCCGCAAAACCGTGACCGCCGGACGTGATCACCTGTCCGCGGTAGTGGATGTCGATGTCATCCCAGCGCGCGAACTCGCGTGACATCGCCTCGTGAATCGCCGGGTCGGCGTGCTCGATGCCGCCCAGGGTCTCATCCGAGAACACCACGCCGAACCCGAAGGTGTCGTCATCGGCGTTGCGCTCCCACACCGTGATCTCGTGGCTCGGGTCGAGCTGTTTGGTGAGCGCCGCGAAGTACAGTCCGCCCGGCCCGCCCCCGACAACCGCAATTCGCATCTGAGTCTGGGCGCAACTGTAAAGTGTGGACCCTCGTGAATGTGGCGTCGTCAGCATGCCTGCGTCGATTCATTTCGCCGACCTGACGTCGCCGCGTGCGCGGGCGCTGCTCGACACCGGCCCCACGCCGGTGCTGCTGCTCCCGGTCGGCGCTGTCGAACCTCACGGCCCGCACGCGCCGCTCGGCACCGATTCCGTCATCTCGACGGCGATCTGCGTGCAGGCAGCGCTGGCGCTCTCCGGCGACAGCACCGTGTGCGCGCTGGTGCTCCCCGAGATCGCCTTCGGCGTGACCCGATACTCGGCGGCGTTCACGGGAGCCGTCACGATCAGCGAGGCCACCCTCCATGCGATCGTCGTCGAGGTCTGCGCATCCCTGCGAGCCCAGGGATTCCGTCACCAGGTGATCGTCAACAGTCACTTCGAGCCGGCCCAGGTCTCGACCCTCCGCCGCGCCGCCGAGGACGCCAAGGTGGGGCTCCTCGACCCCACCCGCCGGGTCGTGGCACAGCAGCTGACCCCGGAGTTCCAGAGCGGCGCCTCCCACGCCGGCCGCTACGAGACCTCCCTGGTCCTGGCCACACGGCCGGAGCTCGTGGAGTCCGAGATCATGCGCCGCCTCCCCGCCTACGAGCTGAACATGCCGGAGGCGATGGCCGCAGGCCAGACCGACTTCCTCGCGATGGGCATGGACCGCGCCTACTGCGGAGCTCCCGCCGAGGCGACGGCGGTCGAGGGGGAGGCGACCCTGGCCACGCTCACCCGGCTCCTGGTCGATCTGATCCGCCAGCAGGTCGGGACCGAGCCCGCGTCGTGAGCGTCGCGGCCGGGATCGAGCCGGGCCCGAATCTGGCCACGGTCTTCCTGGATCGAAACCTGCTCGAAGGACGCGGAGAGCACCCGGCGCTGGTGGGGCCGGCGGGCGCGACCACCTACGCCGAGCTCGCGACCCTCACCAACCGGGTGGGCAACGCGCTGCTCGAGCTCGGCGTCCAATCACACCAGCGTGTGCTCCTCGCCCTCGCCGACTCGGCCGAGTTCGTGGCCACCTGGTACGCCGTGCAGAAGATCGGCGCCGTGACCGCCGAGGTGTACACGTTCCTGCAGCCGAAGGACTACACGTACTACCTGGACTACACCGAGGCCGCGGTGGTGGTTGTCGACGGCGTCACCCTCGAGCGGATGCGCGAGGCCGCGGCAGCCAGCCGTGTGCGCCCGACGTTCCTGGTGGTGAAGCCGGGGGAGGCGTTGTTGGGCGAGCGCGAGGTGTCCTTCGAGTCGCTGGTCTCGCGACAGCCGGCGGATCTCGTGGCGGAAGCGACAGCGTGCGACGACATCGCGATCTGGAAGTTCACCACGGGGAGCACAGGCAGACCGAAGGCCTGCGTGCACACCTCACGCAGCCCGATCGTCAGCTTTGAGGGCTACGCGCAGGGCGTGCTCGGTCTCCGCTCCGAGGAC
>DASZJB010000065.1:0-1651 GCA_035948615.1 Candidatus Dormiibacterota bacterium
GGCCACCGTCGATATCGCCCCAGGGGATGTCGTCGAGCTCTACCGGGAGGGGTCGACGCTCAGGGCGCAGACCTCGCGCGGGGTCTCGCTCGGCGAGGTCGACACCAAGATCGCTCGGCGCCTGGTCCCCCTGATGGAGACGGGCAACCGCTACTCGGCCGCCGTGGCCCGGCTCGAGGATGAGCGGGTCGAGATCATCCTGCGCGAGACCTACCAGGCGGCCGAGAACGCCCGCAAGTCGTCCTTCCCCCTTGCCAAGGGCGGCCGCCGCGAGGAGTTCCGCCCCTACGCCAAGGACTCGCTGCTGTCATCTCGCGAGATCGACTCCACCCCGCTCGACGACGACGGCGAAGAGATCGTCGGTCGATCGGCGGTCGATGACGCCGAGGACGACCTCGGGGAGCTGGGGATGAGCACATTCCAGTCCGACGCCGAGGAGACGCCGCCCGGAGCCGACACCGAGGATGACGATGACTCGCGCCCCGAGGACGAGTACTAGCCAGTCGGACCCCAAGGGTCGCGCCGTCTCGCACGAGCGGATCGACGGGTACCTGCCGATCGGCGCCTACGGGCTGATCGGCGACTGCCGCTCCGCGGCTCTGGTGGGGGTGGACGGCAGCATCGACTGGCTCTGCCTGCCCCGATTCGACGACGACGCCATCTTCGGGCGGATCCTCGATGCGGGCCGGGGCGGAAGCTGGCAGATCCATCCGGACGAACCCCACGAGGTTCACCAGCGCTATCGGGATCGCACCAATCTGCTCGACACCGTGTTCTCCACCGGGACCGGGGTTGCCGTGGTCACCGACTTCATGCCCGTCGACGACCACAGCGTGGTCCAGCACGCGAGGCCGCACAACCGCGCCCGCCTCATCCGCCTGGTGGAGTGCCTCGCGGGCGAGGTCACGATGCATCACGTCTTCGATCCCGCGCCCGGGTTTGCTCGACTGCCGGTGGAGCTCAGCGTTGAGGACGGGCAGCTCCATGCCGACGCGCAGAAGCTCCATCTCTGTCTGAGCTCGACAATCGAGCTGGACGGCCCCGACGACACCTTTCACATGCGAGCCACCGATGCAGTGGCCTTCGCGCTCCACACCGGCGTTGCGGGAAGCTGCCGGGCGAGGCCGTGGAGCGTCGAGCGCGCACGCACAGCGCTCCGCGAGAGCCAGCGCTACTGGTGGCGCTGGGTCGGGCAGGTCGACTATCACGGTCCGTACCAGGTGCACGTCTGGCGATCGGCGCTCGCGCTGAAGCTCATGACCTATGCGCCGACCGGGGCGATCATCGCGGCGCCCACCACCAGCCTCCCCGAGGACATCGGCGGCGAACGCAACTGGGACTATCGGTTCACCTGGTTGCGCGATGCCGCGTTCACCCTCTACGCCTTCTTTCAGCTCGGCCTCACCGACGAGGCCACCGCGTACTTCGACTGGCTGACCCACAGGCATCTCGCGGATCGCAAGACCACCGACATCCCCAATCTCTTCGACCTGAGTGGGCACGCGCACGCAGCCGAGCACATCCTCGATCACCTCGAGGGATACCGCGGATCGATACCCGTGCGCGTCGGCAACGCCGCAGTGAATCAACTGCAGCTCGATGTGTACGGGGAAGTGCTCGACAGCGCCTACGTGTTCGCTCGATTCGGCGG
>DASZJB010000066.1:0-8612 GCA_035948615.1 Candidatus Dormiibacterota bacterium
TGAACAGTCGAAGCCGCGCCGCGAAATCGGGAAGTCTGCGCAATGTCTCGTGACCTAGTGTGGTCGCGGCGCAAAGTGGGATCAGCCCGACGATCGAGCGCGCCTGGATCGGGACCCGGGTGCCGTCGGCGAGATGCCAGCTGTCGTAGTAGAAGCCCGCGTCCTCGTCCCAGAGCCCCTGCTCGTTCATCGCGGTTGCAATTCCCGCGAAATGCTCGAAGAACTTGGTCGCGACATCCTCGTAGGTGCGATCGAAGGTAGCGAGGATCAGGGCCATCTCGAGGAGGTTGAGCGAGTACATCGCCATCCAGGCGGTCCCGTCGGATTGCTCGAGGTGCCCGCCCGCGGGAAGCAGCGCCGAGCGATTGAAGGGGCCGATGTTGTCGAGGCCCAGGAACCCGCCCTCGAAGATGTTGTTGCCCTCGGCGTCCTCGCGATTGACCCACCACGTGAAGTTGATGAGCAGCTTGTGGAACACGCGGGCGAGGAACTGGTAGTCAGTCGCACCGTCGATTTCGAAAACCCGCAGCGCGGCCCACGCGTGTACGGGTGGGTTGACGTCGTCGAACGACCATTCGTACGCAGGCAGCTGACCGTTGGCGTGCATGTACCACTCGCGGCAGAGCAGGATGAGCTGCCCCTTCGCGAATTCGGGATCGACATGCGCGAGCGCGACGCACTGAAAGCCCAGGTCCCAGGCAGCGAACCACGGGTATTCCCACTTGTCGGGCATGGAAAGCACGCCCGCCGTGTCGAGGTGACGCCAGCCGGCGTTGCGTCCGGTGAGGCGTTCCGGGGGTGGCGGGGGTTCGGCCGGATCGCCGTCGAGCCACCGCGTCACGTTGTAGTGATAGAACTGCTTGCCCCACAGCATGCCGCTGAGCGCCTGACGGACAACCAACCGTTCGTCGGTGGTGAGCCCGTCCGACATCAGGCTGGCGTAGAAGGCGTCAGCTTCGCCGCGACGGAGCTCGAGCACCGCCGATGCGCCGGCAGCTGCCTCGGTTTCGCGGCGGCCGAACCGGAGCGTGACCACGGCGCTCTTTCCGGGATCGATCGAGAAGGCATAGTGGAGGGCGGCCTTGGTGCCCAGCTGCGCAGGGTTCACGGTGTTCGCCGCGCGGACCACGTGGTCATTGATGCCGTCCTTGGGAAAATTGCTCCGTGAAGCCGATCCCCACAGGCGCTGCGCGTTGGATTCGTTGTCGCACACCAGCGTCGTGTAGTCGCCGTCGCCGGTCAGGAACATCCGGCCCACCACCGTGTGGTCGGCGACGAGGCGTCGGTTCACGACGCGCAGCACCGGCACCGTGTCGGTGATGCCCCAGGCCCAGGTGTTGCGGAACCAGAGCGTCGGGAGGACGTGGAGGGTCTGCGTGGCGGCGCCGCTGTTGCGCGCACGCAGCTCGATCACCAGATCCTCCGGTGTCTCCTTGGCGTAATCGACGGTGATGTCCCAGAAACCGCCGTCGAGCACGCCCGTATCAGCAAGCTCGTACTCGGGGTCGAGCTGACTGCGGCGCGCGTTCTCGGCGACCAGGTCGTCGTAGGGGAACGCGACCTGGGGATAGAGGTAGCGCCAGCGCATCCATGAGTGTGTCGGAGTCGAGTCGACGTACCACCAGTATTCCTTGGCGTCCTCGCCGTGATTTCCCTGCGGGCCGGTGAGACCGAAGATCCGCTCCTTGAGGATCGGGTCGGCGCCGTTCCAGAACGAGAACGCGAGGCACAGCAATTGGTGGTCGTCACAGATCCCGCCGAGACCCTCCTCGCTCCAGCGAAAGGCACGCGATCGGGCCTCATCGTGGGATACGTAGTTCCACGCGTCCCCGTTCGCGCTGTAGTCCTCGCGTACGGTCCCCCAGGCGCGCTCGCTGAGATACGGTCCCCAGCGCCGCCATCCGGCTGGATCATCACGAAGGCGCGCGCGCTCGGCGTCGTCGCTGCTCACGGGTGAGAGGCCGCGGTTGCGCTCAGACCCTAGCCCTGGACAGCCCGATCCGCGATCGACAGTGCGCCATCGATGACCTCGAACCCATGCGCGAGGTCCTCCTCGCTGATGCAGAGCGGTGGATTGGTGTGGATGGAGTTGTTCGAAACCATCGTGTACACCCCGTGTTCGCGGAGATACCTGCCGACCGCGGTCATCTCTGCGCTGGTGGCATTGAAGTTGGTCATCGGTGTGTACGGGTCATGGCTGCGCACCAGATCAAGGATGCCGAACAGCCCGAGGTTGCGGTACGCACCGACGCTGGGATGCTTCGCGGCCAGCCGCTCGTGATGCGCGCGCATCACCGAGTCCATCGCGGCGGCGCGCTCGACGAGGTGGTCCTCCTCGTACACCCTTAAGGTTGCCAGCGACGCGGCGAGTGAGATGGGGTGGCTGGAGTAAGTGAGGCCTCCGTAGAACATCATCGAGTCGAACTTCTCGGCGATGTGGCGGCGCATGGCGACGCCGCCGAGCGGAAGGTACGAGGACGTCAGGCCTTTCGCCATGGTCATCAGGTCCGGGACGGTGTTCCAGTGCTCGATGGCGAACCACCGGCCGGTGCGGCCAAAGCCGGCCATCACCTCGTCGGCCACCATGAGGATGCCGTGGCGATCGCACAGCTCGCGAACGCCCTGAATGTAACCGTCCGGGGGAATGAGGATGCCGTTGGTCCCAACGATGGTCTCGAGGAACACCGCCGCAATCGTGTGCGGTCCCTCGTACATGATCACGTCCTCGAGCCCGCGGAGGCTCTCCTCGACCGGACGCGGCGCCGGCTCTCCCCAGCGATGCGTGTCCGGGTACCTGACCACGCCGACGAGGCCCGGTTCCGTTGCCCATCGGCGCGGATCGCCGGTGAGCGTCATCGCTCCCATCGTGGCTCCGTGATACGCGCGGTAGCGAGCGAGGATCTTGTACCGGCCGGTGTACTGGCGAGCGATCTTGATCGCGTTCTCGATCGCCTCGGCGCCGCCGAGCGTGAAGAAGACCTTGTCGAGGTCGCCGGGCAGGAGCCCGGTCAGCTTCTCGCCAAGGCGCGCGCGAATCTCCGTGACGAACGCGGGCTGGACGAACTGCAGCCTGTTGGCCTGCTCGACGATGGCGTCGACGACCCGCCGATCGCCGTGACCGATGTTCACGGACATCAGCTGACTGTTGAAGTCGAGGATGCGGTTGCCTTCGGGGGTGAACAGCCAGACGCCCTCGGCATGATCGACCGCGATGGGGTCGACCGCGCCCTGCACCGACCACGAGAAGAACGTGTGCTCCTTCGATAACCGCGCGATCTCTTCGCTGGTCATCCGGCTCTGCGCGACTTGAACGGTCATGGTGTCCTGGGCTCCTCCACTATGCCAATCGCCATGGCAGAGTATGACGGTGCGACTAGCGGGGACTTCGACGTGGACGCCGGCGCGACTCGGCGCCTGCGGGGTGCGGCCCTGACGCTGCTGGTCGGGGTCGTCGAGGGCGAGCCGCCGAGTCGCGAGCTTCTCGAGCTGCGTCCGGATGTCCGCTACGCATTCATCGATCCGTCGACCCCGCCGCCGGGTGAGGCCGCCGACGCCGAGGCACTGCTGGTGTGGAATGTCCGCAGCGGCTACCTTCGCGACCACTGGAGCAACTTCACCCGTCTCCGATGGATTCACGTGGGCACCGCAGGCGTGGAGCGCGTGCTCTTCCCCGAGCTGGTCGCGAGCGATGTCGTGCTCACCAACTCGCGGTACATCTTTGACGAGGCCCTTGCCGAGTACACGATCGGGCTGATGCTCGCGCTCAGCAAGGACATGTACACGACCTTCCAGCACCAGGTCGAGCATCGATGGGTGCAGCGCGAGACTGAGACGCTGTCAGGAAAGACCGTCGTGATGGTCGGGGTCGGACCGATCGCACGCCGGACCGCACAGATCGCGCGAGCACTCGGGATGTCGGTGCGCGGTATCGGCCGGACGGCGCGCGGCGGCGACCCCGACTTCGGCGACATCGCCGCACCCGAGGGGATGCGCGCTTCCTTCGAGGACGCGGACTACGTGGTGATGGTGCTCCCGAGCACGCCGCAGACCGCCGGGATGGTCGACGCAGCCGCCATTGGCTCACTCAGGCCCACGGCCCGCCTCATCAACGTCGGCCGGGGATTGACGCTCGACCAGGACGCCCTCTGCGAGGCGCTGCACGAGGGGCGCCTTGGCGGGGCAGCCCTCGACGTGATGAGCCCGGAGCCGCTCCCGGCAGACTCGCCACTCTGGGATGTGCCCAACCTGATCATCTCGCCACACATGTCAGGTGACCACACCGGCTGGCAACGCGACATCGTCGACCTGTTCATTCGCAATCTCGAGCGGTTCCAGCGCGGCGAAGCGCTCCTCAACGTGGTCGACAAGCGTCTCGGCTATGCCCCGGCGGAACATGCGTGACTGTTCGACGTCGAGGGTCCGGGGACGTGATTTCGGTATGGTTGAGCAGCCATGGAGAGCCCTGAAAACAGTGCGGCCCACGAGTTCGTCACGGTCACCGACATCGAGCCGGTGGCCTTGATGGAGGGGCTGCGCGCTCGTCCGGTCAGCGGGGAGCGCATCACCCTCGCGGTCGTCGAGCTCGATCCCGGCATCGCCATGCCGGAGCACCGTCACCCGAGCGAGCAGGTCGGGGTGGTCGTGCGCGGAGAGTTCACATTCACGATCGGCGGCGAGTCCCGGTTGCGCAAGACCGGGGATATGTGGGTCATCCCTGCGGGCGTGCCCCATTCCGTCGATCGAGCCGGCGATGGGGGGTGCACGCTGGTGGAGAGCTTCTCGCCACCTCGAGACGACTGGGCCGAGAAGCCTCGAACACAGCCATCACCCGATCGCTGGCCGCCGCCCTGATCCCGGTCTGAATCAGCCCCCGTTCGGATCTTCGGCTGCGAACTGGAGGACGTGCATATCCTCCAGCATCCTGTCCGCAAGCCTGAGAAATCGCCGCGTCCGCCACGCCTGATCCGGCTCTGCTGTGGTCAACACCGGAACCGCCGCCTCCTTGATGACCAGCAGTAGCGCCTCGAGCTCCCCCATCAAACCCAGGATGCGCGTCCACGCGTCTTCCTGTTCGTTCATCGCCCTATCCCCTTCCGCCATGCCGACCGGCACGCCAGGACATCATCGCACACTCAGTGGTGCGTTTGGAGTGTTTGATCATGATGCTCGGGGTGGGAAGTGCCCCGAGACTAGAGTGGGAAGGGTCAACGTCAGAGAACTGGGAGATGCAATGAAAATCAGCGCTCGCAACAAACTGCCCGGCCGTGTTGAGCAGATCACCCGCGGCGCCGCCACGGCGAATGTTCAAGTTTCGGTGGCGGGGATGTCCATGACCGCCGCCATCACCGTCGACGCGGTCGACGAGCTCGGTATCGATGTCGGTAGCGATGTGATCGTGATCGTCAAGGCGTCCGATGTGATGCTGGCCGTCGACGAGTAGCGTTGGGCTCGGCGCCACGAGCGCAGCTTCAGCGGCTAGAGATTGCCACGCGCCGCCTGCTCGAGCTCGATGGACTCGAACAGCGCCTTGAAGTTCCCCTTGCCGAAGCCCTTGCACCCCTTGCGCTGGATGACCTCGAAGAACAGGGTCGGACGGTCACCGACCGGACGCGTGAAGATCTGCAGCAGGTAGCCGTCGTCATCGCGGTCGATGAGGATGTTGAGCGATCGCAGCCGATCGAGGTCTTCGTCGATGCCGGCCGCGCGGTCACCGAGCGCGTCGTAATAGGCACCGGGGGCGCTGAGGAACTCGACGCCGCGGTCGCGCATCTCCTGCACGGTGCCGACCACATCGTCGGTATGCATTGCGATGTGCTGGATACCGCTGCCCCGGTAATAGTCGAGGTATTCCTGGATCTGCGACTTCTTCAGCCCGACGTACGGCTCGTTGATCGGCATCGTGATCTGCGTTCGCGGGTCCCGTGCGACCTTCGAGCGCAGCGAGCTGTACTGGGTGGCGATGTCCTTTTCGTCGAATTCCTGGAACACCGCGAATCCGAACACTTCGGAGTAGAACGAGATCCAGTCGTCCATCTTGCCGACGTCGACGTTGCCGACGGTGTGATCGATGAAACGCAGGCCGACACCACCGCCGCTGCGGTCGTCCTGGCGATACCCCGGCCAGAAGACACCCGAATACTCGTTGCGCTCGACAAAGGTGTGGATGGTGTCACCGAAGGTCGCGATCGACGCCGAGGTCACCACCCCGTGCTCGTCCTCGGCTCTGCTCGGCTCGGCCACGCCGCGCGCCCCGCGGGAGGTGGCCGCCTCGTACGCGGCGGTTGCATCCTCGACCCGGAGAGCGATGCTGCGGACGCCCTCACCGTGAAGGCGCAGGTGCTCGGCGATGTCACCCTCGGGTTGCAGGGGCGCGGTGAGCACCAGGCGCACCTTGCCCTGCTGGAGAACGTAGCTGGCTCGGTCGCGAACGCCGGTCTCAGGACCTGCGTACGCGATGACGTCGAATCCGAAAGCCTTGCGGTAGTGGTATGCGGCCTGCCGCGCGTTGCCGACCCACAACTCGACGTGGTCGGTGCCCTCGAGCACGGGAACGGCACTCTCGGCGACCTGGACCATGTGGTTCTATTGTAGGTATATGAGATCGAACGGCCCGATCGAGCATCGCCCATCCGGGAGTCGTTCCCCCGGAGGTGATGTGGCGGGTGAGGTCGCGGACCCCCACGAGGCGGAATTCCAGGCGCTGATCGACGCCGATCAGCGGATCGAACCCCGCGACTGGATGCCCGACGCCTACCGGAAGACGCTCATCCGCCAGATCGCGCAGCACGCCCATTCCGAGATCATCGGCATGCAGCCCGAGGGCAACTGGATCACCCGGGCACCGTCGCTGCGGCGCAAGGCGATCCTCATGGCCAAGGTGCAGGATGAGGCGGGTCACGGCCTCTACCTGTACTGCGCCGCGGAGACGCTCGGAGTCGACCGCTCCGAGCTCATCGACCTCCTCCACCAGGGCCGCCAGAAGTACTCGAGCATCTTCAACTACCCGACGCTCACCTTCGCCGACGTCGGCGCGATCGGCTGGCTCGTGGATGGCGCGGCGATCACCAACCAGATCCCGCTCTGCCGCTGCTCGTTCGGCCCGTATGCGAGAGCGATGGTGCGCGTCTGCAAGGAGGAGTCGTTTCATCAGCGGCAGGGATTCGAGTTGCTCTACGCGCTCTCACACGGAACCCGCGAGCAGCATGAGATGGCCCAGGACGCGGTGAACCGCTGGTGGTGGCCGTCCCTCGAGATGCTCGGGCCTCCCGATACCGAGTCGACGCACAGCGTCCAATCGATGGCGTGGGGCATCAAACGCTTCTCCAATGACGAGCTGCGTCAGCGCTTCGTCGACATGGTCGCGCCCCAGGCCGTCGTCCTCGACCTCGTCCCCCCGGACCCGGCGCTGCGCTGGAATGAGGAGCGCGGGCACTACGACTTCGGACCATGCGATTTCGAGGAGCTGCGTCGCGTGGTCGGCGGCGACGGGCCCTGCAACCGGCAGCGCGCCGCCCATCACCTGAAGGCGCACGAAGATGGCGCGTGGGTGCGTGCGGCCGCCGCCGCGTACGCGGCCAAGCGCGCGTCGACCACTGCAGCCGCATGACCGAGGAGACGGCTGCGCCCCTGTGGGAGGTCTTCATCAGGAGCAAACGAGGGCTGTCGCACAACCACGTCGGCAGTCTGCACGCGCCTGATGCCGAGATGGCGCTGCGCAATGCGCGTGACGTCTACACCCGGCGGATGGAGGGCGTGAGCATCTGGGTTGTCCCCTCAGCGGTGATCACCGCGTCATCGCCCGAGGAGAAGGACTCGTTCTTCGATCCCGCTGCCGACAAACCTTACCGCCATCCAACGTTCTACTCGATACCGAAGGAAGTGCAGCAGCTGTGACCCCGGTGGTCGCCGCCGCGGCGGCCGTCTTCACGCTGCGCATCGCTGACGATTGCCTCGTGCTCTCACACCGGCTCGCGCAGTGGTCGTCCAGGGCGCCGACGCTCGAGGACGACGTTGCGCTGACCAACATCGCGCTCGACCTTCTCGGCCAGGCGCGGGCCATGTATGCGCGGACCGCCGAGCTCGACGGCACCGGACGGTCGGAGGACGACTACGCCTTCATGCGTGACGAGCGGGAGTTTGTGAACTGCCTGCTCGTCGAGCAGGAGAACGGCGACTTCGCAACCACGATCGTCCGCCAGCTCCTGTGCTCGACCTACCAGCTCGCGCAGTGGCAGGCACTGACGGCGTCGACCGACGGGCAGGTCGCGGCGATCGCCGCCAAGGCTGTGAAGGAGACCGCGTACCACCGCGACCACGCCACCGACTGGACGCTTCGCCTCGGGGATGGCACGGACGAGAGCCACCAGCGCATGGAGAGCGCTCTGGCTGCGCTCTGGCCGTTCACCGCCGAGCTCTTCGAGAGCGACGAGGTGACTCGCGACGTGGCGGGCTCGGGCACCGGATCCGACCCTGAGACACTCCGCCCCGCGTGGGACGCGTATGTCGGCCGCGTTCTCGGCGACGCGACACTGGTTGTCCCGGAAGGCACCTGGAGACCGACGGGGGGCCGCAGCGGTCTGCACACCGAGCCTTTTGGGTACATGCTCGCTGAG
>DASZJB010000067.1:0-2576 GCA_035948615.1 Candidatus Dormiibacterota bacterium
GTGGGCGGGAGCGCATGGACGGGCGTGCAGACCCAGTATTGCCAGGGCGCGGCCATCGGCGGCGTCAGCTGCAACGGAGCCCTCGGCGCGCAGTTCGTGCAGAACCCAGCGAACTTGCTGAAGGGCGTCTGGGTCGACCCGAGCGCCGTGCCGTCGCCGATCGTGACCACGGCCCTGGTTGAGAACACCACCAACGATCCGGTGGCGACCGAGGCTCTGCGGGCATCGCAGCACTTCGGATACAACGTCAACGCGACCTATTTCATCCTGGCCCAGCCGGGCACCGTCGCGACCGCATACGGCACCGTCTACTGCGCGTATCACAGTGAAACCGGACACGCGCTCGGCGCTCGCGGTGTGCGCTACGCCTTCGTGCCCTATGTCCCCGAACAGGGCTCCGGCTGCGGCGTCGACTCCGTGAATCAGAACGACGCCTTCGGCCACGGGTACTACGACGGCTACAGCATCGTCGCCGGTCACGAATTCGCCGAGGCGGTGACCGACCCGGACAACTACAACGGGACCCAGGACGGATGGAACGATGCCCAGGGAAATGAGAACGGCGACAAGTGCGCTTGGACCGGCCTCCAGAACATCGCCCTGCGCGGACAGCTCTTTGCGGTGCAGCCGCTATGGAGCAATGCTGCGGCGGCGGGACAGGGCGCGTGCGCGGTGAGCCTCGGGAGCTGACACCCCTGAGGCTGCGTGGAGTGCGGGTGATCCCGTCGCGAACCGCGGGATCACCTGCGTTTCGCCTATGCGAGTTCCACGACCTGTTGTCCAGCGGAATTTGCGCGGGTTGCGCCGGCAGGAGCTCGGTGGGGCTGCGGTAGCATGAGCCCGGTGGAGGAGGCTTCCGTCGCCGTCGCGACCGGGAATCTCGAGCAGCAGCTCGAGGGACAGCGCAAGGCGCTCACCGGATTCTGCTACCGCATGCTCGGTTCGCCGTTCGAGGCCGAGGACGCGGTGCAGGAGACGCTGCTGAGGGCCTGGCGCAGCTACGACCAGTTCGAGGGCAGATCAACCTTGCGTTCGTGGCTGTTCCGAATTGCCACCAATGTCTGCCTCGACATGGTGAAAGGCCGCGAGCGGCGCGCGCTGCCGATGGATTTCGGCCCCGCCCGTGAGCCGATCGAGGCGAACCTGCACACCCGCCCCGAGGTCACGTGGATCGAACCGATCATGGACAGCGCGCTTGCGGGCGAGTCCGATCCCGCGGAAGTCGCCGTGGCTCACGAGACCATCCGGCTGGCGTTCGTGGCCGCCTTGCAGCATCTGCCACCTCGGCAACGAGCGGTCCTGATCCTCTGCGAGGTCCTGCGCTGGCAGGCGAGCGAGGTGGGGCAACTCCTCGACACCAGCGTCGCGTCGGTGAACAGCGCGCTGCAGCGAGCGCGCGCGACGCTCGCGAGCATCGACATCAGCCCGGAGGACGCGACGCCGATCACCGACGTGTCACAGCGCCGGCTCCTGGAGCGCTACGTCACCGCCTTTCAGGAGTACGACCTCAGCGCTCTCACCGCGTTGATCCAGAAAGACGCGAGGCAATCGATGCCGCCCTTCGACATGTGGTTGTCCGGTCGTGGCGACATCCTCGCCTGGATGTACGGTCCGGGGATCGGCTGCCGGGGCTCGCGGCTCCTTCCCGTCCCGACGACCAACGGCACCGCCGCCTTTGGTCAGTACAAGCCGAGTGTGTCGGGGAGCGGCCTCGAGCCGTGGTCGCTGCAGGTGATCGAATTCCGCCACGGCGAGATCGTCGAGTTCACCTTCTTCCTGGACACCGCGCGTCTGTTCCCGCTGTACGGTCTCCCAGCGCGTCTTGACGGTTAGCCGTCGCGGGCGCGGTCAGCCCAGCAGGAATCCCCGCAGTCCCAGGAACGCCATCAGCTTGCTGAGCTCGTCCGAGCACCCATCCACCCGGAGCGCGCAGCTGTGCCGTTGCGCGGCCAGGTGCAAACGCGCCAGCGCATCGATGGCCACCCCATCGGGCTCGAGTCCCCCGACATCGCACACGGCATGGGTGGCGGCGTGCACGGCGATGAGATCGCTGAAGCGATCGCACAATCCGGGGAGATCAGAACGCGCGACCGGGCCCCGGAGGACGAAGCTGATCGTGGTCTGCTCGGTCACCGCTACCCGTTAGGACTTTCGCAGCGGTCGAAAATCATCGGAGCGGGAGCGATGACTTCTCATCACCTGCGTCGTCATAACAGGCATCGAGCGCAATCGCTTTCACGAGGAGCATCCCAATGCCGAGAAAGGTCGTCGCCAGCACCTACATCACCCTTGACGGCTACATCGACGAGCCCGGGAAGTGGTCCTTCCCCTTCTGGTCCGAGGAGGCGTCGCAGTTCAAGGCACGAGAGCTGTTCGCCAGCGACGCTCAGCTGCTCGGCCGCCTCACCTACGAGGGCTTCGCCGCAGCGTGGCCCACCATGGAGGGTACCGGCGAGTTCGGCGAGAAGATGAACAGCATGCCCAAGTACGTTGCGTCACGCACCCTGGACACCGCGTCATGGAATGCCACCATCATCAAGGGCGACGTCGCCGAGAAGGTTCGCGAGCTCAAGCTG
>DASZJB010000068.1:0-4521 GCA_035948615.1 Candidatus Dormiibacterota bacterium
GCGACCTTCGCGCTGTTGATGGTGTCGCTCTGGTAGCGGCGGAAGTCGAAGGCCACCAGAATGTCGCGACGTCCGAGGTCCACGAGGTGATCCGCGGGGTTGCTTCGCTCGGGATCGATGAGCTCGACACCGGGACGGATGAGGTGCAACTGGCTGGCGAGGTATCGAGCGAGGAACGCGCTCACGCGTCCGCCCAGCGAGAGCACGCGCCGGCGCGAATCGGCGAGGAGCTCGATGACAGCATCGAAATCGTGCTCGGACACCATATCGACGCTCGCTCTCAAGCTGTGCTCATAGGTTGCAAAGGCGTCGCGGAGCAGCGACCCGCTCACATCCGCCGGGCGCGCGAGCTCGTAACGGGTGAGCGGCGAGCTCAACCGTTCCTGCAACTCCTGGCGGAGCGAGTCCTGGAACTCCGGATACCCGTGCAGACCGAGCTTGGTGATGAACCGCGTGACCGTCGCGGGGCTGACCCCCGCGCGCTCGGCAAAGCGCGTAAGGCTCTCCAGGCCGGCGACCGGGTAGAACGCGAGGAGGACCTGCGCCAGCCGCCGCTCCGCGGCGCTGAGTGTCCCCATCCGCTGGCGCACCAACTCGCCGACCAGAAACTCAGGCATTGAAAGGATTCTTGCAGTTTGGACTGGTTTGGGTCGGTTGGTTAAATCTGTTGACGCTGGTACAGGCCCGCTGCTACTGTGCGGCCCACCAAACCGGACCGCATGGGGAGATGAGCCGATGACCGTTCAGGCTATTGACAGCGATACCGAGGCTCTCCACAGGATGGGGTACGCCCAGGAATTGCTCCGGCGGATGGGGGGCTTCTCCAACTTCGCTGTGTCGTTCACGATCATCTCGATCCTGTCCGGCTGCCTCACCGCGTACGGCGGCGCCATGCTCAACGGCGGTCCCATCGACATGAACATCGGCTGGCCGCTCGTCGGCATCATGGTCATCATCGTCGGGCTGGCGATGGCGGAGGTTTGTTCGAGCTACCCGACCGCCGGCGGTCTCTACTACTGGTCCGCAAAGCTCGGCGGCAAGAACGCACCGGCGTGGAGCTGGTTCACTGGCTGGTTCAACCTGCTCGGCCAGATCGCGGTCACCGCGGGGATCGACGGCGGCCTGGCGCTCTTCGCGTCAGCGTTTCTCAACAACTGGTTCGCCTACCCGCTCGACGCACCACACATCCTCCTTGTCTACGCGATCGCGCTGTTCGTGCACGGGCTCCTCAACACGTTCGGTGTGCGGCTCGTCGCCCTCCTCAACGACATCTCGGTCTGGTGGCACATCATCGGTGTCGTCGTCATCGTCGCCGTTCTGCTGATCGTTCCGAAGCATCATCAGTCGGTCGGATTCATCTTCTTCCACTTCAACAACTCGACCGGCGCCGGCTTCCCCGGCAGCATCATCTACGTCTTCCTCATCGGTCTGCTCCTCGCGCAATACACCTTCACCGGCTATGACGCATCCGCGCACATGACCGAGGAAACCCGCAACGCGGCGGTCGCTGGTCCCCGGGGAATCGTCATGTCGATCGTCGTGTCACTCGTTGCAGGATGGGTGTTGCTCATCGGAGTGACGTCCGCAATCCAGTCCTACGCGCCTGAGTCCCTCGCGGCGGTACCCGCGGCGCAGATCTTCATCGACGCGGCGGGCGGCGGTCTTGGACAGTTCCTGTTGCTGATCGCGATCGGCGCACAGTTCTACTGCGGCATGTCGTCGGTGACCGCGAACTCCCGGATGATCTACGCGTTCTCGCGCGACGGCGCTGTGCCCGGCCATCAGCTCTGGAGCAAGATCAACAAGCGCACCCGCACCCCAACCAACTCGATCTGGCTGGCCGTGGTCGGGGCATTCATCCTCTGGCTGCCTTATCTCTACAATCCCGCCGCCTACTTCGCGGTCATCTCCATCGCCGTCATCGGTCTGTATATCGCGTACGGGATCCCGATCTTCCTGCGCCTGCGCGCCGGCGACTCGTTCCAGCGCGGCCCGTGGCACCTGGGCAGATGGAGCCGTCCAATCGGGATCGTGGCGGTGGTGTGGATCATCCTGATCAGCATCCTGTTCATCCTTCCCACGGTCTTCCCGGTGACCCTTGGCAACCTCAACTACACGATCGTCGCGTTCGCGGTCGTGCTCGGTGGCACCACGATCTGGTGGTTCGTTTCGGCGAAGAACTGGTTCAAGGGCCCCCGTGTTCAGGGCACGCCGGAGGAGCTGGCGTCGATCGAAGCAGGATTCGTCGACACCGTCGCGCCGGTGCCGGCAGTTTCGGCGGGCTGATAGGCTCACAAATCAGTTCATCACGCGTGCTCGCGGCCATCGCGCCGCGAGCACGCGAAGGATCTTCAAGATGCCCAGACCCAGGATTGGTGTTACCTGCAGTCCCCGTCGCGGACCCGCGTACTACGCGCCGTACCTTCGCGCCGTCGAGGCTGCCGGCGGAGAGCCGGTCACGCTGGATCCGCAGCCGAACGGTCTCGCGTCCGCCGACGCCACGGCGATGGTGCACGGCATCGACGGACTCCTCGTTCCCGGGGGCTGGGACGTGGACCCGCCCGCGTATGGCGAGGCGCGCCAGGAGGAGACCCCGAATGTCGATCCACCCCTTGATCTCACCGAGATCGCGCTCGTGCGCGCGGCCGTGGATGAGGGTGTGCCGGTCTTCGGCATCTGTCGCGGTCAACAGGTGATCAACGTTGCGCTCGGCGGATCGCTGCTTCAACACATTGACGGCCACGACAACCATGGCCATCCTCGCGACCTGCTCGCGCACTCGATCGACGTGGTGCCGGGTTCGGAGCTCTCCAAGGTCACGCCGGGCGACCGTGTGATGGTGAACAGCCTCCACCATCAATCGGTGAAGGACATCGCGCCGGGTCTCCACGCAACCGCGCACAGCCCCGACGGTGTCGTCGAGGGCATCGAGTCACCGGACGGAATGATCGTGGCGGTGCAGTGTCACCCCGAGGAGTTGCTCGGCCAGGAGGGATGGGCGACCTCGCTCTTCCGCCGCTTCGTCGACCGGGTTGCCGAGCACAACCACAATGGTGCGGTGGCGACCGACGCCGCCAAGGAGGGCAGCTGACCGATGCTGACGCTCGACGAACTCACACAGCAGGTCGACGCCGGCGAGATCGACACGGTGGTCGTGGCCTTCACCGACATGCAGGGACGCCTGATGGGCAAGCGCATGGAGGCACATTTCTTCCTCGAGGAGATGTCGCACAAGAACCCGATCGAAGGTTGCAACTATCTGCTCGCCCTCGAGATGGAGATGGATCCGGTCCCCGGGTACGAGATCGCCAGCTGGGAGCGGGGATACGGCGACTTCTCGATGGTGCCCGACTTCGAGACCATGCGTCGCATTCCCTGGATGGAGGGCAGCGCGCTGGTGCTGTGCGACGTGGCCTGGAATGACGGCACCCCTGTCCGGCCCTCACCCCGCCAGGTCCTCAAGGCTCAGGTCGACAGGGCTCGCGCTCTCGGGTACGAGGCGATGTTCGGCTCCGAGCTCGAGTTCTTTCTGATCAAAGAGACCTATGAGCAGGCGCACGCCCAGCACTATCGGGGGCTGACACCGTCGGTTCCGTACATCCTCGACTATCACATCCTCGCGACCAGCTATGACGAGCCGTTCATCCGCGCGGTGCGCAACGGCATGCAGGCCGCCGGTATGCGCGTCGAAACCTCCAAGGGAGAGGCCTGGCCCGGCCAGCAGGAGCTCAACTTCCGCTACAGCGACGCTGTGACCATGGCCGATAACCACGTCATCTACAAGACCGGGATCAAGGAGATGGCGCACCAGCGTGGCTGCTCGGTGACCTTCATGGCGAAGCCCGATCACACCTGGATCGGCAGCTCCTGCCACATCCACTCGAGTCTGTGGAGCAAGGGCGACGCGCTGTTCTCCGGAGAATCCCCGCTGTTCAAGCAGTATCTCGCCGGATTGATCGAGTGCGCCGGTGAGTTCGCCGTCTTCCTCGCTCCCAACATCAACTCCTACAAGCGATACGCGGCGGGCAGCTGGGCGCCGACCACCCTCGCGTGGGGATACGACAACCGGACGTGCGGATTCCGTGTTGTCGGCCACGGGAAGGCGCTGCGGGTTGAGTGTCGCATCCCGGGGGCGGACGCCAATCCGTACCTCGCCTTCGCGGCGCTGCTCGCGGCGGGCCTGCACGGCATCGAGCAACAGCTCGAATTGCCTCCCGCGTTCACCGGCAATGCGTACGAGTCGGACGTCAAACGCTTTCCGCACACGCTCAACGAGGCGATCACCGCGCTCGAGCACGGCAAGGTCGCGCGGTCGGCCTTCGGCGACGATGTCATCGACCACTACCTCAACTACGCGCGCACCGAGCAGGAGCTCTTCGACAAGGCGGTGACCTGCTACGAGCGCGAGCGGTTCTTCGAGCGCGGATGACGCTTCGGGTGCTGAACCCGGCCACGGAACAGCCCGTGGCCGAGCTCGAGCAGGCGGGGGTGGCGGAGACGGATCGCGCCGTGGCTGCGGCA
>DASZJB010000069.1:0-5204 GCA_035948615.1 Candidatus Dormiibacterota bacterium
CCTTCTCCTGCGCCAATTCGGACCTCCCACCGTCGAAGACGGCAAGACTGAGCGGGCCTGTCCGCTCAGGAGGTCACGAGTGCGTCGCTACCTGGTTGCGGGCCGGCCCGTGAGTTGCCGGGACTGGGGACTGTCGCCGCCGTCCATGTGCTGGTGCATGCACCCCTAAAAATCGGTTGCCGTACACGCAGTGTACAACCGGAACGTCGAACGAAGCCCGGCTAGGTCAGTCCCCGTCGGCCTCCGCGCGACGCCGCCAAGCATCGGGCAGCATGGCCTCCAGCACATCATCGACGGTGATGACACCGATGACCCGATCGTCGTCCTCGAGGACCGCTACGACGGTGAGGTTGAAGTCGGCCATACGCCGCGCCACTTCCGGAAAGTCGTCGTCGACATGCACCGATGCGTTGCTGTGCTCGACGAGGTCCGATATCCGCATGCCTCCGTCGGCGCGGAGCAGCTCGATGAGCGGCACGGAACCGGCGAGGTGTCCGTCGTCGAGCAGGAACACGTCGGCGGCGACCTGGGGCAGGACGTCTGCAGCGCGCACCGCGGCGAGCGCATCGCTCACGGTTGCATCGGGCGGGACCGACACGAAGTCGGGACTCATGAGTCCCCCGGCACTGCTCTGTCCATAACTCAGCAGTGCGCGAACCTTCGCCTGCTGCGACGGTGGCAGGAGCGAAAGAATCGGAGCGCGTCGGGGCTGATCGAGCTCGGTGACGAGGTCGGCCGCATCGTCCGGACCCATCTCGGCGAGCACTGCAGCCGCCTCGGCGTCGGATTTGTCGCGGAGAAACTCAACCTGGTGCTCGGTATTCAGCTCCTCGAAGACATCGGCCTCGAGCTCGGGATCGCCGTGCACCGCGGAGATGATCTCCTCACCCTCGTCATGTGATGCGGCTTCTACGAGGTCTGCAATCTGCGCTGGGTGGAGCCGACGCAGACGCCGGAGGGGCATGAGCAGACGCGAGCTCGGTACGTGCCCGACGAAGGGCTCGACCGCGGCCCAGTCGACGAATCCCGGGTTCTCCCCTCCGCCGCCGAAAAGACGGCCGCGCAACCCGCGGGGGCGAGTGTCGACGCCCGCGACCACCCACCTCGAGCCCTCCTGGCGCAACTCGATGTCGTGAGCCACCACGAGCCTGCCGGCGTCGACGCTGATGAGCCGGCGGCCGAGCACGTCGTCACCGAGCAACACCTCACCCTGTCGCCGCTCGAAGTGAGCGAGGTTGAGATCCTCGCCGGCGAGCTGGACGCTGCCGGGTTTCATCGCGGCAATTCGGTCGCGTGGGATGAAGAGCTTGCGGCCGGCGATGCGTCCGACCAGGCCGGTGACCGGCGGGTAGCCGCCCTCCGCGAACCGGGCGATGACATCGTCCACCCGGCCGAGCCGGCCTCCTGCTCGGTCGACGAGAGGGCTGTGCAGGATCCCGGTGAGTGCCAGCCGGACCGATTCGGCGGCTGGCTCCCCGGCGTCTGAGGTGGACATACCGCAGTCAGTCTGCCACGTCGCGAGCGGTCGTGTCTGTCCGCGCACTGTCCGGACCGGCGACCGATGGTTACGGGGTGTCCGTGTCCGCCTGGCTGGCCCACCATACCCCCGTCAGCACCCCTACACTGGCTGAGGCCGACCGCGGGCACGGACTTCTCCGTTCGCTCGCGAGGTTCGGCGGGGAGGGATATCGCGTGGAGTTCACAGACGCTCCGTGGATGCTCGGCGTGCGCGCACCGGACCGCAGCCGGGCCATCCTGGTGGTGACCGTCGACGGCGAGCTCGCCGTCGCAGTGCGAGACGCGGTGCCGCGAAGGATGGCCGTCATTCGCGACGCCCGCTCCGACGACGCCGGAGAGATCGCGAGCGCCTGCCTTCCCTGGCCGTGGATGGTCGTGGGGAGCCACGTCTCGGTGGCGCCCGCCCTGGCCCGCATCCTGCGCGAACGGCCGGTCCTGACCTTCTGGCTCGGCGCAGCACCGGACGGGCTTCCGGGACACGCTCGCATCTTCGACCGCCCGGCAGCGCTGTTCGCCGCCATCAGAGGTGCGTGCGAGGCGACTGTCGGAGGGATGCGCCTGGCGCCAGGGAGCGGGGTTGAGCTCGGCGACGGAACCTTGCTCAGGGGTGCGACCCTCGAGTCGCTGGTGGCTGCGTACCCGGCCGGGTTCGCGCTCCCCACGCGCAGCTTCCGGGCGGTCTCGGAAGCGCTCGCCAGGCACAACACCGGATGGACGGCGCAGCGTGACGGCAGCACCCGCATGACCCTGGTCCCTTCGGCTCCGGTCACCCGGCGGTGAGAGCCAACCCTGAGGTCCTGATCCTTGAGGACGATGCCGAGACCCTCGACGAGCTGCAGGGTCACTTCGCACGCAAGCGCTTCCATCCGCTCGGCGCCCGCAGCGCCGCACGCGCTCTCTCGCTGCTGGAACACAACCGATACTCGAGCAGGCCAGTGCTCGCGATCATCGACTGGGATCTCGGCAAGGCCCCCGACCGGAGCGCGAGCAGCGGCGACGTGCTGTCGCGACTCGCCCGCGAGCTTCGCGAATGCCCGGTCATCGTGTACTCGCAGAACATCGACGCCTTCAATGTCCGCAGTCAGATCCAGCGCTCTCACCCGCGCGCCCTGCTCCATGACAAGCGCGACGGCGATGCGTCGTTGCTCGAACGGATCGACAGAATGCTCGATCGCACCGTCGGCGACCTGCGCATTCACGACGGGACCGTGGTGGTGCATCTCCCGACACTCGACCAGCACCACCATCGCGAGGCGATCCGACTGGTGGTGCACCACCCCGACATCGTCACCTTTCACTCGGACACGGCAACCAAGGCGGTGCGCCGCTTCGGCGAATGGCTGCACGGCCACGGCTCGGCGGTGCGACTCGTGAGTCACGGCAACCGCAAGTACCGGCTCAGCGTGACTGCGACCGAGGGGTCCGCTCCCGACCCCGAGGTGTGAACCTCACGCTGGCCGAGATCGCGGAGCTTCCCGTGGTCGCGGCGCTGATCGACGCCACTGGGGCGGTGATCGCACGCACGCCCGAGTGGGACGGAACCGGGCCTGGCGCCGTCTCCTATCCGGTGCGCAGCGTGCGCCTGGTGGTTCGCACTCTCCCCGCGTCCGAGCAATGCGATGCGGTCCTCAGCCGGCTGCTCGAGTCGCTCGACAGCGCGGCGCTGACGCTGAGCGGCACCCAGGCGAAGCGCGTCCGCATGCTCGCTGGATCACTGCGGTTGGTCGCCGGCCGCGAGCCGGGCGGATGGGGTACCACCGACGACGTCATCGATCTGGCCCGCGCCGGCATCACCGCCCGCACGGGGCTCACCGTCGAGGCTGTCGCCGGACCGGCCCGCCCCGTGCTCGGTCCTGAGGGCGCGGCGCTGGTTCTGGTCCAGCTCGCGGTCAATGCGGAGCGTCACGACGCCGCGAGCGCGGTCCGTCTGGACGTCGATCGCACGACCTTTCGCGTTGTGTGGCGCCACACCGGGCCGACCCCACGGGTTGCGACCTCGCGGCGGCGCGCCGAGCGCGACCGGTGGGGACTCGGATTCGCGCGGATCGCGGCCGACGCCATCGGCGGCACCGTGTATCCGCCCCGGTCCACCGGCGATGGGATGCTCGCCGCAACCCTCGAGCTCGGCATCCGGAGGCTGGCGTTACCGCTCGCCGCGGTGCGCGACGGTCGCGTCTGGCGGGCAACCCGGTCGTGGGATGAGGAGACGGGAATGGCGCCGGGGAGCGCGTCGGGATCGGGGTCGAAGCTCGCGACCATCGAGACGGCGGCCGCCTGGGCGCCGGGCCGGATCGTCGCCGAAGGCGGGTTCAGCGCGCGTGCCGGTCTGCAAGCCCTCTGGGTTGCGGTACCGCCCGACGACTCATCGGCACGCGCCCGCGACGTTGTGACCGGACTCATCCACGAACGGTCGCTCTCGGATCACGTCGAGGAACCGGCTCGGTCGACGATCGGCGGTCTGGCCCTGTTGCTCGCGACGTTGCTCGGCGACCCCATGCCCCGCGTCCCGATCGCAGCCTGGAGGCGGCGGATGCTCGAGGTCGACGCAGGGTTCGGCATCGACGGCGGGATAGCCGACTTCGACGGCGTCGGCGCGATCGACCCCCAGGTCGTGGCCGTGCTCGCACCGTCGAGCCACGGATTCGAGGTCGAGGGTGAGCGTCTGTGGCTCCGGATCCGGGAAGAATGCCGCGAGGATGCCGCGGTGCGGGTGCTGCTCAGGCCAGGCGAGGATCGGATCCCGCTGGGCTGATCATCGGCGTGGCCGGGGATCGCAGCAGGAGCGACGTGATCGCCGCGAGAAGTGGGTGAGCGGCACGCTCGGTCGCGTCGGCACCTGCCTCTTCGAGCGCAGCATCCAGCCTCAGGAGATCGGCCGCGAGGACGCGCACCGCGGCATGGATGACCGCCGCCGGATCGCCCGCGTCCGCGGGCTCCCAGCCGCTGTCGGCCGTCGCCAGGGGGAGCTCGGGCGCGTACTCGACCCCGTCGCGCGCTCCCATCAGGTAGGCGGTGGTCCAGACGTCATGCCCGAGCGCTTCCTGGTGGCGGATGCGCCCGGCGAGCCGGCGCAGCGGATCTGGATCGCCGCCGAGCACGGCAGCTTGCTCAACAAGCCGCAGTACCAGCAGCTTCTGATACCGGGCCACCCAGTATCGCGACACACCGGCGGTCAGAAGCTTGGAGAGCCGCACCTGCCCGATGCTCACCCGGGCCGGGGCGGTGGCACCTCCATCGGGGATGAGTACCTCAACATCGCGACCGACGTCCCAGACGCCACCCAGGAGTCGGACGATCGACGTTGGACGCCAGACCTCTGCCGCCCGATCCCACCAGTCGATCGGGACATCGCTGAACGAGCGCTCACACGTACTCGTCAGGAGCGCTTGATGCAACTCCTCACGTGGACGCGCCGCGAGGAGCGTCCAGCCGTCGGGAAGTGCGTGTGTGGCCATCGAAATCTGTGCTGAAATGTGGAGAGAACGGATGCTGTGAAGCGGCGCTGTGCCGTGACCTGGCGTGCAGTATGCCCTGGATCTTTCGGAAACGGTGTACTGCGGGCGACATATGGGATGCGGGCGGAGCCACGGATGGCCGGGGCGAGGCGCTGTGGGCAGAGGCAGGGATGGTGCCGACGGTCATCGGGTCGCCGCTCAGCTTGTCCGCTCCGTCGTTCGCGCAATCAG
>DASZJB010000070.1:0-2749 GCA_035948615.1 Candidatus Dormiibacterota bacterium
GCGATGGCGTCGGTGGCCTTCCCAAAGACGAAGAAGAACGCGTCACCCTGGGTGTCCACTTCGACACCACCGTGTCGCTGGAAGGCTTCACGCAGCAGCCGGCGGTGCTCCTCCAGGACGACGCCATAGCCATCGCCGAGCTCCTGCAGGAGGCGCGTCGACCCTTCGATGTCTGTGAAGAGGAGGGTGACTGTCCCGGTAGGAAGTCGGCGACGTGTCACGGGGGGAGCTTGCGACTGGAGCCCTTGCGCCGTCAACGATCGCCGCCGCGCGAACTGCGCGGTGCGATTTGTCCGCGGAAGGGCGGGAACTTGGACCCTACGATACTGTCATTCTGCGATCGCACATAGTGGAGTGGCGGCATGGATCAGATCGAGTTTGCCGACGGCTTCGACCGGCCGGACACGCTTGCCTTCGGGCTTGGCGCCGGACAGCTCGCGGTGGTCATGGTGGGTGCGCTGGCGGCGTACTCGCTGATGCGCTCGCCGCTGCCGCCGGCCATTGTGGATCCGCTTGCGGCGTTGCTCGCCGCCGGCGCGGCTGGGCTCGGGTGGCTGCGGATTGCCGGACGGCCGGCGCTCGACTGGGCCGTGTTCGCGGTGCTGTTCTGGGTGCGTCCGCGGCGTGGGGCAGCGCGCTGGGAGTTGGCGAGCGGTCGCCCGGGAGACGGCCCAGCTCCCGATGAAGGTGCACATCCCACGGCCTCGATCCTTGAGCTCTTTGGCAAGCGGACTCCGAGTCCGAGCGGCGCGGAGACACCACCGGCGCCCGGACGGGGCGCACCGCCTGAACAGCAGCCGCGCGGCGACCTGAACCTCTCGCGAGTCATCCGGCCGATGCGCCGGGCGGACGGGGCCCGCCGCGTGACCTTCTTCTCCTTGCGCGGCGGCACCGGACGCAGCACGCTCGCCGCCGAGCTCACGTGTCTGCTCGCCGCGAGCCACAGCGAGCACCACCCGGCGCCCAAGGTCGCGCTTGTCGACCTCGACCTGCGCAGTCCGAGCGTCGCTGTCCGTCTGGGCGCGCCCGAGCGAACACTCCTCGACT
Organism: Candidatus Dormiibacterota bacterium; assembly: GCA_035948615.1. GTDB lineage: Bacteria > Chloroflexota > Dormibacteria > Aeolococcales > Aeolococcaceae > Palsa-851. The sequence goes on from DASZJB010000070.1 coordinate 1,048, forward strand.
TCGCGCTCGCTCCGCCCGAGGATCGCAGCGTCATCGATTTCATGGTCTGTCACGCCTCCGGCGCGCATGTCCTGCTTGGGCCGCAACGCGCCGTCAACCCGGAGTGGCCGGTCACACCGGCGCTGCTCCGTGAGGTGCTCCGCGAGCTGGACATGGAGGGATTCGACCTGGTGGTGCTGGACGTCTGCCCGGAGCTGAACCCGTTGACCACCACCGCGATCTGCGCGTGCGATGACGTCTTCATCGTGGTGGTGCCGACGGCGGGCGGCGTGCAGGACGCCTATCGCAGCACCGAGGCACTGCGCCGCCTCGGACTGCGACACCAGCTCCGCTACATCGTCAACCGTTCGCGCCCCGGCACAGACCTGAGCGAGCCCATGGCCGACCTCGGCGGTCAGCTGATCGGCGACATCCCCGATGACGAAGCGGTGGTCGCGGCCGAGAACGCACATCGCCTTGTCGGTCTCGACGACTCCGGTGCGGCGGCGATTGCGCTGCGACGCCTGGCGCGCCGGGTCGGTAGCGAACTCCATCCCGCATGGCCCACCTGACCATCCCGAGCGCCGGCCGTCCCCGCGCCGCGTTCGACGAACCGGTTGTGATCCACGAGGACCGGTGCGAGCGCGCTGGCCTGTTCTCGGCGGTGCTGGCCACAAGCGATCTCGACATCGACTCGCTTGACCCTGCGCGCAAGGCTGCAGCTGCGGCCGCATTTGCGCGGATCTGCCACACCCTCGAACGCCCGATGCAGCTGTTGATACGGGTGCGCCCGCTCGCCGATCCAGAGTCCGCGCCGGTCACGGGGCCGCACACGCGTCTCGATGATGCGATGCAGCGGTACTGGGCGGACCGGGTTCGCGACGGCGAGCGCCACACCCGCACAGTCTTCGTGATCCTCTCCACGCAAACTCCCGCCGCACTCGACACCTCGTGCACGTTGACGAGTGATCGTCTGGCCGCGCTCGGTGTGTCCACGCACCGCCTCAACGGCGAGGCTCTCACCGACGTGATGACCGACGGATTCGACGGCAACATTGCGATCAACTGGTCCGAGTATCGAGAGCACGCGGTTTACGGAGACACCCTTGTGTGCGGCCACGCGTTGCAGCGACTCCCCGGACATCCCGTCGGCCCCGGATGGCTCGCCCCGTTGCTCAGCGTGCAGGCCGAGACCGACATCGCAATCCACCTCGAGCCGGCGCCACTCGGTGACGCGCTTGGTCGATTGAACCGCCGCCTGCGCGACTTCTCGGCGCACCGGATGATCGAGGTCGAGCGCGGAGCGCTCGGCGACGTGCATGTCGATATCGGGCTCGACTCGGCAACTGCACTTCGTGAACGCCTCGCGCGCAATGTCGGACGCCCCTTGCATCTCTCGGTGATCGCGACCGCGCGGGGCGCCTCCATCGACGAGATGTACATGCGCAGCGATGCGTTGCGCGTTGGATTCGCGTCGGCGCTGATCGGGATGGAGGTCACGCATTTCCGCCACATGGCTGCGGTGGTCAGCACGCTGCCGCTCGCGGTCAACGCCTTGCGCGGCGGCAAGCTCGTCGATTCCACCGCGGCGGCCACCTGCATTCCATGGATCGAGGCGGGATGCTCGGATCCGGACGGGTACCGGCTCGGCGCAACGACGCGCTCGGGGCTTCCGGTGCGAGTAGCGCCCTTCGACACCGCCCGCCACTCAAACCCGAATATC
>DASZJB010000071.1:0-12350 GCA_035948615.1 Candidatus Dormiibacterota bacterium
GTCCTCGAGCGGGGCTCGCCACATCGCCGAGTCGATGGCGGCCCCCTCGGCCCTGGTCATTCTCGAGCCGAGCGGGTGGGACGCCGTGACCATCGGATACAAGGGGAGCCTGCGGCTCCGCGCGAGCGTGGATCAGCCGCATGCGCACGGCGCCGGCCGCGAGCCGAGCGCGCCTGACCGTTGCATCGATGTGGTTCGCGCGCTGGCGGACGGCGCGGCATGGTCGAACGGTGACGCGGGGGTCTTCGATCGCGTCGACGTCCGGGTGCTCAGCTTCGACTCGTCGAGCGACGGGCTCAACGACCGGGCGAGCGTGGATCTCGGGATCCGGACGCCACCCGGTTACGACGTGGATCGGCTCATCGAGGTCGCTCGTGCGGGCGCGCCGTCCCTCGCGCTCAGCGTTGTGGGGTACGAGCCGGGTGTCCGCACCGACCGCGGAACTCCCCTGGCACGCGGGTTCATCCGCGCCATACGCACCCAGGGCGGGGCGCCGCGATTCAAGCTGAAGACCGGGACGTCCGACCTCAATATCCTCGTGCCCGCCTGGGGTTGTCAGGCGGTCGCGTACGGCCCCGGCGACTCCCAGCTCGACCACACACCTCGCGAGCACGTCTCGATTGCGGAGCTGGAACGCGGGGTCTCGGTGCTCGAAGCTGCGCTGGGGGCGCGGTGATCCGGGCAGTCGTGGTCGGGGGCGCGGGCTACGCGGGCGGCGAGGTGTTGCGTCTGCTCGCCGGCCACCCAGAGGTCGAGGTGGTTCAGGTGACCTCCGAACGGCTTGCCGGCAAGCCGGTTGCCTCGGTACACCCGCCACTGCGCGGCCGGACCGAGTTGCGCTTCTCGTCACGCGACACGTTGCGCGACGCCGACGTCGTCTTCGCGGCAATGGGCCATGGCGAATCCAGCCGGGCCATCGACCAACTCCGTGCGACGGCGCCGGTCGTGATCGACCTCGGGGCGGACTTCCGGCTGCGCGACCCCGAGGACTATCCGCGCTGGTACGGCTGGACCCATCCATCGCCCGAGTCGCTCGGCACCGCCGTGTACGGCCTCACCGAGATGCATCGATCCGAGATCGCGTCGGCGTCGCTCATCGCGGCCGGGGGGTGTCTCGCGACGGCGTCCATCCTCGGCCTGGCCCCCCTGGCGTGCGCCGGGCTGCTCGACCCGGCGGCTCCCCTCGTCGTCGAGGCGAAGGTCGGCTCCTCAGCGGGCGGTGCGCAGGCGGGCCAGGCGACCCACCATGCGCATCGGAGTGGCGAGACCCGCTCGTATGCACCCACGGGTCACCGGCACACTGCTGAGATCGTCCAGGAGCTCCACCTTGGTGCGCAATCCCCTGGAGTCGCGTTCTCGGCAACCGCCGTCGAGGCGGTTCGAGGCGTGCTGATCACCGCCCATGCGTTCATCAACGCCGACCTCGACGATCGAGAGCTGTGGCCGGTCTATCGATCGCGCTACGCATCCGAGCCGTTCATTCGCATCGTCAAGTCCCGGAGCGGCTTGCACCGCTCCCCGTCTCCCAAGCTGCTGGCCGGGACGAACTATTGCGATGTCAGCTTCGAGCGCGATCCGCATTCGCGCCGCGTTGTGGTCACCGCCGCACTCGACAACCTCGTCAAGGGATCGGCAGGTCAGGCGGTGCAAGCATGCAACGTCCGGCACGGGTACCCCGAGACGCTGGGTCTCGACTTCGGCGGCCTGTACCCGATCTGATGATCGTCGTGAAGATCGGCGGCAGCGTCCGCCGGCTCGACCCGCTCCTCGAGGACATCGCGACCACCACCGAACAGACCGTGGTCGTCCACGGCGCCGGCAGGGCGCTCGACGACCTCTCCACACGTCTGGGCAGCCCGCCACGGATGGTCGAATCGGAGCGCGGCGAGGTGAGTAGATTCACCGACGCGACAACCATGGACCACTTCCTGATGGCGTACGCGGGCAGAGCGAACAAGCGAATCGTCGAGCGGATGCGCCAGCTCGGCGTCAACGCCTTCGGCATGTGTGGTCTCGACGGCGGCCTGGTTCGGGGCACACGGCGCCCCGCCCTGCGCATTCGCGAGAACGGCCGCACCAAGGTGCTCCATGACAACCACGTGGGAAGCATCGACTCGGTCGACGCAACACTCCTCGGCCGGCTGCTCGCGGCCGGTGTGACGCCGGTGATCTGCCCACCGATCGCGGCCGAGGACGGGACCGCGATCAACGTCGACGGGGACCGGCTGGCCGCCGAGATCGCCGTCGCCATGGGGGCGAGCGTGCTGATGATCTTCGCCGACACGCCGGGCCTGCTCCGCGACCCGTCCGACGAGACGAGCCTGATCGGACGGCTCTCGACCAGCGACGCGGAGCAGCTCATTCCCGCCATCGGAGGCAGGGCGCGGGTCAAGCTCCGCGCCAGCCGCGAGGCGCGGCTTCGCGGCGTTGGCGCCGTGTGCGTCGCCGATGGGCGAGTGCAGCGCCCGCTGTTCAGCGCGCTGTCCGGCGCGGGAACGTGGGTGCGCTAGCGACCCGTCCCGCTACCCTGACGGCCACGTCCATGGTCCAGCGTTCTTTTCTCGAGCGATCGAACACGATCGCCTTCGCCCATCGCGGGGGCGGCGGCGAGGCTCCCGAGAACACGTTGCCCGCCTTCGAGGCCGCGGTGGCGATGGGCTACCGGTACCTCGAGACCGACGTCCACGTCACCGGCGACGGCGTCCTGCTTGCTTTCCACGACAGCAGCCTGGACCGCCTCACCGATCGGGCCGGAAGGATCAACCGGCTGTCACTCGCCGAAGTACGCGAGGCCGACGCCGGGTACACATTCAGCCTGGACGGGGGGCTCACCTTCCCGTTCCGCGGCACCGGAGTCGTCATCCCGACGCTCGAGGAGCTGCTCACGCGCTGGGACGACGTGTCGCTCAACATCGACGCCAAGGCGGACGACACCGTCGCGCCGCTGGTCACACTCATCACCCGCCTCAACGCGTTCGACCGGGTGTGCATCGGGTCGTTCTCCGACCGCCGGGTGGCACGCATCCGCGCGCTTGCGCGTGGCCGCATCTGCTCGTCCATGGGTCAGGTCGCCAGCGCGATGGCGTACGCCGCGTCGAGGACGGGAATCATGCCGCGCTTCCACGCCGACTGCCTCCAGGTGCCGCAGCGGTGGGGCAAGCTGCGGATCGACCGGCGCTTTGTGAAGGCGGCCCACCGGGCCGGGCTTCCCGTGCACGTCTGGACCGTGGACGACGAGGCGCAGATGGAGCTCCTCCTCGACCTCGGCGTCGATGGCATCATGACCGACCGCCCGCGCGCCCTCAAACGGGTGCTCGAGGCGCGGGGTCTGTGGTGACCGGGCTGGAAGACTATCGTGGAGTCGATGCTGCCATCTGACCCCGGGGTGGAGTACATCCCGGCCGCCGATGCATCCGACTGGTACCTGCCCGATGAGCATCTGCGCTGGCTGACTCGCCGGACCGTTGGCGAGGCGCTCTGGCCGGTCGCCGACGGCGCCCTCCGCGAACTCGGGTTGCTCGTGCCCGCGGTGATCGAACCGCTGGCTCGTGCCGCGGACCGGCACCCGCCGGTGCTGCGCTCCTACAACGGCCGAGGCGAGCGCATCGATGAAATCGAGTTCCACCCGGCCTACAAAGAGCTCGAGTCGACGGTGCTCGGGTTCGGCGCGGTTCGCGCCGCATATTGCCCGGGATGGCGCGGGCTCGAAGAGCGGGCGCCGCGAAGTCTGGTCACCGCGATGCTGTATCTCCTGCTCGAGTCGGACCAGGCAATCACCGGATGTCCCATCGGGATGATGGACGCCGCGGCGCGCTGCCTCGAACGCAATGACACCGCCCTGGCCGAGCGCTTCGTTCCGGGCATCGCCGACGACACCGGCCATCACCTGACGGTCGCCATGTTCCTGACGGAGAAGGCCGGGGGATCCGATGTCGGCGCCAACGAAAGCGTTGCGACCCCCGCGGGCGACGGCACCTGGCGCCTCTCCGGCGAGAAGTGGTTCGCGAGCTGTGCGCACAGCGACCTCATCCTCGTGCTCGCGAGACCGCGGGGCGCGCCGCCGGGGCCGCGAGGCCTGGGTCTCTTCCTCATGCCACGACTGCTCGAGGACGGGACGCGCAATTCGTTCGTCATCCACCGCCTCAAGGAGAAGTTCGGCACGCACGCGATGGCCTCCGCCGAGGTCGGCTTGCGCGAAGCCTTCGCCTGGCAGGTCGGGGCCATCGATCGCGGTCTGCCGCAGATGATGGACATGGTCAACGCCACCCGGATCGGGATCGCCACCGCGACCGCAGGCGCCATGCGTCGCAGCGCATTCGAGGCGTTGAACCACACCGCCGGTCGATCGACCTTCGGGCGCCGGCTCGACCTGCACCCGTTGATGCGCGACACGCTGGCGGACCTGGTGGTGGATTCGGTTGCGGGGCTCTCCGCCGCCATGGGCGTCGCAGAGCTTTCCGATGCCGCAGACTCCGGCGATCATGACGCTGCGTCCGCGCTGCGACTGCTGACCCCGCTCTTCAAGATGCACGGCACCGAACGCGCGCGCGTCTGCGCCACCGAAGGCATGGAGGTGCGCGGTGGCAACGGGTTCATCGAAGACTGGCCGGATGCGCGACTCCTGCGCGACGTGTACGTGCACGCGATCTGGGAGGGGTCGGGCAACGTCATCGCGCTCGACGTGCAGCGCGCCATCGAGCACGGCGCGCTCCCCGGCTACCTCGGCGATACCGAACGCCGCGCCGAGGCCGTGTCGAGCGGCGGTGCCGTCGCCCCGCTGGGCGGCGTGCTCATCGACGCGCTGCAACGCGTCGACGTCCAGCTCCGTGCGTTGCACGACTCCGGCGACCCGGACGCCAGGCAGCTCCCGCTGCGACGCATCGCCCGGCGCATGGCGACCCTGGCGATCGGCGCACGGCTCGCCGAGCAGGCCAACCAGTTCGCGGCCGACACCGGCAGCGGCCGCCTCGGTTGGATCGCGTCGCGGTACCTGTCCCGTCTGGGCGGGGAGCCGGCGCTCGCGGAGCTTGCCGACGACGCCTCATGGCTGGCGCACGCAGACGCGCTGCTGCACGGAGGCGAGGTGCCGCTGTCGGTGGCTTCGGAGGCGGCGCGACGGACGGCCGCCGCGCCGAGAATGCCCGGCGCGCTGATCCCCGCCTAGGACTCCACCACCAGGGCGAAGGCGAAGCCGTCCCATCCCTTGACCCCGACGGTTTGAATCACAGCTGGAACCACGCGGCGATCTGCCCCCATCTGCTCGATGAGACGGCGCATCCCCTCAGCGTCGGGATCCTCGCTCTCGGTGTCGATCAGCTTCCCCTTGCGGACCACGTTGTCCACCACGACCAGGCTGCCGGCATGGGCGAGGTCAACGGCGGCGCTGAAGTACGTGGGGGTGTTGCGCTTGTCGGCGTCGATGAAGACAAGGTCGAACGGCTCACCCCGGTCGGCCCTGAGTCCCGCGAGGCTCTCGAGAGCCGGGCCGACTCGAACTTCGATCTTGCCCTCCAGGCCGGCACGCGCGAAGTTCCGCCGTGCGACCTCGGCGTGGCGCTCCTCGAGCTCGAGGGTGATCAGGCGTCCGTCGTCGGGCAGTGCGCGGCCCAGCCAGATGGCGCTGTACCCGCCGAGCGTGCCGATCTCGAGGATCCGCCGGGCGCGGATCGCGCGAGCGAGCAGGTGCAGAAACTGTCCCTGAGCGGCAGACACCGCGATGTTCGGGAGGCCGGCGGCCTCCTTGACTGCCGCCTCGAGCACAGGGTCGGCAGGCTGCAGCAGTCCCGTTGTATACGCGTCGACGGCGTCCCAGCGATCGTCATTCATGATCTGGCAGTCTACCGACGCCGGGCCACCCAGACCTCCTCCGACGGCCAGCGCAGCGCCCAGTCAAGGGTCACAAACGGATAGCGCGTGGTCGCAGCGCCCGAAGGACGGAGTTCGATGAGGTCTTCGACCTCGAATCCGCTGCCGCGAAGGAGACGGATCCAGTCGCCGTGGTTCAGGTGGAACTCGACACCGTCGTCGTCGGGCCATTCGTAGCGGTGCATACCGAAGTAGTCACGCCGGAGCGCCGTCCCGGCCGGCCCCTCCGCGTCGGAGTCGGTCATGGTGAGCACGAGCAAGGGCCCGTTGCCGAGGAAGATCAGCTGGCCACCACGGCGGAGGACCCGCGCAGCCTCCGGGATCCAGCGATACGGGTCACACCAGATCGCGGCCCCATACTCGCTGATCGCCAGGTCGAACGTGGCGTCGGCGACGGGCACGGCCTCAGCGCTGCCGTGGATCAGCGGGAAATGGAGGTCGTGCTCGTCCTGGAGCGCTCGAGCGGTTGCGAGCTGATTCTCCGACAGGTCGATACCGACCGGCCTCGCTCCGCGGCGCGCCAGCCACGCGGAGACGTAGGCGGTGCCACACCCGAGCTCGATGGTGTGGAGACCCTCGACGTCGGGGAGAAGATTCGCTTCTCTCTCCGGAATGCCCCAGATGCCCCAGGAGGGTTCTGACGCCCAGTTTCGCCGGCCCGGATCTCGATATTCCGCCGCCGAGGTGTTCCAGGCAGAGCGATTACGCGCGATGTGGTCGCCGGTCTCGTCTGCAGTCATCGGCGGCGACTGTAGCGGGGAATTGGGGTGGCCAGCGGGATTCGAACCCGCGACCTCCAGGGCCACAACCTGGCACTCTAACCAGCTGAGCTATGGCCACCATGAGACTCCGGAGCGGAGGCTCGGCGATTATATGGCGCGTGGGACGGCGGTCCGGACGAATCGCCGCAGGTACACTCGCCGCGCGCCCCCGTAGCTCAGCGGATAGAGCAGCGAGCTTCTAACTCGACGGCCGTGGGTTCGACTCCTACCGGGGGCGCCACTCCTTTCTTGAACGCGTGGTACGGAAGGCAGCCTTTCCGGATGACAGACTCCGCCCCTTCGACGCGTGAAGACGCCGCCACCTCGGCCCCGTGGATCGGGATCGCCGCAGGCGTCGTACTGATCGTCGCATTCCGCGTTCCGGCATTTCTCGAGCCCCACTGGTACGCCGATGAGAGCACATACGCCTACGTCGGGCGGACGATCGTCGGGGGCGGAGATTTGTACACATCGGTGGGTGCCTGGGACAACAAGCCTCCGCTGCAGTACTGGATCTACGGGATCCTCACCCACTTCCTCGGGTACTCGGAGGCGGCGATCCACCTCGTCCCGTTCGCGAGCGCGGTTGTCGCGGTGATGGCGGTCGGCTGGGGGGTTGCGCGACTCACCGGCTCACGGAGGCGGGCGGGAATTGCCTGCATCCTGGTCGCCCTGGTCATCGGCCCCCCGATCTTCGATGCGGAGCTGTTCCTCCCCGAAGGAGCGCTCATCGGTCCGATGACCTGGGCTGGGATGCTCATGCTGGTGCATACGGCGTCGCCGTGGTGGGCCGCGCATCATCGATGGGCGCCGTACGCAGCCGGACTGCTGGCGTCGATCGCACTCGGCATGCAGCAGACGGTGATCGCCGACGTCGCTGCCATCGGCGTCATCGTGCTCATCGCCCGGCCGCAAGCCTGGCGTGATCTGCTGCGTTTCTACGGCGCCGGCGCGGCGCTGACGCTGCTCTGGTTGCTCCCCACCGTGATCACCTCCGGTCTGGGCGCGACCTGGTTCGCAACCGTCAGCTTCTACGGAATCTACGCGCAGAACGCGCTCCCGCCCACGCTTGCGGATCGCTTCGTGCACTTCGCAGGAATCGCGGCCGGTATTCTGGCCATCTTTGGCGGGGCGGCTCTGGTGGCCCGCCGCACGCGCAACACCGTCTGGATGCTGTGGGTTCTCGCCGCTATCGACCTGCTGGTCGCCGGCTCTGCGCATTTCCCCTATCCCCACCTCGTCGTGCCATCTCTTCCCTGGCTGGGCGCGGCGCTCGCCGCCACGCCGTGGAATCGGTGGAACGTGCTGCTGTCGGACACCCGCCGTCAGGGGCTCTGGGTCGGCTCGGCAGTCCTGGCGGGCGGCGTCCTGCTCGCCTCCGTCGAAGGATCTTATGCAGGGTCGTACTGGATCAACGGGCGCAGTCTGACCGCGTACTACACCGACGCCTACGCCGGATTGGTGGACGGTGCAGAGCTGACGCGCTGGCAGGACAGCTTCTCCCACGATGTCCTGGCGGACCAGGCGGTGATGGCCTGGCTGGTCGCGCACCGCTACGCCAATTCGTCCGCGGTGATCTGGAACGTTGCCGACGAATGGCTGTACCTGCTGACGCCGCTCCACACCGTGCTGCCGACCGTCGGTCTGTTCAACGACGACGTGCTGGTGGGGAGCCGCGCGGCAGTGGGTCCGTACGTCGCGCGCCTCCGGCCGACGGTCATCGTCACCAACCAGCCGAGCCTGGCGGTGCGGCCGACGATCATTCCGGTGGTCGCGCAGTATTACGTCGCCGTCTACAGCGTCGGCTTCGACACCGTCTACATCGAACGCACCCAACTGCGTTCGGCGAACTCCGTCACACCGTAGCGGCGCAAGCAGCGGCTCGCTCAGCTCCCGGCGCGGACGTAGAGCTCAATCCCATGTGCGTCCATCACCTCCTGGTACGGATGGCTTCCGATGAACGCACGGATGTCACTCAGGTTCTCGATGCCGTTCGGACTGATCAGAATCAATTCCGGCGGCGTCGCGTTCATCCTCGAGATGATCCCGGCGGCGCCCTTCTCGAGCGCGAGGGTCACGTACAGCGGACCGCTGCGAGTCGGTGGCAACAGGTCGTCATCGACCAGGGGCCAGGCGAGGTTCGTCCACAACATCGCGGTGACGCCGATGAGATTGTGGGTGCTGATCCACTGTTCGGCCTCGTGCTCGCCGTAGCTGAGGCCGTCGAAATAGGTGTCGTAGTCGAGCTCGGATATCGAACCGGACACGTAGCTGATGGCGTTGGCGTAGTACCCGACGCTCCAGATCGCCGATCGGTACCCGGCCACGAAGAGCGACCCCCCGGTGGAGGCGATCGCCGCGAAGAGCACACCGGCCACGAGCACGCGAGGCCGCCGGACGCGTTGCAACAGATGAACGTGATGACGCGACGCCAGGCCGGTCACCAGCATGACCAGCGGGATGCTCACCGGCAGCAGGAAATGCTCGTACGCATATCCGGCGGCGATCGCGGTGAACAGCAGTGCGGTGACCCAGATGCGCGCGAGCTCGAGGCGGTCGTCCTTTGCCTTGCGAAAGAGCCACGCCACCACCACGATCGCGAGGACGATGATGATGCGGACGAGATAGGCTGGGAGCCGGTCGCCGAGCGCATCGTTGACGTAGTCGAGGTACGACGTCACCAGTGCGAACCAGACATTGTGGACACCGGATGTCAGCATGAAGGGCACGATCACCACAGCGACCGTGATCGCGAAGGTTCCGCCGAGCGTCAGCATCGTCCGCCATCTGCGGCGCACCAGGCACCAGAGCATCACCGACGCGAAGTCGGCGATGGCGGTCTGCTGAATCAGGAAGCCACAGGCGAACAGCAGACCGATGCACGCGAGCGTGACTGCGCGCGGCCTGCGTGCCGCGGCACCCGTGCACGAGCACAGAAACCACACCATGGCGACCGTCACCGGGCCGATCAGCAGGCTCTCGGGGAGCGCCAGGTTGCCGTCCAGCATCGGCGACCCGACGATGATCGCGATCGCCAGGCCGCCCCAGAGGGCAGCGCGCGTCGTGAAGAAACGGGACATGCCCCAGGTGGCGGCGATGATCGCGGCCAAGCCGCTCAGGATCGAGAGTGCGTGGATGCCCGCCTCGCTCGCGCCGAAGAGCGCCTCGCTGAGGCCGTAGATGCCGAAGAGCAAGGGCGGTTTGTTGTTCCACGCGTCGACGTACAGCCCATACCCGGCGTGCGTGAGCCAGGCAGTCGACGCGTAGCCGGCTTCGTCCGAATACCACTGCGGTTCGATGAGGGACGGGAGGCGCAGAATCAGACACAGCGCGACCGGCAGGATGATGTGCAGGTTGCGCTTCATACGTGGCGGGATCTCGGACATCGTGTTCTCGTCCAGCGCGTTGGTGTGCCCGCGCCAGGCGCGTCACGACCGCATATTGTGAAGAAATTGTGGTGCCGCGCGCCGATCGCGTCCGACGACACGGGCACGACTCCGTACCTCGCTTCGCCGGCATCCCGTAGCATCGCCATCCGTGAGTCAAGCACCCGTGTCGACCCGCCTCCACCTGGTGCGCCACTGCGACGTCCGCAACCCCGACGGTGTGCTCTACGGTCACCTTCCTGACTTTCCGTTGAGCGACAAGGGCGTCAAGCAGGCGCACGCGTTGGGGCGATACTTCGCCCGCACAATGGCGCGTCAGATCTACTCGAGTCCTCTCGAGCGCGCGAGGGAGACGGCGGAGATCATCGCGTCATACCTCGACTCCGTGCCGATCACGTATACCGACGACCTGATCGAAACGCGTTTCGGGCTGTACCTTCAAGGCGTCCCGCCCAAGCAGGTGCCCTGGCGCCGTCCACTCTGGCTGATCCACATGGTGTTGCCCGGCGTGCTGCGCAATGACGAGTCGGTCGCGGCACTGGCCACACGCGTGGGCCGGCCGCTCATGCACCTGCTCGCGGATCATCCCGGCGACGGCGGCATCTGCGTCAGCCACGGGGATCCGATTCAGGGTTTCTGGGTGACCGCCGAGCACCGGCCGCGCTACGCGCTGCACCGCTTGCAATGCGCCAAAGGCGGGCTCCTCGAGCTCGACTACGAGGGTCAAACCCTGAGCCATCTCAGCTATCTCCCTCCCGCGCGGATCGCCGAGCTTGCGCCCGGGCCCGATCAGACCGAGGCCGGCTCCCGCTCGGGCGCCTGAGGCTCCCCGCTCGCATCCGCAGACCAGCGGGGATCGAGGGTGATCGGCTGGCGCCGCTTGCGCTGCCGGCGCTCAAGGAACGGACGCAGGTAGAGCTTGGTGAGAAGCCCGGTCATGATCAGGATGAACGAGGTGTAGACGAGCAGCACGCCCTGGTCGTCGTTGACCTGGAACAGCGAATACTGGGTCACCGATGGGAAGGAGATCGAGAAGTCGATCGCCTTGCCGTTCTTGCTGTCGATCGGCAGCTGCAGGGTTTGACCGAGCGTGATCGGGATCACCTGTGCGTTCGTGAAATAGGGCGTCATCGCGTTGGTGTTGAGCTGGTTCACGTTCTGCGGAGCGCCACTGTTGAGCCCGAGGTTGCCGACGTACAGCTGCATCTCGATCACCGGATTGCGCGGTGCGACACCTCCAGGCCCGTAGGAGATGGATGCGGGGTTGATGGACCCGTCGGCGCCGACCGAGGGGATCACCGACGCGTCCGGGAAGAAGGACATCTTGGCGCCGATCTGCACCGCTTCCGAGGCGCCCGGGATCGTGTAGTTGAAGTCGGGGACCTTGAGGACCCCATCCGCCAGCGCCTTGTTGCCGATGCTGCTCGGGTCGTCGAAGAACTGAATGGATCCGTCGTACACGGTCTGTCCGGCGGGGTTCTTCACGAGGATCGTCGGTGCCCAGCCGTAGTCCTGCTGGTACACATTGACGCCGTCAACGCTGAGGAAGTCGTTGACGAGGATGTCCTTGGTCTCCACCTTCGTGCCGCGCTGGGAGACTGACACGTTGCTCACGTAGTTGCTGGCCTCACCGTTGGATGCGTAGGTCGCCTCGAAGTTGTTGAGACGCAGCGTGAACGGTGCGTAATTCCCCTGGAAGAGCAGCCCCTGCTGCAGGGTGTCGTAGCCGGCCGGGGTGTTCGTGAAGCTCTGCCCCTGGGTCAGGGTCACGAGCCCCTGGTACCCGGTTGCCTTCCCCCAGACGACTGCGATGAGCAGGAGGAAGAACGAGCTGTGGAACAGCCAGGATCCCCACTCTCCCCAGTACTGCGGCGTGCGCTTGTAGCCGCGCGCGGTGCGCATGATGAGCGCCCGGCCGCGACGTATGACGCACCAACCAAGCGACACGTAGAGCAGGCCGAGGAGCGCATAGAAGACTGGTGACACGAACACCTGGGTGAGTGGCAGCTGGAGGTCGGCGAGGAGCACATTCAGGTTCGGCCACGCTGTGAGAAACGCCTCGACCTTGCCCGGATCCGAGGTGTTCTGCTGGGGAACGAACGAGCCGATGAGGACGATGATGAGGATGCCGCAGAGCAGGAAGATCGCGGTCCGCATCCGCGTGTACTCGTGCCAGTACTTCCCGGCGACCTCCCCGAACTTCCCCCTCACCGCAATGCGCCTGAGCGCAGGAGACCTTTCGGATCGAAGGCGCCGGCCAGCCCCGGCTGCCATGCTCGGGTCCCAGGAGGCTTCTCGGTCGCGGTGCGACCAGCCGCCGGCTCGAGCCGGAAGGTGA
>DASZJB010000072.1:0-22541 GCA_035948615.1 Candidatus Dormiibacterota bacterium
GCATGGAGAGCGCTCTGGCTGCGCTCTGGCCGTTCACCGCCGAGCTCTTCGAGAGCGACGAGGTGACTCGCGGCGTGGCGGGCTCAGGCACCGGCTCCGACCCTGAGACACTCCGCCCCGCGTGGGACGGGTACGTCGGCCGCGTTCTCGGCGACGCGACACTGGTTGCCCCGGAAATCACCTGGAGACCGACGGGGGGCCGCAGCGGTCTGCACACCGAGCCTTTTGGGTACATGCTCGCTGAGATGCAGCACCTCCATCGGTCGTTTCCGGGCGCGACATGGTGAGCGCCACCGACGAGATCCGCCGCCTCGCCGGCGCGATCCCCGACCCGGAGATGCCTGCACTGACCCTCGCGGACCTCGGCATCCTTCGCGACGTCCGCATCGACCGCTCGGGCCACGTCGACGTGGCGATCACGCCGACCTACTCGGGGTGCCCGGCGCTCGACACCATCCGCGAGGATGTCGAACGCTGCGTTCGAGACCACGGCTACCCCGACGTGACGGTGCGCATCGTGCTGTCCCCTGCCTGGACGACGGACTGGATGTCCGAGGCCGGCCGGGTCAAGCTCCGCGAGTACGGCATCGCCCCGCCTCGTCAACATCTCTTCGATGTGCGGTCCCTGAGGATGGCGGTCGAATGTCCGCAGTGCAACTCGTCACGCACGCGGGAGGTGAGTCGCTTCGGTTCGACGCAATGTCAGGCGGTGCGCCGGTGCGACGCATGCGGCGAGACCTTCCCGCACTTCAAGGAGCACTGAGCGGTTGACCGCGATGCCGGTCGCCGAGGTTTCCGCCGGACATCGGCGGCCAACCATCCATCCGCTGCGCGTGAAGGACGTGGAGCCCCTGACCGACGAGGCGGTGGTGATCGAGTTCGAGATGCCCCCAGACCTCGCCACCGAATACTCTTTCACTCACGGGCAGCACGTGTCGGTCCGGTGCGATGCGGCCGGGGACGACGCGAGGCGCAGCTACTCGATCTGCAGTGCTGCCGGGAGCGGACGGCTCCGCATCGCCGTCAAGCACCTCCCCGGCGGGATCTTCTCCGCATTTGCCCTGGAACGATTGCGTCCGGGCGACATCGTCGAAGTGGTGACGCCGATCGGCCACTTCAATACACAGTTGGACCCGCGCCACTCGGCCTCGTACGCGATGATCGCGGCGGGGAGCGGCATCTCACCCATCCTGTCGATCGTCAGCACCATCCTCGCGGTCGAACCGCACAGCTCGGTGACGCTGATCTACGGGAACCGAACGGTCAAGGACATCATGTTCCTCGAGGAGCTCGAGGACCTGAAGAACCAATACCCGGAACGGTTCGCTCTGTACCACGTGCTCTCGCGCGAGGAGCAGGAGGTGCGCCTGTTCCGCGGGCGCATCGATGCTGAACGGCTGAGGATGTTCCTCGACGAGCTGATCCCGCCTGCCCGAGTCGACGAGTGGTTTCTCTGCGGGCCCCGCGACATGATCGAGGCGGCGCGTGCGGTCCTGCTCGAACGCGGCGTTGACGCGGACCACGTGCACGCCGAGCTGTTCCACGCAGACGGTGCGCCCCGCCCGGCGCGCACGGCCGAGCAGCTCGCCGCCACCACACAGATCGCAGGCGCGTCGGAGGTCACGATCATTCTCGACGGGCGCAGCTCGACCTTCGCCGTCCCCCCGGATGGCGAGCGAATTCTCGATGCCGCGCTGCGCGTTCGCTCCGACGCTCCATACGCGTGCAAGGGCGGCGTCTGCGGCACCTGCCGAGCCAGGCTGATCAGCGGCAGCGTCGAGATGGACCAGCATTTCGCGCTGGAGCAACGGGAGATCGACGCGGGATTTGTGCTCGCCTGCCAGTCGCATCCCACCACGCCGAAGGTGGTCATCGACTTCGATCAGTGATCGGGATCAGACGATCGGGGTCAGCCAGCTGGCGTAGCGGTCGTTCTCGGCTTTGCAGGCGCCGAAATAGAGGTCCTGGAGTTTGCGGGTGATCGGGCCCGGCGACCCGGAGCCGATGGTGCGCCGGTCGATCTCGATCACCGCCGCGACCTCCGCGCCGGTCCCGCAGAGCAGGACCTCGTCGGCAACGTAGAGCTCGCTGCGGTCGATCGCGCGCTCGACGACCTCGACGCCGAGCTCGTCTTTCGCGAGAGTCATGAGCACCGCTCGCGTGACGCCCTCGACGATGTTCTCCGACGCCGGCGGCGTGATCAGCTGACCGCGACGAAGGATGAAGAGGTTCTCGGCGCTGCCTTCACAGACGTGCCCTTCCTGGGTCATGAGAATCGCCTCGTCGAAACCGTTGAGGAAGGCCTCGGTTTTGGCGAGCGCGCTGTTGATGTAGATCCCCGTCGCCTTCGATCGTGCCGGCGCGACGTTGTCGTCGATGCGCCGCCAGCTCGACACCTGGCAGCGAATCCCTCCAGTGGTGTCCACGTACGCTCCGAACGGCACCGGGACGATCATGAATCCGTCGCGCAGGTTGTGAAAGCGGATGCCGATCTCCTCGTTCGCCTTGTAGACGAGTGGTCGCACATAGACGTCGGTGGTGAAGGCGTTGCGACGGAGCAACTCGACGGTGATATCGCAAAGCTCGTCGACGCCATGCGGCAGCTGCATGTGGAGCATCTGCGCGTTGCCGGTCATGCGCGCGAAGTGATCGGCCATCCGGAAGACGTTGATGCGCTGCTGCCGGTCGCTCCAGTACGCACGGATACCCTCGAAGCACCCCGTCCCGTAGTGGAGCGCATGGGTGAGCAGGCCGACGTGCGCGTCGCCATACCTGCGCAACTCGCCGTCGAAGTACACCCATGTGTCGCTCTGGGCGCGGCGGAGCTCTGTCTTCGGCTCCGGGGACTCAATCATTGGGCAAGCGCCTCGTCAGGAGCCTCGATGAGGTCCGCAACATGTCGGATGAAGCCGCCCGCGACGCCGCCGTCGGCAACGCGGTGATCGAAGACGAGCGAGAGATCCACGATCGAGCGTGGCACAACCGCCCCGTCGACCACCCAGGGACGTGTCGCGATCCGGCCGACGCCCAGGATCGCCGCCTCGGGGGGATTGATGATCGCTGTGCCACCGTCAACCCCGAATGCCCCGAAGTTCGACACCGTGAAGGTGCTGCCGCGGAGATCGGCCATGTCGATCGAGCCGTCGCGTGCGGCACCGGCAAGCCGCGAGAGATCGCCTGAGATCTCCGTCGCTGATTTGCCCTGAGCGTCGCGAATCACCGCGACCACGAGACCGCGATCGGTCTGGACGGCGACCCCGAGGTGAATCGAGTCGAAGGCGACGATCTCGTTGGACTGCGTGTCGAAGTGCGCGTTGAGACGGGGAAACCTCTCGAGAGCGCGGACGCAGAGAAAGAGGATGAACGCGAAAGGTGTCACCTTGCCCACGATCGACCCCTCGAGGTCGGACCGCACCGCCAGGAGTCGGGTCGCATCGGCGCTGAGCCACGCCGCCGCCACCGGCGTCTCGTGATGGGAGCGTGTCAGCCGTTCCGCCGCGATGCGGTCGACCCCGGTCAGGGCCCGTCGCTTTCCGCCGGCGATCGTGGGCGGCGTTGCCGAGGCGACCAGAGCGTCTGCCCGGCCGCCCGCTCGCTCGAGGTCCGCCTGGGTCACCATGCCGCCCGGCCCGCTGCCTGCGATCGTGCTGAGATCAATCCCCAGCTCGGCCGCCCGTCGCCGCACCAGCGGCGAGGCCGGCGGCATCGCAACAATAGTGTGTGAGGCGGGCGCGCCCGCCGGCGGCGAGCTTCGGCGCGACCGCGGCGCCGACTCACTGGTTCCGTAGCCGACCAGGACGTTGCCGGATGGCGAGCTGTCCGGCGCGCCGGCAACCTCGATGCTGATCAGCGGCCTGCCGACGGTGATGGTCTGGCCCTCCGCGCCGTGGAGGGCGGCCACGCGTCCGGCAAATGGTGTGGGCACTTCGACCACCGCCTTCTCAGTGGTGATCTCAGCGATCGGCTGGTCCACCACGACGACGTCGCCCTCGGCCACGAGCCAGCGGTTGATCTCTCCTTCGGTGAGCCCTTCGCCGAGGTCGGGCATGAGAAAGTCGCGGATCGTCAGCATCGATCAGTATTCGAGCAGTCGCGCCACGGCGTCGAGGATGCGGTCGGCGTCCGGCAGGAAGTGGCGCTCGATCTTGGCCGACGGATACGGGACGTCGAACCCGGTGACGCGCAGCACCGGCGCCGCCAGATACCCGAAGGCGCGCTCGCTCAGCTCCGCGGCGATCTCCGCGCCGTAGCCGACGAAGCGCGCCGCCTCGTGGACCACCAGCGCCCGTCCAGTCTTGGTGGCGCTCGCCACCAGGGTGTCCATGTCGACCGGCGTCAAGGTGCGGACGTCGACGACCTCGAGATCCCAGCCGCTCTCGTCGGCGGCGCGCGTTGCGGCCTCCATCGCGGTGGTCACCATCGGTCCGTAGGCGATGACCGTCGCCGTGGCCCCGGCGCGGCGAACCACTGCCTCGCCGATGGGCGGTGCGCTCACCGGCAGGTCGAGATCCTCCTTCAGCCAGTAGCGGCGCTTCGGCTCGAGGAAGATCACCGGGTCGTCGAACGCGATCGACGCACGGAGCAGCGCATATGCGTCGGCGGGCGTCCCGGGTGACACGACGGTGAGCCCCGCGGTGTGCGAGTAGTACGCCTCGGGACTTTCCGAATGGTGCTCGACGGCCCCGATGCCACCCCCGTATGGGATGCGGATCACCATGGGCAGCCCCACCCGGCCCCGGGTGCGGTTGCGGTACTTCGCCACGTGGCTGATGACCTGGTTGAGCGCGGGGTAGGAGAAGCCGTCGAACTGCATCTCCACCACCGGGCGCAGCCCGTACAGCGCCATGCCGATGGCGGTGCCGGCGATGCCCGACTCGGCGACCGGCGTGTCGAAGCAGCGATCGGTGCCCATCTCGGCCTGGAGCCCGTCGGTGATGCGGAAGACACCACCCAGCCTGCCGACATCCTCGCCGTAGACGACCACGGTGTCGTCCTCCCGCATCGAGTCGCGCAGGGCCGCGTTGAGCGCCCCGGCCATGGTGAGCTCCATCAGCTCTCCTCAGCCGCCCGCAGTTCCTGTCCGAGCAGCGCGCGCTGGGCATCGAGCTGTGCCGTCGGCGTGGCGTAGACGTGGTCGAACATCTCGAGCGGGTCGCCCGCCGGCGCACCGAAGAGGAAGTCACGCATGCGCGCGGCGGTCGCTTCGCCTTCGGCCTCGACCTCGGCGAGAAAAGAGTCGTCGACGATGCCGCCCTCGCGCAGGACTCGCAGGAAGCCCTCGACAGGATCCCGCGCGCGCCACTCCGTGGACTCGTCGTCGCTGCGATACCGGGTGGTGTCGTCGGCGGTGGTGTGCGCCTCAAGGCGGTAGGTGACCGCCTCGATCAGCGTCGGTCCCTCGCCGCGACGCGCGCGGTCCACGGCTGTCTTCACCGCTCCGTACACCGAGATGACGTCGTTGCCGTCGACGCGAATGCCGGGCATGCCGACACCGGGCGCGCGCAGCGCGATCGACGACGTCCTGGTCTGAAGGTGGAAAGGAACGCTGATCGCGTAGCCGTTGTTCTGGACGACGAACACCACCGGCGCGGCGTAGACGGCTGCCAGGTTGAGCGCCTCGTGGGCGTCACCCTCGCTGGCCGCTCCATCGCCAAAGAAGGTGAGCGCGACGATAGGGTCGTGCTTGATCCGTGCCGCCATCGCCAGGCCGACCGCGTGCAGCGCCTGCGTGGCCAGTGGCGTCGTCAGCGGAGCCACCCTGTAGCGGTAGGGGTCGAATCCGCAGTGCCAGCTGCCCGAGAAGAGCGCGAGCAGATCGACGACGTCGACCCCTCGGGCGAAGGTGCCGACGGTCTCACGATAGGTTGGGAAGAGCCAGTCGTCGGCCTCGAGCGCGAAGACCGACCCGACCTGGGCCGCCTCCTGGCCATGGCTCGAGGCGAAGACGCCGAGCGCTCCCTGGCGGGTGAGGTTGATCGCCTGGCGGTCGACCCGCCGGCTCAGCGCCATCAGGCGGTAGAGGGAGCGGAGCTGGTCGTTGCTGAGGTCGACGTCGTGGGGTAGGGCGGCAGTCATGGCCCCCTCGGCACCGACATCCTGCCAGGCGGCCTTCGACGGCCCCGGAAATGAGGACGGCTCGCTGGCGGCGGACGACACCTCCACACTCACGTGGATCGATCCTACCCCTGCGGACCGCGGCCGCCGAAGTCCGGCGCGCGTTTCGCCCGGCGGGCGGCCACGCCCTCGACCACATCGGGCCCCGTGAAGCCGAGAAATTCAAGCGCCAGCGAGCTGTCGAAGATCGGCCCGGCCGCTCGCAACCAGTTGTTGAGCGCGTATTTGGTCCACGCAATCGCGGTCGGAGATCCGGCGGCGAGCTTGCGGGCGACCTCGAACGCCGTGGTGTGCACCTGGTCGTCGGGGACGCTCATGGAGACGAGCCCGATGCGCTCTGCCTCCTCACCGGTGACCGGTTCGCAGAGCAGCAGGTGGTACTTCGCCTTGGCGATGCCGCAGAGCAGCGGCCAGATGATCGCGGCATGGTCGCCCGCGGCAACGCCGATCCGGGTGTGGCCGTCGATCAGGCGTGCCGAGCGTCCGGCGATGGAGATGTCCGCGAGCAGCCCCACGACGAGCCCCGCCCCGACCGCCACACCGTCGATCGCCGAGACGACGGGTGTCGAGCAGTTGATGATGTTGTAGACGAGATCACGCGACTCCCGGAGCACGCGGGCGCGCGCCGCGAAGTCGGCGACCATCTCATCGATGAGATCGAAATCGCCACCCGAGGAGAAGGTGCCGCCGGCACCGCGGATGATCACCGCGCGGGTCTCGGCGTCGGCGTCGACGGCGCGCCACACTCCGGCGAGATCGCGATGCATGGCGGCGTCGGCCGCATTGAGGCGACCCTCCGCCTGCATGGTGATCACCAGGATGCCGTCCTCGGGGCGCTCGAAGATCAGACTCGGAAATGAGCTGGCGAGGTCGGTCATGAGAATCCTGGCTACCGACCGGTGAAGGCGGGCCTGCGCTTCTCCTGGAACGCCGAGATGCCGTCCTGATAATCGTGGGTGCGCGACGCGCGACCCTGCGCCGCGGCTTCGGCGGCAAGCAGATCCGCCAGTGAAGGGGATCCATCCTGGATCATGCGCACGATGCGCTTCGACTCCAGGAAGGCGGCGGTTGGTCCGTTGGCAATCGCGCGCGCGAGCTCGCGAGTCCGGCGGACGAGGTCGGCCCCGGCCACGCTGCGATTGACAAGACCCCATTGCGCCGCCTCGCGCCCGGAGAGCAGCCTCCCCGTGTAGACGAGCTCGAGGGCGCGGTGCGGCCCAACCCGGGAAACAAAGGCGGCGTGCGCGCCGCTGTCCAGGACGGCGCCGATGCGCGCGAACGGAGAGCCGATCCGCGCATCGTCGGCCGCATACACGAGGTCGCACGCGAGCGCCAGGCCGAGCCCGGTCCCAAGACAGGCGCCGTGGACGGCCGCGATCGTCGGTACCGCGACGCCGGCCATCCGCGTCATCAGCGGGTTGAGAAGGTCACGGAGGATCGCCTCGCCATCCTCGTGGAGCGGATCGGCCTCGGAGAGGTCGCGGCCGCTACAGAACGCCCGTCCCTCGCCGCGAACGAGCAGCGCCCGCGCCCCGCCTGTCTCGGCGGCGTCGAGGCTGTCCATGAGCTCCCGAACCATCGCGACGCTCATCGCGTTCATCTTGTCGGTGCGATCGAGCACCAGCTCGGCGACGCCGTCATCGACGGTCAGGCGCACCGTCCTCGGCTCGTCAGATTCCGGCATACGGCGCTCGCTCCCTGGCGGTGAGAATCTTCAACTGGCTCGCGCACACCGTGACCCCATTCTGGTTGAGCACGTCCCAGCGATACGACACGAGCCCGGATTTCGCGTCGCGATCGGACTTCTCGATCACCTCGATGTCGAGGTAGATGGTGTCGTTGATCCATGTCGGGGCCGTGTAGCGCAGCCGGTCGGTGCCGTAGTTGGCGAGGATGGTGGTCGCATCGCTGGGTACGCCGAGCCCGGTACCCAGGGCGAACACCATGATCCCGGGCGCCACCCGCTGGCCGAACATCGACCGCTCCGCCGCCACCGCGTCGATGTGCGGGTAGAACCAATCGCCGGTGAGCGCGCACCAGCTGACGATGTCCGTCTCGGTGATCGTCCGCCCCCGCGTGCGCTGGGTCTGCCCGACCTCGAGCTCATCGTAGGTCCGATACAGCAGGAACCGATCCACCCCGGAGTGCCTCCCGTGACCCGCGGACTGGCGTGTCCGACCGGCGGGCTGGCGAAGTCTACGACCGCCGGTCGATCACCCGCTGCAGCTTGCCGGCCGATCGCTCGAGCGTGTCCGGGTCGACGACCTCGACCTCGACCGTGACGCCGACTCGATCTTTGACCTCGCGAGCGAGCGCGTGCCCAGCATGGTCACGTCGCTCGCGCGGGCAGTCGGAGCGAGCCTCGACGCGCACGGTCAACGTGTCGAGCCGTCCAGCACGCGCGAGGATCAACTGGAAGTGGGGCGCCAGCCCTTCGGTGCGGAGAACCAGCTCCTCGAGCTGGGTCGGAAAGACGTTGACGCCGCGGAGGATGATCATGTCGTCGCTGCGACCGGTCACCTTCTCCATGCGCCGGAAGGCGGGTCGTGCGGTCCCCGGCAGCAGCCGGGTGAGGTCCCTGGTCCTGTAGCGGATGATGGGCAGCGCCTGCTTCGTCAACGACGTGAACACCAGCTCGCCGTGCTCTCCATCGGGGAGCACCATGCCGCTGACCGGGTCGATCACCTCGGGATAGAAATGGTCCTCCCATACGTGCAGGCCGTCCTTGGTCTCGACGCACTCCTGCGAGACTCCCGGGCCCATGACCTCCGAGAGTCCATAGATGTCCACGGCGTGCATGTCCACGCGTTCTTCGATCTCCGCGCGCATCGCCTCGGTCCACGGTTCGGCTCCGAAGATCCCGATGCGCAGTGAGGACGTCCGTGGATCCACTCCCTGGCGTTCGAACTCGTCGATGAGGGCGAGCATGTACGAGGGCGTGACCATGATGATCGTGGGCTCGAAATCGCGGATCAACTGCACCTGGCGCGGGGTCATGCCACCCGAGACCGGGACCACCGTGCAACCGAGGCGCTCCGCGCCGTAGTGCGCGCCCAGCCCGCCGGTGAAGAGTCCGTAGCCGTACGCGACGTGCACCATGTCGCCCGGACGTCCACCGGCGGCGCGGATGGATCGAGCCATCAGGTCCGCCCAGGTGGCGAGATCATCGCGCGTGTAGCCGACCACGGTCGGTCGTCCGGTGGTCCCGCTCGACGCGTGGACGCGGCGCACCTCCGAACGAGGCACGGCGAACATGCCGAACGGGTAGTTGTCGCGGAGATCGAGCTTGGTGGTCAAGGGAAATCTCGACAGGTCGGCGAGCGTTTCGCAGTCGTCGGGTGTGACCCCCGCCGAGTCGAAGGCGTGGCGGTAGTGCGCAACGTTGGTGTAGGCGTGAGCCAGCGACCAGCGCAGGCGCCGGACTTGCAGATCCAGCAGTGCATCCCGGCTCAGACGTTCACCTGCGTCGAGCAACTCCGGCGCCGGCGCGATGCCGAGACTGGTCACGCAGGATCCCTCTCGATGGTGCGGCTGGTTCCCCGGAATTCGGCGATGACATCGTCGCCACGGCGCACCGTGACGTCGTAGATGCCCGAACGTCCGAACCGGTTGCGCTCCACGGCGGTCGCCTCGAGCACGTCGCCGGCGTATGACGGTGCGATGAACGTGATGTCGGCTGCGGCCGCCACGGTCAACGGCCCGTGGCTGTTGCACGCACAGGCGAACGCCGTGTCCGCGACCGCGAAAACGAACGCCCCGTGAGTGATGCCATGGCCGTTGACCATGTCCTCGCGAACCCGCATGGTGGCAATGGCGGCGCCCGCGCTGACGTCACGCACGCGGATTCCGAGACCCCGCGAGGCGGCGTCGCCGGCGAGCATCCGGGTCACCGACTCCGTCACCGATCCTCCCATTCGCGCGCTCGATGCATCTCCAACAACTCAGAGGGTCATTGTGCTTGCGCGCACCGCGGCGGCTGCATCGGCAGCGCCGCCGAGGCTCACGTGTGCCGTCGCGCGTCTGCCGCCGAGGTAGAGGATGAGCTCCGTGGCCGGACCGCTGAGCGTCGCCATCTCACCCGATCCGTACCGCCGCCGCTCGCTGTCGGGTCGAACCAGCTCGACCCCGTACGGACGGATGGCGCGCGCGAGCCGGCGGGCGCCGTAGCCGGTCATCCGCCAGGCCAGCGCCTCGAGATCAGCGATCGGCGCGCGCGGTTCGCGGCCGTTCGCCCGGCGAACATCCTCGTGATGGATGAAGTACTCCAATCCGTTGAAGATGTCGCGAATCCGGGGGAGACGCCACGGAATCAGCGGCGCTCCCTCACGCAGCCGGGCGACCAGCGTCGGGAACCCCTTGGCCTTCTCCGCAGCGCGCTGAGCGTCCGACCAGCGCCGGAAATGCTCGCGAAGCACCAGGTGGGCGGCGAGGTCGGCGGTCGTCCACCCCTCACACAACGTCGGTGCGTCGGGGCCCAGCTCGAGCAGGAGATCGCAGAGTGCGATGCGCTCCCGTACGTCGATGGGATCGCTCATCACTGCACCATACCCCCGGCTATCCGATCCTCCCGAGGAGCCTCCAGGTCGATTCGGTGAGCGACCAGACCTCGACCGGTGTGTGATCGGAAGACTCCGCCGTCTTCGGAGTGCCGAAGAGCAGCAGCTCGCCGCGATCGGCGTCGGTGATCTCCGTCCCCTCGACGACCGGCGGTGGGACCGCCGCAAGAGTGGCCCAGCCGGTGCCCTCCCACATCGACAGTGCCGGTCGCGACGTCGGTGAGGCATCACAGGCGCACAACACGAGGCGATCGATGGCCGGGTCCAGCGCCATCGTGGATCCGTCGATCGGCGCCGTCGGCGTTGCCAAGAGGGTCCAGGCCGCTCCACTCCACTGCCACGTGGTGTTGGCCGCACCGGTGGCAGGCGGTGGGCCGACGCAGCAGCCGACCGCAAGCAGCGCGTGAGTCATGGGGTCGAACCACATCGGGCTGAACGTGGCTCCGGCAGGGAGCGCGGCCCGCGCCGGGTGATCCCAGTGCGACCCCGCCCAAGTCCACGTCTGTGCCGGTTCCGAGATGATCCCGGATCGGGTCAGTAGCACCATCTCACCGAGGGCGGGGTCCCAGGCCATGTCCGAACCCTCCCCGGGTTGCGGCCCACCGGCGCCGCTGTCGAGCTCCTGCCAGGTCGTCCCGTTCCACGCCCAGGTGTCGTCCACGGGAGTCCCGGGTTCGAGGCGTCCCCCGAACAACAACACGGTCTTCGTCTGCGGGTCGTATGCCTCGGCGGCACCGAAGCGCCCCTGGGGACTCACTGGTGGATCAGCCAGCGCCCACCTGGAACCGTTCCACAGCCATGTGTTCGCGTAATCGCCGACGCCGCCGAAGAGCACGATCTCGTGAGTTGCGAGGTCGTCGGCGAGGCTGAACCCGCTACCCGACTCAGGCTGGCGGGGTACCGGGCTCGGTGCGATCGGTTGCGGCGCGAAACGCGTTGGTCCCGGGGGCGCCGGCTGTGCTTGCGGGCGCTGCCCGAACGAGATCACAAGGCCGATCGTGGCGGCGAGCGCGATGATGCACGCGAGCGCGATCACGGGCCGCGTGGTCAGTTGCCGTCGGCCCCTCTCGCCGGGCTCGCTGTCGAGTCGCTCGTGCATGATCGATGCAGGAGACAATGTGACACGCGGGACGTGGCGACCGCAGGGAGCGCGTGCGGGTCAGGACCGCAGGAGGGGTGTGAGGGGCTAGTGCGAGGCGGTGGCGCTGCGCGCGGATATCAGCGTGACGACCTTGACGATCACGGCTGCAGCCAGCACGTAGATGACCATGGCAAGGATGTCGGCCCAGACGATCAGATTGCCGTGCGACGCGTACGCCGTCTTGAAGATGCCGTCGAACGGGGCCGCCAGGGCCTTCCCCACCGCGAAGACGAACGATGCGAACCCGACATTGTTCGCGCCGGACGCATGGAAGATGAAGTCCAGCGCGAGGAACGCGACCACGATCCCGGCGATCAGCCAGACGAACTCGACTCCTGGAGATTTGCCGGACCACACGCTCGTGTTGCTCCGGCGCACGCTGGCTCCGGTGGCTGGATCAGCCACGGTCTGGGTCGTCGTGTTGACTCCCGTCCGGTTCGATCCGTAGTTCGTGACGGACTGATCCTCAGTCGTTCTGTCGACCTGCATATCGGTCATCTGTCGGCTCCTTTGTGGACGCTCGACACTGAAAACCTTCAGCCTTCGGTCCCACGTGCACTGAGTGTTCGTCGCGGGACGTAACAATTGCAGCAATAACGGTTGGGTTCGGCTCGCGTCAGACCGGGAGTGCCGGCTCCCCGGCCTCGGTCGGGATATCGAACCGCCGGCAGGCGGTCTCCCAGAAGCCGAGGCGCGACCGGAAGCGCTCCGCCTGGGCGACGACGACCGGGACGTTGGTGAGCGCAACCTCCTGCCGTGCCTGTGGCGACTGATCGGCCATCAGCTGGCGGATGCGCTCGAGGACCGACTCCTCCATGGCGAGTATCTCGGTGTAGATGTTTCTCCAGAACAGCGCCTGCTCCAGGGTTGCGGTGGCGAGGTCTGCCTCCCCTTCCATGCCCAGGGAGTTGTCGCCACCCCTGGTAGCAGCCACGATGTCGGGTCGCTGGTGGGCGGCCTTCTGGTTCATGTAGCTCTGATACACCACCCGGCATAAAAAGATCAGCAACAGGTTCCGTATAGTCAGCGGCCGTGGACCCCGGCGGCGACGAACCGGCGACGCGTCCGCTCGAGGGTGAGGACATCCAGACCGAGCACTGGGAAGACGCGCGCCACTGGATGAGCATCTACGACGACCTGATCCGTTTCAAGATGGGGCTGCTCGAACGCGTGCAACGCGAGCTGCCCAAGTTGCATCCGGTGGCGCAGAGTGCCGCCGACCAGGACATCGGCTTCATCGAAGCGCAGATGGCCGGCTATTACGCCCGCCTCGATCTCTGGTATCGGCGCGTCTGGCAGCTCCAGGGGCTGTGGCTCGACCCCAACGGGCGCGTGATCCGCCACAAGGGGCGGGAGGCGGTGCTGACCACGCGCGAGTTCGAGCTGCTGCAGTTCCTGCTGGATCACCCCCAGCGCTACTACACGGCGTCGCAGATCACCGGGCTTGCATGGTCGGATGCCGCGCTCTACCCGGAGGAGGTCCGCAACTACGTCCTGCGGATCAGGAAGATCCTCGAGCGCCTCGCCATACCCTGCGACCTCGTGAACAAGCCCGGCAAGGGGTACTCCCTGACGTTCCGGAATACCGACTGACCCGCGTCATAACCGGCTCGCAATCAAGCCAGACGGCCGCCGCGGCTACGATGCCGGTGGTGAGCACCCTGACTCCGTCCGCCGCCACGGTCGACGTGGATGCTTTGGTCACCTCCTGGACCGCCGCGAACTACCTGACGGTCGCGCAGATCTACCTCCAGGCAAACCCGCTGCTGCGCGAACCGCTGCGCGTGGAGCACATCAAACCGCGGCTGCTCGGCCACTGGGGCACGTCGCCGGGGTTGAGCCTCATCTACGTCCAGATCAACCGCCTGATTCAGCAACGCGATTGCGACGTCCTCTACATCGCCGGACCGGGCCACGGCGGTCCGGCCATCGTCGCCAACGTCTACCTCGAGGGCACCTATTCGGAGATCTATCCGGCGGTCTCGCTCGACGAGCCCGGCCTGCTCCGGCTCGTACGTCAATTCTCGACGCCGGGGGGCATCCCCAGCCACGTGAGCGTCCCGACGCCGGGTTCGATCCACGAGGGCGGTGAGCTGGGATACGCGCTCGCGCATGCGTTCGGCGCAGTTTTCGACAATCCCGACTTGATCGCGGCGTGCGTCGTTGGCGACGGCGAAGCGGAGACGGGCCCGCTCGAGGGATCGTGGAAAGGCGTGAGCTTCCTGGATCCGCGGCGCGACGGCGCAGTACTCCCGATTCTGCAGTTGAACGGATACAAGATCAGCGGCCCCACGGTGCTCGGTCGCGCTTGCGAGCAGGACCTGCGCGGTCTCCTCGGCGCGCACGGATACGACGTGCACGTCGTCGGTGGTGACGACCCCCGCGCCGTGCACGAGGAATTCGCGCACACACTCGACCGCTGTTACGGACGGATTCGAGAGATCCAGTCGGCGGCGCGGAGCGGCCAGAACCTGGGTCGCGCCCCGTGGCCGGCGATCGTGCTGCGCACCCCGAAAGGTTGGACCGGCCCCAAGATCGTCGACGGGCTCCCTGTGGAGGGCACCTTCCGCGCGCATCAGGTGCCCCTCGACAACGTGCGCACCAACCCCGCTCACCTCGAGCAGCTCGAGGAGTGGATGCGCAGCTACCGACCCGAGGAGCTGTTCGACGTCACCGGTCGCCCGGTCGAAGCGGTGACGTCGTTGGTGCCGCACGGCGACCGGCGCATGGGATCGTCGGCGCACGCCAATGGCGGCAGGCTGCTCAGGCCGCTTCAGCTCCGCGACTTCACCGGGTACGCCATGACCGTCGACCCCGGCGTGACCGTCGGCGAGTCGACCCGCCGGCTCGGCGAGTGGATTCGAGACATCTACGTCGACAATCCCCACAACTTCCGCCTGTTCTGCCCGGACGAGACCAACAGCAACCGGCTCGGTGCCGTGTTCGACGTCGAGAACCGTTGCTTCGAGGAAGCGATCATTCCGATCGACGACCACGTCAGCGCCGACGGACGCGTGATGGAGGTCCTCTCCGAGCATCTCTGTGAGGGCTGGCTCGAGGGATACGTGCTCACCGGGCGCCACGGGCTGTTCGCGACCTACGAGGCATTCGCGATGGTCTCCGCGTCGATGACCGTCCAGCACGCGAAGTGGCTCGAGGCGGCGCGCGCACTCGGCTGGCGTGAACCGGTCGCCTCACTCAACATCCTGCTGACCTCCACGTGCTGGCGCAACGACCACAACGGATTCAGCCACCAGGGACCCGGGCTCATCGATACGGTGATGGCCATGAGCGGCGACGTCGTCCGCGTGTACCTGCCGCCGGACGCCAACTGCCTCCTCTCCGTCGCGGACCACTGCCTCACCAATCGCAACAACCTCAATCTCATCGTCATCGACAAGCAGCCGCAGCTGCAGTACCTGGCCATGGACGCGGCGATCGAGCACTGCACCCGTGGTGCCTCCATCTGGTCCTGGGCATCCAATGCCGGCGACGGCGAGCCGGACGTGGTGCTCGGCTGTGCCGGCGACATCCCAACGCTGGAGACGCTTGGCGCCGCCGCGCTCCTTCGCGAGCACGTGCCCGACCTGCGCTTCCATGTGGTCAACGTCGTCGACCTGCTGGCGATGAGTCCGGCGCCGTTTCATCCGCACGCGCTGGGTCCCGAGACCTTCACCGAGCTGTTCACCGATGAGACCGACGTGGTGATGGCCTTCCATGGCTACGCGCGGGCGTTCCACCAGGTCGTCCACGGTCGGCCGAACGCCGGACGATTCCACGTTCGCGGCTACAACGAGCACGGCACGACCACGACGCCGTTCGACATGGTGGTGCTCAATGAGATGAGCCGCTACCACCTGGCGATGGAGGCACTCCATCGCTCCCGGAGGACTCCCGCGGGCGCCGGCGATCTCATCCGCTACTGCGAAGCGCAGCTGCGCCGGCACCACGAGTATGTCCGCGAACACTTCGAGGACATGCCCGAGATCCGCGACTGGCGCTGGCCGGGCTGAGCGCGAACAGGATGCGGTCAACCGAGCCGGACTGATCCATGCGCGTCCTCGCCGTGAACGCGGGCTCGAGCAGCCTCAAGCTGAGCATGGTCAGCGGCAACGACCGCGTCGAGGACGAGCAGCAGATCGACGCCAACGCGGATCCGGTCGACGCCCTGCGCGCCTTCGCGGCACGCGCGGGCGAGATCGACGCTGTCGCGCACCGGTTGGTCCACGGTGGCGCCGAGATCCGCCGCGCGACGGTCGTCGACGATGAGGTGCGTCGCCAGCTCGACGCCGCGGTTTCGCTCGCGCCGCTGCACGTCCCCGCCGCGCTGGCACTCCTGGATGCGGCGCGGGCGAGCATCGACCGGCCGCAGATCGTGTGTGTCGACACCGCGTTCCACGCGAGCATTCCCCACTTCGCAACGACGTACGCGGTCCCGGCCCAGTGGCGGGCGTGGGGCATCCGTCGCTACGGATTCCACGGGCTGTCCTATGCCTGGGCGAGCCGGCGATCGGCAGCCTTGCTGGATCGACCCGCGGACGCGCTGCACGTCGTGATCGCGCATATCGGCTCCGGAGTTTCGGCGTGTGCGGTGCGTGATGGGCGAAGCGTCGACACGAGCATGGGCCTCACGCCCCTGGAGGGCGCGGTGATGGCGACGCGGAGCGGCACGGTGGACCCCGGGGCGCTGCTCTGGCTCCAGGACCACCACGGACTCACGGTTGGGGCGATGACCAGCTCGCTCGAGCACTCCGGCGGGCTCGTTGGACTCTGCGGCTTCTCAGATGTGCGCGACGTCGAGCGCGAGGCAGCCGGGGGCAACGCGGAGTGCATCGACGCTCTCAACGTCTATGTCCATGTCCTGAGCCGCGTCATCGGCGGCCTCGCGACGTCGCTCGATCGCCTCGACGCCCTGGTGTTCACCGGCGGTGTCGGCGAGCACTCGGCCCTCATTCGCACCAGGGTCTGCGCTCGCCTCCACCTCCTCGGACTTCCTGACGAGCTGCTCGCAGCGGACGGCGATGCCGTGATCGGGCCTCCCGGCTCAGCGCCGGCTGTGGTCGTCGTCACCGCAAGAGAGGATGCGGAGATGGCGCGCGAGACGCGCCACGTGCTCGGCCGCTGAACCACGAAGCGGGATCTCGCGACCGGGGCTCCGCGCCGGATCGGTAAGCTCGGGCGTCATGGCCGACTGGGTGACCATCTCCGCGCTCGCGACCGCCGGCGGCACCCTCGTCCTCGCCGTCGCCACCTTCTCGTCGGTTCGCTCCGCGAACCGTGCAGCACGCGCCGCGGAACGGTCGTTGCTCGCCGGCCTGCGTCCAGTCCTGATGCCGTCGCGTCTCCAGGACCTTCCCCAGAAGGTGTCGTTCTTCGACCTGCACTGGGTGACCATCGAAGGTGGCCACGCGGCGTTCGAGGCCACCCCGGAGGCGATCTACCTGGTCATCGGCCTGCGCAACGCCGGATCCGGCATCGCCGTCCTCCACGGGTGGTACTTCCACCCGGAACGGCTTTCCAGCGGCGAACACGCCAAGACCGATGACTTTCGCCGCCTCACCCGTGATATCTACGTCCCCGCCGGGGACATCGGCTTCTGGCAGGGGGCATTTCGCGACCCCAACGAGCCGATCTTTGCGGTGGCACGCGATGCGGCGACATCGGGTCGACCCGTGACCATCGACCTGCTCTACGGCGACCACGAGGGTGGCCAGCGGATGATCAGCCGCTTTTCGCTGTCACAGACGCCCAGTGGCTCCTGGCTAGCGGTCGTCGGACGGCACTGGAACCTCGACCGGCCCAACCCCCGCTAGCGTGCTTACCGGGTGACGGTCTCTGCGTCGACGTCCTGGCCGCGAGTGAGGAAGAGCGCCACCGCGAGGACGAGAATGACACCTGCGTTGACGCCGAGCTCCAAGAGCGATTGCGATATTGACGGCGCACCCACCGTGGTTCCCCCTGAGGACAAGGTGAGCCGGGTGGACACGGCGAGGATGTCTCGAACTGCTGCGATGATTCCGATAACCAGGAAGGGTCGAAACGGGAAGCCCCACCCCTCGAGATGGGTGAGTACGGTTCGCATGATATCGACGAGGATGATGACCACGAGCACGCCGTCGACGGCGCTGATGAGTGAAAGCGTGTAGTTCGGCGCTGTCGCATTGAGCGACGTGACGAAGCTGACGAAACTTCTCACCAGCACAACAACGGCAAGTACCAGCAGCACGATCGCAACGCCGTACTGGACGAGGTCGATGAGGACGCGGAGCGGGGTCCCCCTCCGGATTTCAGGCCACGTCCAGACACCACCGCTTTCACTCGCACCCCGCGAGACCGGTGGCAACCTATCGGGACCAGCACCCGGTTCAGTGGTCATGACGTTCGAGCAGTCTAAGTCGGCCCCATGAGTTGCGCCGCTGCGCCCGAAGACTGCGCGACGCCGGGATGATGGCGCAAGCCCCAAGACTCGGCTGCGACGATCTCCTGCGAGACGGCAGCGGTTGCGAGGTAAAGGAGGCTTCTGACATGACCTTGGACAAGCTCAACCCGCCTGCCCTGCCGATTCCGACGGGCTACTCGCAGATCG
This sequence comes from Candidatus Dormiibacterota bacterium, assembly GCA_035948615.1. Classification (GTDB taxonomy): domain Bacteria; phylum Chloroflexota; class Dormibacteria; order Aeolococcales; family Aeolococcaceae; genus Palsa-851. Next base: position 18,398 of record DASZJB010000072.1, read on the forward strand.
TCGCGGCAACGGGGTCGCGACTGGTGTTCGTCGCGGGGCAGGTGGCGCTCGATGCCGAGGGCAGGCTGGTCGCCCCTGGGGATGTCGTCGGTCAAGCGCGCCAGGCGTTCGCGAACCTGCTAACCGCGATCGAGGCGGCTGGAGCGTCGATCGACGATGTGGCCAAGATCACCTGGTACGTCGTCGGGTACCGTCCTGAGCTGCTCCCGGAGCTCGCCGCCGCACGCAATGAGGCGCTCCAGGGCCACGCACCCGCCAGCACCCTTGTCGGGGTGAGCGCCCTCGCTCAGCCCCACTTTCTCATCGAGGTCGAGGCAGTCGCGGTCATCGATTGACGAAAAGAGACACGTCCCGGCAATCGAGACGTGTCCCTCAGCGACGGTGGTGGGGGGCCAGGCCCCCTCAGTAGTAGTGGCGCCGCCCACCCACCGCGTGCCCAGCCATTCCGAGCAATTCGAGAACGACACCGATGACGATGAGGATGACCCCAATGGTCACCAGGATCGGGATGGCGGCGATCACCCCGATCAGTAACAGGATGATTCCCAGAACGATCATGCCTTGCCTCCTAGTGGCGCGAATGTCAGAGTGTTTCCGAGCCCGAAACCGGCTGTGCCGATCTCAGAGGGGCCGGTCGTCGACGGTCGTCACATCGGTTCTGCGGATACCGGGCGCACCCGTTGTGCGTTCCGTGGTGCGGACCCCGGGGCCTCCCCAGGACGACCAGAAGATCAACGACAGAACGATGCCCAGGGCACCCACGCCCATCAGGATGTACCCGATCGCGTGAAGGTCGATGCCGTTTGTGGCCACATGTATCGCGAAGGCGAGCACGGCTCCGACCGCTATCAGGAAGATGCTGACTCCAAGACCCATCGAAAGTACCTCCTAGTTCTCCGTTATTCCAGTTACCTGCTACTGTCAGTGTAGCTGATGCGGATACCGAGACTATCACATATAGCCCCGAAAGTGCACGAGCTCTGCTGCGCGTCCTTGGTAAGTTGCCTCGTCATGGCAGCCTGTGGCACCGGCGCGGCCGTTCACGCCAGCACCCCGACCGGCTTGGCTCCGGCGCTGAAGGACCGGAACCCCTCCATCCTCGAGGAGGCGTGGGCGGGCTACAAAACGGCCTTTATCGAGCCCGACGGGCGCGTCATCGACCCCACCCGGGGAGGCGTCACCACCTCCGAGGGGCAGGGGTACGCGCTGCTGCGTGCCGTCTGGATGGGAGACCAACCGGCGTTCGACACCGTCTGGCACTGGACGGCGACGAACCTCGAGACGCGGGATGATGGCCTGTTTGCGTCCCTGTGGAGCGGCGGCAAGGTAGCCGACGCCAATTCGGCGAGCGACGCCGACTCGGACATCGCTCTCGCGCTGCTGTACGCAGCCCGCAGATTCGCCACAAGCGCCCTGCGCCAGGATGCGCTCGCGGTCCTGGACGCGATCTGGCAAGGCGAGGTGGTGTCGATCAATCGAATGAACGTCCTGACAGCCGGCAACTGGGCCAAGACCCAGGTCGCACCGGGCCCGGTGATCAACCCGTCGTACTTCGCACCGTACGCGTATCGGACCTTCGCGCGAGAGGACCCCGGGCACCCATGGGGAACCCTGATCGACAGCTCGTACGCCGTGCTCGGTCAGTGCACCGATGCGACGCTGGGCGGTGCGCAGAGCGTCGGATTGCCGCCCAACTGGTGCGCCATATCACGATCCACAGGCGCGATCGTGCCCTTTCCGACCATCGCGGGCGCCGATGACTACGGATATGACGCCTTTCGTGTCATGTGGCGGGTTGCTCTCGATGCACTCTGGAATCACGAGGCGCGCGCCCGCGCGTATCTCGCCCGCAGCGCCTTCCTCCGGACGCAGTGGAACAGCAATCGAGCACTGGACGCTGTCTACGCACACGACGGTACCGCCGTCAGCTCGTACGACGATCCGACGCTCTACGGCGGCGACATCGGGAACTTCCTCGTCACCGACCCTGCGGGTGCCGCGCAGATCGAGCAGGAGCTGCTCGCGTCGTTCCACCCGCCGGCATCCGCCACGTCGGCAACCGCCTATTTCGGGGATTCCCAGAATTACTTCGAACAGAACTGGGTTTGGTTTGGGCTCGCGCTGTCATCCGGGGTGCTGGTTGACCTCGATCGAGCGGGCTCATGATCCTCGAGATCGTCATCTTCTTCGCGCTGCTGCTCGCAGCCACGATGGCGCTGGCCCTGGTACCGCGAACCGTCAACGCGCACGCCCTGGTGGGGATACCGGTTTGTGTGGTCGCACTGGTCGCGACCGGCGCCGCCTTCGTGGAAATCGAGCGCGATGAACCGGGGATGATCGTGCTCGGCCTTGCCGCGGTCGTCCTGCTTGCCGCCATGCGTGCGCTGCAACCACGCTGGAGCTTCCTCGGTGCCCAGCTGTTCGTGGCGGTGAGCGTGGCCGCGATCTCGTATCTGGCGTACGCGTTTCTCCAGACGTTCTTCGGACGTCTGTCGGTCATCGCTGTAGTCGCCTCGATCGTGCTGCTGATCCTCGAGATCCTTGCACTGCTGCTGTCAATCTCCTTCACGTTTGAGATCTGCGACGTGCTGTCGCGCAGCACGCAGCTTCGCCGTCCTCCACAGCTGACACGCGAACCGTGGGTCGCCCTCCAGGTCCCCACCTACAACGAGCCGGTCGAGGTGGTCGGTCCCACGCTCGAATCGCTGGCGGCGATCGACTATCCCAACCTGATCATCCAGGTCGTCGACAACAACACCAGCGACCCTGACCTGTGGAAACCGATCGAGGAGCTCTGTTCCAGGCTGGGCGAGCGGTTCATGTTCATGCACCTGGAGGACTGGCCCGGCTTCAAGGCCGGGGCCCTCAACGAGGCGACACCACGACTCCCGGAGAAGGTGGAGATCCTCGGCATCGTCGATGCCGACTATCAGGTCCACCCGCAGTGGTTGCGCAACACGATCGGCTATTTCGACGATCCATCGGTGGCCTTCATGCAGACATCGCAGCACTATCGCGATTGGGAGGACAACCGGTATCTGCGCGGACTCTTCTACAGCTTCCGGTACTTCTTCGACATCACCATGATCGCCCGCAACCATCGCAACGCGATCATCTTCTGCGGGACCATGGGACTGATCCGGCGCTCGGCGTTCAACGAGATCGGGGGGTGGAATCAGGAGTGCATCACCGAGGATGCGGAGGCATCCTTGCGCATCCTCGGCGCCGGGTACCGGGGCGTCTATGACCCGGTTGCCTACGGTGAGGGACTGATGCCGCTGGACTTCGACGGGCTCAAGAAACAGCGATTCCGCTGGGCGCTGGGTGGAATTCAGATCCTCAAGTTTCACTGGCGCGAAATGGTGCCGCTGGCTCATCACCGGATGCGGCTGACTCTCGCGCAGCGCATCCACTACCTTCTCGGCAGCGTCCAGTGGTTCGCGGAAGTGCTCACCGCCACCTTCACGGTGCTGCTGCTCGCGACTGCCCTCGCCACCTCGCTGCACGAGCGCCTGCCGATTCGACAGTTGACGGGCGCCGTGCTCGTCGTTCCCCTGGCGTTCGCCGGCACCGGAATCGTGCGCGCGATGTGGGCCATGCGCCGAGCGTGTCGTGCCAGCGCCGGAGATGCGCTCAACGCGCTCCGGGTGTGGTTTGCCCTGTCCTGGGTGGTGACCCTTGCCTGCATCCGCGGTCTGGTCCAGAAGCACGCCGAGTTCCTGCGAACGGCTAAAAGCAAGGAGGGACGCTCGCTGTTGAGCGCGTTGCGCGCGTCGCGCGCCGAGACGGTCCTCATGGTCGCCGGCGTGCTCGGCGCCGGGGCGATGCTGATCCGCTCGCCGACGCTTGCGACCATCGTGCTCTCAGTGCTGCTCCTCTTCGAAGCCTTCGTGTACTCCAATGCACCGTGGGCAAGCCTCGCGGCAGAGGGAATCATCCTGACCCCGGAGCGACGCGCATTTGCACGGTCACCGCAGAACACCGGCGAGCGGCCGGACCGCAGGCGATCGCTCGTGCTCCCGCTCGGGTTGACCGGGCTCGCCGCGGTTGGCGTCGCAGCGGTGCTGGTGGTTTCGTCGCCGAGCGAGAACGCGCCGTTCGGCGGTCCACAGGCTGATCTGCCTCGTATCGGCAACGTGGTGCC
>DASZJB010000073.1:0-7224 GCA_035948615.1 Candidatus Dormiibacterota bacterium
GCGCTCGAAGATGCGGTCCTTCATGGCCGTCGGGACGCCCGGGCCGTGGTCGATCACCCGGGTGACGATTGTCCCCCGAGCTCCGGGGGCGACGTGGATCTCGATCGGTGAGTCCGGCGGCGCGTACCGGTCCGCGTTGACAAGCAGGTTGTCGAGCACCTGTCCGAGACGATCCCAGTCCGCAACCGCGTCGAGCGACCCAGGCTCGGTCTCGACGCGCACAAGGCGAGTGGGGTGGGTCTGTCTCAGCCGGAATGCCGCCGCGTCGGCCGCCTCGCCGACGTCGGTGGGCTCGAGGCGAAGCTCGAGCGCATGCCCCTCGATGCGAGCCAGGTCGAGCATGTCACCGACCAGACGGTCGAGCCTCCGGGACTGGGTGACGATCCCGGCCAGGCCGTCGCGAACCGGCCCGGTGACTTCGCCCCGGCCCAGCAGCACGGTTGCGCCGGTCAGGATGCTCGCCAGGGGCGTGCGCAGCTCGTGACTGACGTTCTGCAGGAGTTCGCGCCGGACCCGGTCGGCGTCGCGAAGCACCGAGACCTGCTGCTGCGTCTGGGCGAGCCGGACGGCGGTGCGTGCCGATGCCGCCTGGTCACGATAGAGGCGCTCGAGCTCGGCGTTCGCATCGGCGAGGGTTCGCGTAAGCGCCCGCGCCTCGATGATCGATCGGCGGCGCAGCGCCGCGACTCCCCCGACCGCGCCGGCGGTCGCGAAGAAGATGACCAGGTACACGACGTCGCCGGCGTTGGCGAGGCCGAGACTCCCCACGGGCAGCAGAAAGAAGTAATCGGCGAGGAAGGACGAAAGCGCCGCCGCCACGAGCGCAGGGACGAGCCCGGCGAGAAGACCGAGGGAGGCGACAATTCCCAGATACAGGAAGACATACGCGCGCGCCTCGGTAGAGGGCAGCCGAACGAGCACGAGCGTCAGGAGCGGCGGACTCACCGCGGCGACCGCGATCCCCGCGAGAAGCACACGATGGGTGCGCAGCGCTGTCATCTCAGGATTCGCGCAGGCGCTCGTTGAGCGCCTCGACAAGGCGGCTCGAGGCGGCCTGCAGTCCGTATTCGGCCATCAGGGTGTTGAGCGCCTGCGGCTCTGCCGGGTAGCGCTCCCGGCGTCCTTGGGGCAGCTCGACGGGGAGATCCGGCACCGGGGGGACCACCTTCAGGGCTCGGGTCAGGTAGTCGTGGTCGTGTTCGCTCAGCCGCCCCGCCTCGAGGATAGCCGCGACGTCGCCGTGCTGCCGGATCATCGATGCGGCCGCAACCGCGCCGACACCTTTCAACCCCGGTAACCCGTCCGACGGATCGCCACGGAGCATGGCGAAATCGGCGTAGCGGCGCCCCGGTATCCCGTACCGGCGGGTGACCTCGGCTTCATCGACCACGGCCAGGCCCCCCTTCTCCGGGTAGAGCACCTTCACCCGTGGATCGTCGATGAGCGCGAAGAGATCTCGATCCCCGCTGACGATCTCGACGGTGCCGGTGGCTTTCGCCGTCCAGGTCGCGATCACGTCCTCCGCCTCGTATCCCGCCAGGCCCAGCTCATCGATGCCAATCGCCGCCAGGAATGCATCGATGATCGGCATCTGAGGGATGAGCGCCGGCGGGATGGGTTCCGCGACGCGCTGGGCCTTGTAGCCCGGGATCAGGGCGACCCGCCAGTCCGGGCGCCAGTCGGCGTCGCTTGCCACTGCGATGTGGTTCGGCTGCCGGGTGCTCAGCAACCGCGTCAGCGTCTCGAAGAAGCCGCGAGCGGCGTTGATCAGCCTGCCGTCCGGCGACTTGACGGTCTTCGGCACCCCGTAGAAGGCGCGGAAGATGAGGCTCGATCCGTCGACGAACAGCCAGTCGCAGGACACCGATCGGCTACCAGTACCCAGTCATGAGCGCGGCCATCGTAGCGTCCGGCAGGGCACGCCTCAGACGTCTTCTGCGACGCTGAGGGCCATGGCAGACGACATCCCCGAGTTGATCGTCCGGGACGCCGCCGTGTGGCGACGGTGGCTCGCCACACACCACGGCCAGGCCGCCGGCGTCTGGCTCGTGCTCGCCAAGAAAGGCACCTCCGAGCCCACGAGCCTCAGCTACGCCCAGGCCCTCGACGAGGCGCTCTGTCACGGCTGGATCGACGGCCAGGTCGCACCGGGCGATGAGGTCACGTATCGCCAGCGATTCACTCCCCGGCGAACCCGGAGCAGATGGTCAGCGCGCAATGTCGGGATCGTGAGCCGCCTCCGCGCCGAAGGACGGATGCATCCGTCGGGTGAAGCCGAGGTCGAGCGCGCCCAGCGTGATGGGCGGTGGGAGGCCGCGTACGAGGGTGCTGCTTCCAGCGAAGTACCCCCCGACCTCGGCGCTGCGTTGCACGCACACCCGAGCGCCCAGGCCTTGTTCGAGATCCTGAGCAGCCAGAACCGCTACGCGATCCTCTTTCGGATCAGCGAGGCCAAGCTGCCCGCGACCCGCGAGCGGCGCATTGACAAGTTCGTCGCCATGCTGGAACGAGGCGAGACCGTGTACCCGCAGAAGCGAACTCTCTGAGGGTCGTCTCTCCGCCGCTGCCAGGTGGTGGCGAGCTGCGGGTTGGCGACGTACCGGGTGGTGTGCGACGGAGCGCTGAGCAGTTGGCGCAGGTGCCGGTGCGGCATGGTGACCTGGGCGATGAGTATCGACAGGACGAACACCGACATGTTGGTGGTCGCCGCCCCGGGTCCGGTCGATCCGGTCACGTGGAAGATCAGGGCGATCACGGCGACGAACGCGCCGATGATCGTCTGCCTCGAGAAGAACCTCGCCACGCTGTCGGCACGCCCAGCGTGGACGCGACCCTCTGCGGATTGACGGACGAGGCCCCCCTCCATGCGACCAATCGTACCGAAAGCGTCACCAGTATGCAACTGGCCGTCACCCGATCAGCGCTCCTGGATCCTTTGCCGAGCCTTAGCGAGCCGTTACCGGATGCACAAGACGGCCTTAATGCGCGCCCGATCATCTTGGGGCCTCGAAGACGGCAGGGCTTCTTAGAGGAGGAACCATGACCAGACGGCCACTGATCACGCTGGCGCTCGCAGGGACGGCCACGATCGTCAGCGCATCGTTCGCCACCGCGGCCGGTGTGAGTGCAGCATCGACGGTGAACAACAGTGCAAAGACGACGTCGCCCATCAAGCACGTCGTCGTCCTGTTTCAGGAGAACGTCTCCTTCGACCACTACTTCGGCACCTACCCGAAAGCGACCAACACCGACGGCCAGCCGTTCAAGGCGAAGCCGGGAACACCGACGGTGAACGGCCTCACCCCTGCGCTCCTGGCCGCCAATCCGAACGGGGTGAACCCCAAGCGGCTCGGCGCGGCTAACGCACTGACGTGCGACCAGGATCACGACTACACACCCGAGCAGCAGGCGCTCGATGGGGGCTTGATGGACAGGTTCCCCTCCTATACGCAGGTCGAGACGTGCTCGCCGCCTGACACCGCCCCGCCAGGGCTGGTGATGGATTACTACGACGGAAACACGGTGACGGCGCTGTGGAACTACGCGCAGCGTTTCGCCATGAGCGACAACAACTTCGACACGACGTTCGGCCCATCGACCCCCGGTGTGCTCAACCTCGTGTCCGGTCAGACCCATGGGGCCACGCCGGCCGTGCTCGCCGGAGTCACCGACAACGGCACGATCTACGGCGACGCTGATCCGACCTTTGACGAGTGCTCGTCAGGTTCGACAGTCGCCATGTCAGGGAAAAACATCGGCAACGAGCTCAACGCCAGGCACGTCACATGGGGATGGTTCCAGGGCGGCTTTGCTCCGACCGGCCAGGTTAACGGGACAGTCGTGTGCGGCGCGAGTCACACCAACATCGGCGGCGCAACGGTGACCGATTACAGCGCTCACCACGATCCCTTCCAGTACTACGCGAGCACTGCCAATCCTGCGCACCTTCCGCCGGCGGCTGAGGCAGAGGTCGGGCACCCTGGACAGGCGAACCATCAGTACGACCTCAGCTACTTCTACCAGAGCCTGACCGATGGCAACCTGCCGGCGGTGAGCTTCGTCAAGGCGCCGCGCTACCAGGATGGCCACGCCGGCTACTCGGATCCGCTTGACGAGCAGACCTACCTAGTCAACACGATCAATGCGATCGAGCAGTCCAAGTTCTGGAAGTCGACGGCGATCGTGATCACCTACGATGACTCGGACGGCTGGTACGACCAGGTGATGCCGCCTATCGTCAACTCGTCGACGTCCGTCGAGGATGCACTGACGGGAGCCGGGCAGTGCGGCACCGGCGCACCGGCCGGTGGGTTCGAGGATCGCTGCGGCTACGGACAGCGCCTGCCGCTGCTCGTGATCTCGCCGTACGCGCGCACGAACTCCGTCGACAACTCGCTCACCGACACGACCTCGGTCCTCCGCTTCATCGAGGACAACTGGTCGCTGCCGCGCATCGGTGGCGGCTCGTTCGATGCGCTCGCCGGCAGCATCGACGCCATGTTCAACTTCAGCGACCGGGATGCGAGTCCGTTGATTCTCAACCCGGCAACCGGTGAGCCCGCGGTCTAACCCACACCGCGAGTCATCCTCCTTCGAGAGCGGGGCGCGTCGGGCGCTCCGCTCTCTTCATCGCCGGGGATGGCCCAAGGTCACGGCGACGGCGGCGCACCCGTCACCTGGGGAGTCAGCAAGGTCCAGCTATTGCCGCCGTTCAAGGTCTGCATGAGATCAGGTCCCCAAACGGCCTCGCCCGGCCACGCCGGCGCCGCCCAGCCCAGCTGTGTGGTGATGAAGTCAAAGCTGAGACCGCCGAGATTGATCCTCGGGGAGTAGCCCGACGAGGCGTTGGCCGGAGCGCTCTGCAGCGAAGTCCACGTGATCCCGCCGTTGTGCGTCACCCACAGGTCGGGCTCACCCGCGGGACCGGCGTTCATTGAATCGGCGATCAGGAGCCAGCCGTCATCGGCGTTGATGAAGTCGAGCGCTTGAGGAGCAAATTCCGGAGTCAATCGCGGCTTCCAACTCAGCCCTCCGTTGGTTGTCAGGTACAGAGTCGCCAGCGGTCCCACTCCCGGAGCGCTCACCAGCATGGCGCCGTCCTCTGACGAGGTGAATTGCGGCGGAGAAGTGAACGGTCCATCGGAGCTCGGAATCGACGCCGGCAGCGTTTGTTCACGCCAGCTGAGGCCGGCATCGTGAGTCACCGCGAGGTAGGGAGCGACGCCGTCGCATTGCCCGGTGATCCAGCCAGTGCTCGCATTGGCGAAGGATGCCGGCTCGAAAATGGCCGCCGGTGCGAAACCGTGGCACTGAGACGGGATGTTGCCCGAGCCCGGGACGGTGAAGTCAGTCCAGGCAACCTGGTGCCAGATGCTGCCACCGTCGACCGTCCGATACAGAAGCATCCCCGTCATCTCGGAGTTGCCGGTAGGAGCCGTGGTGCCGACCGACCACCAGCCGTGCTCCGGATCCACGAAATCGAGCCCGCCCTCGCCTGCCAGCACGGTCTCGTGAATCGTGAAGCCTCCTTGCCTAAGCCAGGTTGTGCCGCCGTCCCATGTTGACCACGAGTCCACCGTCGTCTGATTCACCGCAGAGCCAGCGGACAACAAGCGAGCGCTGTCCGCGCTGACGTATGCGACCGCTGTGACAACCTGGCCCGCAGGTAGCCGAGGTGAGGCAACCTTCCATCGCTGAACGCCGCGGGTGCTATGGAGGATGGCGCCGTCGTCGAGCCGTTGAGCCCAACCGGTGCTCGTGCTGAACATGCGCAGGTTACCGATGAGGTTCGCGGGCGGAGGAGCCGGCGTTGGGTACGCAAAGGCGCTCGGGGTGGTCGCGACTGTCGGCGCCGACGGCTCCGGGGCGCTCGGTATCTCAATCGTTGGTCGCGGGGAGTGGTGAGGTGTTGGTGACGCGCACGATGCCACGAGAAAAGCAGCACAGCAGAGGCGCGCGGCCAGCACTCCTCGACGAGGCTGATTGATCGTCGCGACGCTCACCGCGTGCCTCCTTTTGCACGTTCTTCCAGCGTGTAACGCGAACCCGGCTTCGAACGCTACGTCCGTGACGCGGTCGTGGTCCCGAAGTGGGCGGGCCAGGATTCGAACCTGGGACCGTGGGGTTATGAGCCCCCTGCTCTAACCGGCTGAGCTACCCGCCCTGGCGCAAACTGTAGCCGCCGGACGGGCGACGGCACGAACCTGACGATCTCGGCCACCATAGAGGTATGAGCCAGATCCCTCCCGTCGTGGCCGATTGCGATCGGGCCTTTGCGGCTGTCCAGCGTCTGGTCGACCAGGTGCAACCCGATCAGTGGACGGCACCGACACCCTGCACCGACTGGGACGTTCGTCAGCTGCTCAACCACGTCGCCAACGGCAACGTGGTCTTCGCCGGCGTCGCTGACGGCACCCGGCCGTCGGGTCCGGTGTCACCCGAGGAGCGCGCCGTCGACCGGCTCGGAAGCGACCCGGCCTCCGGGTTCCGCGCAACCGGTGCAAGGATGCATGACGCCTTCCTCACTCCCGGGTTCCTCGACGGCACGGTTGACACCCCGATGCTCGGCGAGCAGCCGGGTGCGACCGTGGTGCACATGCGCATCAACGAGTTGCTCATCCACGGATGGGACCTCGCCCGAGCGATCGGGCAACCGGCCGACCTCCCCGAGGATCTCGCCGAGGCTGCTCTGGTCCTCTGGCGAACGCGCCTTGCGGACCGGCCTCGTCATGGCATGCCCTTCGGACATCCGGAGCCGGTTGCCGACGATGCTCCGGCCATCGATCGGCTCGCGGCCTTTCTGGGACGGAAGCCCTGACGACCCCAGCACCGCTCCGGCCCAGCAAGGATCAGTACTTTCTGCTGATCGCACTCGCCGCCCGAACGCGCGCCGACTGTCTTGGACGCCGCGTCGGCGCCGTGATCACACGCGACGCGCGCGTCCTGAGCACCGGGTACAACGGCACGCCCTTCGGCATGCCCAACTGTTCCGAGGGCGGGTGCCATCGATGCTCTCGCCGCGACGACGACGGACTGCGCGGCGGCGCCTACGACATCTGCATCTGCGTGCACGCCGAGCAGAATGCGCTGCTCACCGCGGCACGCTTCGGACAGCAGACGCTCGGCGCGTCGATGACCACGACCACGCAGCCCTGCTTCGGCTGCCTCAAGGAGATGCTCCAGGCGGGGATCAGCGAGGTGCGCTACCTCCATCCCTGGGACCCG
>DASZJB010000074.1:0-3118 GCA_035948615.1 Candidatus Dormiibacterota bacterium
AGGCTGGTCAGCACGCCGCCCAGCAAGAGGCCAACCGCCCCACCTCCGACCGCGACCGCGCTCCAGACGCCCAGTGCCGTGGTCCGCTCCCGGCCCTCGGCAAACGTCGTGGTCAGCACGGAGAGCGCAGCGGGCGTGACCAGCGCCCCGCCCAATCCCTGCAGGGCCCGGCCTGCCACGAGGATCCCCGCGGAACCCGCGAGCCCGTTCATCAGCGAGGCGGCGGAGAACAGCACGATCCCGGCGAGGAACAGGCGGCGCCTCCCGATCAGGTCGGCGGCGCGGCCACCGAGCATGAGGAAGCCTCCGAACGCGAGCGTGTACGCGTTCACGATCCACTGCAGGCTCGACGGCGAGAAGTGCAGTCCTCGCTGGATCGAGGGGAGCGCGACGTTCACGATGGTCGCGTCGAGGATGACCATGAACTGGGCGATGCCCACGATCACGAGGACGAGCCAGGGGTTGACGCGTCGTGGTTCCATATCGTTCGTCCTCACTTTGGGGTAGAATCGGAGCGTGGGCTCCGGTTATGGGGTACTATACGGAACGATGGTTCCGTTTGTCAAACAACGCCAGGATCACGGATGAGCACGGGGATGACCGGGAGAGAGCAGCCCGAGGCTGCAACAGAGAACGCCGAGCGGCACCTGCGCGCCGACGCGCAGCGCAACCGCGAGCGGATCCTCGAGGCAGCCACCACCTTGATGGCCACCCACGGCATTGACGTACCCATCGACGAGATCGCCCAGCTCGCCCAGGTCGGCGTTGGCACGGTCTACCGCAACTTTCCGACCAAGGGAGCGCTGTTCGAGGCTCTGCTCAAGGCTCGGCTCCAGCCGCTCGTCGTCGCGGCACGATCGGCGGCCGGTTCCGGGGATCCCGGCGATGCGTTCGTGACCTTCGTCCGCAAGCTGACTGACGAGTTTGCGGACTTCAAGGCGCTTGCCGATGCGATGGCCGCCGCAGGCATCGACCTCAGCATCGCCAAACACGAGATATCGGGTGAGCTGATCGCCGCCGTGAGCGAGCTCCTCGAGAGGGCTCAGCGAGCCGGACGGATCCGGCCGGACGTGACCATATCCGACGTGTCCGCGATGATGGCCGGTCTCAGCCACACGGATCCGTCGTTCATGGATCCGCCGCAGCGGCAACGATGTGTGGCGCTGGTCTGCGATTCGCTGCTCGTCGGCGCGCGCAGTGTGCTGCCTCGGAAAAAGTTCGCCGCGGCGCCGCCGGCGCCAAGTCGGAGCTGAGGCTCCTGATCAGGACCGGTTCTCGCTCCTCCTGAGCTCCCAGGCAAGACGGTCGATGGCGCGATGCTTCCCGATCGGGATCTGCAGGGAACGGTACTCGCCACCCGACCGAACCTTGAGGTCGATGAGCCAGGTGCCTCGTTCGCCGCGCGAGAGCAGCACGTCGTCCACGCGCATGACCGCTTGACCGTTGGGGGAGGCCTCAACCACGGGTCGTGGAGCGCGACGTTTGCTCATGATCAACCGGCCACGCGTGCGGGATGCGGCCCGGTGGTGACCAGCCGATCCAGGGTGTGTCCGTCGAGCCCGTACGCTCGATAGAGGAGCTCGATCGGATGCACCGCGGTCACGCCGGTGCCATGGGCGATCTGCCAGCGGCAGGTCTCGCTGTCGCAGGCGGCAAGGTCGGATCCGGTGGCGGTGATATCGGTGAAGAGGCGTGCGCCGACCGCCATCGCGATCTCGTACTTCTCCTTCTTGAGTCCGTACGTTCCGGCGATCCCGCAGCAGTCGGCATCGAGCTCGATCATGTCGAGATCGGGGACGAGCGCAAGCAGATCGAGTGCCGGCTTGCCGATGCCGTGACCGCGTTGCTGACAGGGAGCGTGGTACGGAACCGTCAACGGCAGTGACCCAAAGTCCGTGCGCAGCGCTCCACGATCGTGAAGGCGCACCAGGAATTCGCACACGTCGTACATCGACTCGCTCACGAGCTTGAGATCCTCGTCCTCGATACCGAGGATCTCGTGCGCCTCTCGCTTCAACATGAGGCCACAGCTGGTCGAGTTCGACACAATCGGCAGCCCCGCGCGCGCGTGCGGGGCCAGGTGTCCGACGAGGCGTCGCACGTAGGTGCGTGCCGCGGGGAAATTGCCGTTCGACTGCAGGGGAAGACCGCAGCAGTCCTGCTGGGGAACGATCACCTGGAAGCCGTTGTGTTCGAGGACCGCGACCACCATCTCGCCGAGGACCGGTTCGTAATAGTTGGTGCCGCAACCGTGGAAGTAGACGACCGCCGGTGCATCCGCGGGCCCGTGGTGGCTGCGTGACCGCCGCTGAAACGTCTTGCCTGCGAAGCTCGGCATCGGCGCATCGCGATGGATGCCGACCACGCTCTGCACCATCGCGCGTACCGCGCGATTGTGGAGCGCCCAGTTGGCCAGCGGGGCGACCGGCGTCCCCAACCGTCCGATGACGGTTGGCCGGGCGATCATCTGATTGCGAAGTGGCACGCCCCGCTTCTCCCAGAGCTTCGCGCGCGCTCGCGAGTTGATCTCGGCGATCTTCACGTCCTGGGGGCACACCTGCGTGCAGATGCCGCACCCCGAGCAGTAATCGACCGATGCATCCGACGAGAGTCCTGCGCCGCGATATCGCTCCGCCTGAGGACCCACGTACTTAGGCCCTGGAAATAGGGGCGTGACCTGGGAGACGGGGCAGTACGTCTCGCAGATCGTGCACTTGACGCAGTGATCCAGCGAGTCGCGGATGAAGTCGTTCACCGCATCGCCTCCGAGATCGCACGCGTAGCCGGCGCCAGGATGGCTCCCGCCGCGGCATACCCGGTTGCGACACTGATTCCCGTTCCGGACTTCTCCTTCCATGGAACCGCGCCGCCGAGAATGGCGCCCGCCGCATGCAGGTTGGCGTACACAGGGTGTCCTTTCGCATCGACCGGCCTGAGCAGATCGTCAATGCCGACGCCCGCCGCGGAAAGCGGCTGAGCGTCGAAGTACGCGGGCGCGAACCGAACGCGACCAGTGTCCGGCACGCCGATCAAGGGCAGATCGAACACGGTCTCGTGTGTCGCTCCGAACGAATCGAGCTCCAGCCCGCCGCTGGCGAATCCGCCGGAGGCAAGCACC
>DASZJB010000075.1:0-3295 GCA_035948615.1 Candidatus Dormiibacterota bacterium
TGGGTGACCCCGCCGAAGACGATCACCAGTGCGATCGCAAGCGCACCGATGACGATGATGCCGTTGGAGTACGCGAGCTTGAGACCGCGATGACTGAACTGATGCGGGAAGTAGTCGTCGTGTGACATCACTGCCGCGAGCCGGGGGAATCCGTTGAACGAGGTGTTGGCGGCCAGGAGGAGGATCGCCGCCGACGAGATCTGCACGATGTAGAAGAGCGGGCTGTTCGGCGCCGTCGCCTCCCCGATCTGCGCGATGACGTTGGCCTGGTCGGTGGGAATCGCACCGATGCTCCGTCCGAGCAGCGCCACACCGAGAAAGAGCGCGCCGAGCAGGCACGCGAGGATGGTCAGGGTCCGCGCCGCGTTGCGCGACTCCGGCGGATCGAATGCCGGCACACCGTTGGCGATGGCCTCCACGCCGGTCATGGCGGTGCACCCGCCTGCGAACGCGCGCAGGATCAGGAAGAGACTCACTCCCTCGGTCGCGCTCGGCACCGCGTGGAGATGCTGGGGCGGATTGCCGGTCGCGATCCGGAACCCGGCCACGATGAGCAGCGCGGCGAGCGAGATGACGAAGACATAGGTCGGCAGGATGAACGCGGCACCCGCCTCGCGCACGCCGCGGAGATTGATGACCATGAGCGCCACGATTGCCACCACGTCGATCACCACGCGGTAGGTGTTGAGCCCCGGCGCGAACGCGACCACAGCCGCCACCCCCGCGGTCACCGACACCGCCACCGTGGTCAGGTAATCCAGCATCAGGGCGCCGGCGGCGACGAGCCCCGCGGTGCGACCGAGATTCCGGCTGGCCACGGTGAAGGACCCGCCACCGTTCGGGTAGGCGTGAATCGTCTGCCGGTAGGAGATGACCACCACCGCGAGCAGCAGCGCGATTGCCATCGCGATCGGAAGGTCGAACGCAAGTCCCGCCGCGCCCGCGAGCAGCAGTACGTACAGGATCTCGTCCGGCCCGTACGCGACCGAAGAGAGTGCGTCCAGGCCGAACGCGCCGATGGCCGCCGTCTTGGTCAGGCGTTCGTGCTGCTGCGCCGACGTGGGAAGCGGGCGTCCGAGCAGGGCGCGACCCAGGGCTCGCATCCGGCCTCCTTGTCAGGACATTTGGTATCCGCACGCCGATTGTGAGAGGTCGCGAGTCACGCCTCGCGACCTCCCCGGTCACTCAGTCGCTCGGTATGCCGTTTGCCGGTGGTGTTGACGGCGTACCCGTGAATGCCGTGATCGCGCCGGTCGGTGTGTCGTCGGTGATCTCGACGCCGCCGAGCGTCGTGAGCGTGCCGTCCGCGCCGACGGTGACCATCTGCACACCGGTGAACCCGTTGTGATCGCTGGACGAGTACGCATACGGTGTGAGTCCCGGGCCGTCAGTCCAGTGACTGCTCTGCACCGCGGCGACGATGCTCGCCCTGGTCGGATTCTGCCCCGCTGCGCGCAACGCCTGCACGAACGTGTACGCCTCCGCCATGCCGTACTCGACGTTGCCGTCCCATGGCAGCGAGGGCGCGTACTGGGCCTTGATGCTCTTGAAGAGGGTCACCCAGGGGTTGGCTGCGTCGGTCAGCAGCGGCAGATATGTGTCACTGATGGTGCCGGCTATCAGCGCTGCCGGAAGCGCCTTGCCGAGCGACCCACCGGTGAGGATCGTGGAGAGTGTCGGCGGATCCGATCCGACGTTGCTCACCACGAACTGGGGGTGATAGTTGAGCCCGGCCGCGCTCGCCTCGGCGATCGCCGTGAAGAGCGGCACTGAGAAGCTCACGATCACCTGGACTCCCTGCGCCTGCAAGCCTGCGATGGCGGCGCCGACCGCCATGGCTCCGGCCGCGGTCGGCGTGTAGTACGCCGGCGTGGAATCAACGCTCAGTCCCTTGCCCTGCAGCGAGTCGTTCACTCCCATGAAGCCGTCTGTGCCGAACTCGTCGTTGGGTCCCTGCAGGAAGAAGCCGATCTTCTTGGTCGCGAAGTTCTGCACGATGTACTGCCCGAGGATCTTGCCCTCGATGGTGTAGTTGGGTTGCCATCCGAAGGTGTCCGGATACTGGGACGTGTTGTTCCAGCAGTTGCATCCCGATGCCACGAACAGGTCGGGCACATGCTCGGAGTTGAGGTAGCTCACCACCGACAGGTGAGTCGGCGTGCCGAGTGCCTGGAACATTGCGAAGACCTGCGTCTGCAGGACGAGCTTGCGCGTCTGCGTCGTGGTGCTGGTGGGGTTGTACTGGTCGTCCAGGTACGTGTACGCGATCTTCCTGCCGTTGACTCCACCGTGGGCGTTCACGTACTTGAAGTACGCGTTCGACGCCGGTGCGATCTCCGAGTATCCCGGCGCTGCGGGACCGGTGAGCGGCTGGGTGCTGCCGATCGTCACCGTGGTAGCGGTCACCCCCGGTGCCGAAGCCGTGTTGGCCGTGGAGCTGGCGCTGCCGCAGGCCGCTGACAGCAGCACTGCCGCCCCACCCACGGCGGCCACCGCCCAGGTCCTCGATCTAGTGATCTCTGGTCGCATGCGTGTGCTCCTTGTGTGTGTGGATTGCGGTTGCCGGTGTCATTGAGAAGGGGCCTCCGGTGCGGCGGGGAGCGGACCCGTGCCGCGGCTCGCCCGCAGCGCCCGTGTCACGCCTCGAGCGATCGACGCAACGCCTCCGGCGACTCCGCGCGGGAATACGAGGATCGCGACGATGAGCACGATGCCGTAGATGGCGAGGGGCACGTTGTTGGCCACGTTGCTCGAAAGGTTGAGACTGCTGGAAAAGCCTCCGGTCCACACCGGTAGGTAGACGAGGATGAACGAGCCGAGCACGGCACCGCTGAGGCTCCCGAGCCCACCGATGACGATGGCGGTGAGCAGTGACAGGGACAGGTTGAGGGTGAACCCGCTCGGCGACGTCAGGGTCACCCAGTACGCGAACAGCGATCCCGCGAGACCCGCGCATGCCGCACTCACAACAAAGGCCAGCACCTGCGTGCGAGCGACGTCGACGCCCGACAGGCGCGCAGCGACCTCGTTGTCGCGGACCATCCGGAACCGCTGCCCGGTGGCGCTGCGCACGAGGTTCGCCAGCACGAAGAACGTGATCAGCGCAGCCGCCAGCGTGATCCATGCCAACCACTGCTCGGGCGCAAAGCTCGTACCCAGGAACGCTGGAGGCGTTGGTGCCGGAACGTTCAGTCCCTGGTTGCCACCGAACACACTGGCGAAGTGCGACGGCACCTGGGGGAGCGCAACCGCGAGCGCGAGGGTCGCCCCGGCGAGATACGGCCCGCGAAGCCGC
>DASZJB010000076.1:0-2378 GCA_035948615.1 Candidatus Dormiibacterota bacterium
CGAAGCCGATGCCCAGCTCGCGCATCGCCGGCAGAACCGACTCCTCGACGTCGCGCGAGAACAGCGAGTATTCCGATTGCACGGCGGAGATCGGATGGACCGCGTGGGCGCGGCGCACGGTGGCCGGCCCTGCCTCGCTCAGCCCGAGAAAACGGACCTTCCCCGCTTCGACCAGCTCCGCCATCGCGCCGACGGTCTCCTCGATCGGGACCGAGCGATCGAGCCGGTGCTGGTAGTACAGGTCGATGACGTCGATGTCGAGGCGCTGGAGCGACGCGTCGCATGCCCGTTGCACGTGCTCCGGGCGCCCGTTGATGACCTGGGATCCGTCGGCCTGTCGCTCGAACCCGAACTTGGTTGCCACAACGTACTGATCACGACGTCCGGTCAGCGCCTTGCCGATCAGCTGCTCGTTGGTGAACGGCCCGTACATGTCGGCGGTGTCGAGCATGGTCACGCCGAGCTCGGCGGCACGATCGATGGTTGCGATCGCTTCGCGCTCGTCGCGCTCCTCGGCCGTGCCGTAGAAATCCGACATCCCCATGCAGCCGAGGCCCAAAGCGGAGACCTCCAGCCCCTGCGTCCCCAGCGTGCGCTGCTCCACGTCCCGTACCTCCTGATCGACGGTCCCGCTGACCGGAAGAATGCGCGAAGCAGGTTTGCCTACGCCACCTGGATCATCGACGGCGCCGATTTGCGCGCCGCGCGGCCCGTGTCAGCCCACCCGTAGATGGTGGCGGCGAGCGCGATGACACCGGCGACGAAGAAGGCCAGCTCGGTGCCGCCCACCTCGGCGAGCCAGCCGGCGAGCAGACCTCCCAGAGGTGCGGTGCCGAAGAACACGTACCCGTAGATGCCCAGGATGCGTCCGCGCATCTGATCGGTGACCGCGAGCTGCAGCGATGCGTTCGCCTGTGACGAGTACAGCGTGAACGCGATGCCGGTCACGACCAGCGCGAGTCCCGCCGCCCACACGACATGCAGCGGCGCGAGCGTGATCTCCGACACCGAGAAGAGCGCGGCGCCGACAAGCATCGTGTGCCGGCTCGCACGCCCGAGCGATGCGGAGAACAGGGCGCCCACCAGCGCTCCGAAGCCGAAGAGTGCGGAGAGGATGCCGAAGATCTCCGGGCCACTGTTGAGGGTTCGCGAAGCGAGGACGGGAAGGAGCACGTTGAAGTTGATGCTGATCGTCGCGATCACCAGCATCATCACGAGCACCGAGCGGATCACCGGCATGCGCCACGCGAACTTCAGCCCCTCGAGCGAGCCGCGCAGCACGTTGTGGTTGCGCTGATCCTTGCGAACCGGAAACAGCCGGTCCACGCGCATCAGCCACAGTGCGGCCAGGACGGCGAAATAGCTCAGGGCGTTGATGAGGAAGCAGATGCCGACGCCGGCCACGGCGATGAGACCGCCCGCAATGGCAGGGCCGACGATGCGTGAGGCGTTGAAGAGACTCGAGTTCAACGCCACGGCGTTGGGCAACTCGTCGCGCCCGACCATTTGTATGGTGAACGCCTGCCGGACCGGATTGTCGAGCACCGTGATCATTCCGGTGATGCCGGCGATGACGTACACCTCCCAGACCGTGGCGTGTCCGGTGAGCGTGAGCCCGGCGAGGAGCGCAGCCGTGACCATGAAGGCCGCCTGCGTGCCGATCAGCACCTTGCGCTGATCGAACCGGTCCGCGAACGCGCCACCGAACAATCCGAACAGTCCGTAGGGGCCGAACTGGCAGACCGCAAGCAGGCCGACCGCGAGCGGCGAGTGGGTGTTCTGCACGACGAACCACGCCTGCGCGACGCTCTGCATCCACGTGCCGCTGATGGACACGACCTGTCCGAAGAAATACAGACGGTAGTTGTAGTGGCGGCGCAGGCTCATGAAGGTCCGCGCGGTGGCGTTACGGATCCCCAGGGTCATTCCGCCTGTTCCAGCAGCGCCTCGAGCGGCGCGATGGCGGCGGAGACGGCGGCGAGGTCGGTATCGGCGAGCCGGCTGAGCCGGGCTGACAGCCAGGCGGTTCGCTTGGAGCGGATCGCCTTGAGGACGCGGTGACCTTCGGGGGTGACTTCGAGATCCACCCTGCGCCGATCACGTTCCGCCTGGCGCCGCGTGACCAGCCCGGAGGCCTCGAGGCGGTCGATGTGGCTGCACACCGACGGCATCGACGTTCCTTCGCGAGCGGCGAGCTCCGCGACCCCGATCCCGCGGTTTCCCTCGATGAGACCGAGCAGAGAGAGCTGCCCGGGCGAGACGCCGGAGGTGTGGACCTCGCGGCGCAGGTGGCGGTTCAGGTGGAGCAGCACCGGCCTCAGCTGGTTGGCGATGTCGACGGGCTTGATGGCGGTGTCTGTCATGTGCTCTGAATTGAT
>DASZJB010000077.1:0-2717 GCA_035948615.1 Candidatus Dormiibacterota bacterium
GCGACGGCCTCCTCGACCGCCCACTGGATCACGGGGCGATCGAGAACCGGGAGCATCTCTTTGGGGAGCTCCTTGGTGGCAGGGAGAAAGCGCGTCCCCAGGCCCGCGGCCGGGATCACGCATGGTCGCGAGTCCACGGCGCCGCATTGTCACCCGTCGGGACCCGGGCCTGCTCCCCGGTACCCTTGCGCGATATGCCTGACACGCGCACGCTGCTCATCGAGGCCGTCCGCAGCGCCCTCGACGCCGCCGGCGTGGACGAGGCGTTCGAGGTCGTCGTCGAGCGCTCGGCTCGCCCCGAATTCGGCGACTGGTCGACGCCCGCCCCGCTCGGACTCGCGCGAGTCCTCCGGCGCGCGCCGGCGGCGATCGCGGCCGAGCTCGCGGCGCACCTCGAGGCAGCGCGCGTGCCCCGGGTTCGAGCCTGGACGGTGACCCCGCCGGGATATGTCAACGCGCAGCTCGACGACCGCGCCTGGGGAACCGCCCTGCTCGGCGCGGCGGCGGATCTCGAGACGACCGGCCGCGTCGAACTTCCGGAAGCCGCGGCCGGAAAAACCCTGGTCGAGCACACCGCCACCAATCCGAACAAGGCGGCGCACGTCGGCCATCTGCGCAACGCGTGCATCGGTGACACGGTCGCCCGCGTCCTCCGGCGCACCGGCCATACCGTGGAGGTGAACAACTACATCGACGACACCGGGGTCCAGGTCGCCGATGTCGTGGTCGGCATCCGCGAGCTCGGCATCGAGCAGATGCCGGGCGAGCCCTTCGATCAGTACTGCTCGCGGGTGTACATCGCGGTGTCCGCGCGCTACGAGACCGATACCGAGCTCCTGGAACGGCGGCGCGACGTGCTCCGCGAGGTCGAGGAGGGAGGCAACGAGACCGCCGTGTTCGTCAAGGACCTGGCGCGCCGGATTGTCTCCGCGCATCTTGCGACCATGCGCCGATTCGACATCGCCTATGACCTGCTCACCTGGGAGTCGGACATCATCGGCCTCGGCTTCTGGCGTCAGGCGTTCGAACTCCTCCGCGAGTCTGGAGCGATCGTTCTCGTCGAGAGCGGCAAGCTCGCCGGCTGCTGGGTGATGCCGGCGGACACGGCCGAGGACGACACCGACGATGACACCAAGGTTCTGGTCAAATCCGACGGTATCGCAACCTACACGGCGAAGGATATCGCTTACCAACTCTGGAAATTCGGCCTGCTCGGGCGGGACTTCAACTACGTCCCCTGGGAGGGTGATCCAACCCTCACGACCACGTCGATCCTTGCCGAGACCGGCGCCCGGCCCGCACACTTCGGTCATGCACAGCGCGTGATCAACGTCATCGATGCGCGCCAGGCGTACCCGCAGCGGGTGGTGCAGCGCGCGCTTCGCAGGCTTCACCACGAACGCGAGGCCGACAACTCGATCCACCTGAGCTACGAGGTGGTCGCGCTCACGCCCGCGGCTGCGGCCGAGCTCGGCGTCGAGATCGAGGAGGGGCGCGACAGCGTTGCCCTGAGTGGTCGGCGCGGGATCGAGGTGCGCGCCGACGACCTGCTCGATCGCGCGATCGCGCGGCTCAGCGTCAATGCACGCGATGCGGAGACAGCCACAGTGGTTGCGGCGGGAGCGGTGCGCTACTACCTGCTCAGGTTCTCGCTCAACCAGATCATCGCCTTCGACTTCGACGAGGCACTGCGGGTCACCGGCGACACCGGCGTGTACCTGCAATATGCACACGCGCGCGCCGCCGGCATCCTGCGCAAGGTGAGCGATGCCGGCGACCGAGTCACTGTCCCCGAAGCACTTCACCCCGCTGAACGCGAGCTGCTGCACGGCATCGAGGCGTACTCGCGCGCGCTCGCCGAAACCGCGCAGTCACTTTCGCCGTCGCTGCTCACCGCCTATGCCTTCGCGCTCGCGTCGGCTTTCAGCGACTTCTACGAGCACACACCGGCGATCGTCCGCGAGGAGGACCAGGCGCTTCGCCAGTTCCGGCGTGGCCTGGTCGCGGCGACACGGGCAACGCTCGCCGATGCGCTGCACACCCTCGGGATGGCGGCGCCGGATCAGGTTTGAGCGCTTCCGGGCACTTGCTATGATCCGGGACCTTCGGGCCCCGTTCGTCTAGTGGCCCAGGACACCGCCCTCTCAAGGCGGAGACCATCGGTTCGAATCCGATACGGGGTACCACGCGCGCCAACGTCCCTTGGGGAGCAGATTGACCTCGTTCGCGAGATCCGCGAGGACACCGGCGTGCATCCGGGTCGTAACAAGATGCTTGCGCTCGGGGGTCCGCGCGCTCACGCGACTAGGCTGGGGTCCTGGCACCGCATCGTGGGTGCCGAGGAGTTAACCAACGTTGGACAAGCTGAAGCCGTGGCAGCGGCTCTCGAGGAAGCAGTCGGGCGACGCCGGGTCGGCTGACGGCGAAGCCGACGGTCTGGGCAAATGCCTGGACGGTGAGTGCTCCAAACCCGCCACCTGCCGCTGCACCTACGTCGACCGCCGGCAGGTGAAGTG
Organism: Candidatus Dormiibacterota bacterium; assembly: GCA_035948615.1. Classification (GTDB taxonomy): domain Bacteria; phylum Chloroflexota; class Dormibacteria; order Aeolococcales; family Aeolococcaceae; genus Palsa-851. The sequence goes on from DASZJB010000077.1 coordinate 2,517, forward strand.
CGGGACGACCTGGTGCGATGAGCACAGCAGGGTTGTCCTGGGCCTGCCCTACTGCCGCCGCCACGCGACGGTCGCGCCCTCGCTGAAGAACGGTTTCTTCACGCACATGCTCCCAGATGTCGAGAACCGCGCACCGTCGCTCGCCACCTGGGTGGGCGGGGAGCTGGATACCGCGGTGCGCATCGCGTTGACCGCGGATGC
>DASZJB010000078.1:0-6327 GCA_035948615.1 Candidatus Dormiibacterota bacterium
CGTCCGCGATTTCTGGCGCGGCAAAGCGGGTGGGGTGCGCGACATCGCCAACTGCCTCACGGGCTCGAGCAGCCTCTATCAATGGGACGGTCGCCAACCGTGGGCGAGCATCAACTTCGTCACCGCCCATGACGGGTTCACCCTTCGCGACCTCGTCACGTACAACGACAAGCACAACCAGGCGAACGGCGAAGGCAACGACGACGGTGCCAATGACAATCGGTCGTGGAACTGCGGGGTCGAGGGTGAGACCGACGACCCGGCTATCACCGCGCTGCGCGACCGGCAGCGCCGCAATCTGATCGCATCCGTGCTCCTCTCTCAGGGTTGCCCGATGATCTGCGGCGGTGACGAGATCGGCCGGACGCAGCGGGGAAACAACAACGCGTACTGTCAGGACAACGAGCTGTCGTGGCTCGACTGGACGGGCATCGATGAGGTGATGCTGCGTTTCGTGCAGCGCGTCGTCGCGTTTCGCCGAGAGCACCCGGTACTGCGACGGAAGCGCTTCTTCTCGGGCGAGGCGACCAGACGCTCGGGACGCAAAGACATCATCTGGCTGCTCCCCAACGGTGAGGAGTTCACCGACACGGACTGGGACAACGACGGAGAGCGCTCCATCGGCATGATCCTCAACGGCGAGGAGATTCCCGACCGCGACACCAGGGGTCATCGCATCGTCGGCGACTCCCTCATGATCCTGCTCCACAGCGGCGACGTGCCGATCACCTGGACGATGCCGGCGGGCTGGACAGGCGGGTGGACGCTGGTCATTGACACGGACGACCCCGAAGGGCACCGGGGATCCACAGTGCATCACGCCGGCGACGAGGTCCCCCTGCAGCCACGATCACTGGTCGTGCTCAATCGTCCGATCAGCGCTGCGCGCGATCACGCTGCAGGTTCGAGGCGCACCTGAGGTCCCGTCTCCCGGGCTGCCGGCTAGATATGTCATGTATAGTTGACATATGGCGTACGCAGCGTCGACGCCGGACGCGGATGCCGCAGTGGCAAGCGTGCTGGCGGCACTGAACACCCTGCCGACGGCGGACCGGCTCGTGGCGCTGCGTTCGGTCGCAGTGCTGCTCGGCTCGCGGCGAGCGTCGACCGTGCTCGCGGCTCGCGCCGAGGGCATGAGCTGGCAGGACATCGCCGATCGCGTCGGGATGTCCCGCCAGTCGGTCTGGAATCGGTACGCGGCCGAGGACCGCGACCCGCCTCGGCCCGCCCGTGGCCGCCGTTCACGGGCACGAACCGCCACGCACACCTTCTCGAATTGCGCCGCGTACAAAGCGGTCACCACTCGCCAGTGATCAGGAGATTCCCCATGGTCAAGAGCGTCGACGATGCAGCCTTCGATACCCAGGTGCTCGCGTCGGACACCCCCGTCCTCGTCGAGTTCGGAGCGGAGTGGTGTCCACCCTGCCGAATGCTTGCTCCCATACTCGAAGACGTTGCCAGTGACCGGGCGAGCCACCTGCGTGTGGTCACCGTTGACGTCGACGCCAATCCGATCACGCAGGAGCGATATGGCGTGATGTCGCTGCCCACGCTGTTGCTGTTCGTCGGTGGCAACCCGGTGCGTCAGGTGATCGGGTTCGTGTCGAAGGGTCGCCTCCTGGCGCTCATTGACGAGGCACTGCAGATCGCCGCATAGACGCCACTCTCACGTGCGTACGAGGACTGTCTGGCGGTGAGGACCCTCGAACACATCCCACATTGACGCGTAGCTGCCGCCCATAGCGATGAGCTCATCGTGGGTTCCCGCCTCGACCACCTGCCCGCCGTGCAGCACGATGATCCGATCCGCGGCCTTCGCCGTCTGCAGGCGGTGGGCGATCACCACAGTCGTGCGTCCATGCGACACCATGTGCATCGCGGCGGCGACGTGCGCCTCGGTCACCAGGTCGAGGTTCGATGTGGCCTCGTCCAGAAGGAGCAGCGCGGGGTCGACGAGCTCCGCGCGAGCCAGTGCAATGAGCTGGCGCTGACCCGACGAGAGCGACCGTCCGCGCTCGGTCAGCTCGTGGTGGTATCCACCCGAGAGGCGGGCGATGAACTCGTGCGCACCCACCGCATGCGCCGCCGCCTCGACCTGTGCGTCACTCGCGTCCGGCCGTCCGTAGGCGATGTTGTCGCGGATCGTCCCGGAGAACAGGAACGCCTCCTGCGGCACGTAGCCGAGCTGGCGGCGGAACTCGTGGAGATCGATCGCACGGAGGTCGTGCCCGTCGACCTCGACGCTCCCCTCATCGGGGTCGTAGAACCGTGCCAGGAGCTTCATGACCGTCGACTTCCCCGCGCCGGTCTCGCCGACCAGCGCGACGGTCTCCCCCGCCGCGATCCGCAGGTCGATGCCCCGAAGCGCTTCCGGCGGCCTGCGCCAGTCTACGTCCCGCGACTTCAGCAGGCGCGGATCCTGGGGCCCCCGGCGGACGTTTTGCCGAACTCCCTCGACGCCCGGGGTGTTGACCGGTACGGGATACGAGAAGCGGACGTGGTGCAGACCAAGATCGCCGTGAAGCCGGCCCGGATCCTCGGGCACCGCTGGATCGGGCGTCAGCGACTCGAGCCGCATCAGCTCGGCGATACGTCCCACCGAGACACGCGTCTGCTGCCACGCGTCGAAGACCTGTGACAGCTGTTGGATCGGCGAGAAGAACAGATCGATGTACAGCAGGAACGCGATGAGCGCGCCGGGGGTCAGATGCCCTGTTTGGATCAGCCGCGCACCGACCCCGAGCACGATCGCGTCGGCGACGGCCGCCATGAACTGGACGAACGGAAAGTACGTCGCAACCAGTCGCTGAGCGGCGACACGAGTGTCGAGATAGGAGCGACCAAGCCGGTGGAACTGCGCCATCGCCGCGCCTTCGTGAACGAACGCCTGAGACTCGCGGACGCCTGAGAGGCTCTCCTGGAAATCGGCGTTGACAATGGCGATGCGTTCGCGCGACATGCTGTAGAGGCGCGCGGCCTTCTGGCGGAAAACGACAGTCGCGACCGCCAGAGGAAGCACCACCGAGAGCGTCCAGAGGCCGAGCTCCGTGTTGATGACCACGAGCGCGACGCCGACACCGACGAAGGTGACAACCGACACGAGCGCCGAGAGCAGGCCGTTCTCGATCAATGACTCGAACTGGTCGACGTCGGTGGTCATCCGAGTCATGATCCGGCCGGCCATCTCGCGTTCGTAGTAGTCGAGCGACAGACGTTGCAGCTGCGCCCAGATACGGATGCGAAGCGAGAGCATGACTCGTTGAGCAGCCCGCCCGGTGACGAACGTTTCGGCGATCTCGTCGATGAGGTCGACGAGCGTGACCACGAGGAACACTCCGGCAGCCGCGAAAAGGACGACCGCCGATCCTTTCGAGACGCCGTCGTCAAGTCCGGTCTTGACGAGAACCGGCCCCGCCAGGGTCATCAATCCGTCGATCACGACAAAAAGCAGTCCAAGCAGGAGTGGCCATCGGAACTCACCCAACAGGCGGATCAGGCTGAAGTTCGTGTCCGGACGCGATTCGCGCTCGAGGTCGACCGCGGCGACATCGCGCACCGGGCGCAGGCGAGCGACCCGGGCGAGCAATTCCGGACTCGGCGCCAGATTGAGCCGCCAGCCGGACCCGCCACCGCCTAGCCCGGGGCCCAGCGTGGGCGCGCCGAAGGCCCTGGTGGAAGTCCGCTTGCCGGATCGCTGGAGGTCGCCGGCCCACGCCGCTGCGGTGACGCCGTCTGCTCCGGCCGTCGTGATCGTCGCGAGAGCCTCGATGGAGGCGGCGTCGGGGTCCTCGAGCCCTGACACCAGCGTCCTGTACAGGGCGCTGCGGGCGGTCAGCTCGTCATGGGTGCCCTGTTCGACGACGACCCCACCGTCGAGCACCACGATCCTGTCGGCCAGGTGCAGCGTGGACTGCCGGTGCGCGATCAGCAGCGTGGTGCGGCCCGTCATGACACCACGGAGCGCTTCGTGCAGCGACGCCTCGATCCTCGCGTCGATCGCGCTGGTGGCGTCGTCGAGGATGAGGATGCGTGGGTCGTAGAGGATTGCCCGGGCGAGCGCTATCCGCTGGCGCTGACCTCCCGACAAGGTCAGACCGCGCTCACCGATCGCGGTGTCGTACCCGCGCGGCAGCTCCTCGATGAAATCGTGTGCCTGAGCCGTTCGAGCGGCAGCCTCGACCTCCGCATCGGTCGCATCCGGCCGCCCGTACGCGATGTTCGCCCGCACCGAGTCGGAGAACAGGAAGCTGTCCTCGAAGACAACACCCACCTGACGGCGCAGGGAGCGCAGCGTGACGTCGCGCACGTCATGCCCGTCGACGAGAACCGCGCCGCCGGTCGGGTCGTAGAAGCGAGGGATGAGCATGGCGAGAGTCGACTTGCCGCTCCCGCTCGGGCCGACGACGGCGACGCGTTCACCCGCGGCGATGTGCAGTTCGACCCCGCTCAGCACCGGATCAGCATCGCCATACCGAAAGGAGACGTTCGAGAAGATGATCTCGCCGGCGAGTTCGTGGAGGTCGACCGCGTCGGGTGCGTCGGCGATCGCGGACGGCAGGTCGAGGAGTTGGAAGATGCGTTCCAGCCCGGCCCGCGCCTGCTGTCCGATGGTGAGGACGCCGGCCAGCTGACGTGTCGGCGCCATCAGCTGGGTGACGTACGTCGAAAATGCCAGAAAGGTGCCCAGCGTGATCTGGTGGTTGAGCGCCAGCCATCCGCCGAGGGCCAGGATGGCCACCTGTGCGAGCAGGGGGATCGCTTCCAGGAGTGGCTGGTACCGCGACTGCAGGCGCACGGCCCGCATCTGCGACCCGTAGACGGTCTGCGCGGCGGACGAGACCCGTTCGAGCTCGCGCTGCTCCTGCCCGAACGCCTTGACCACGCGGACCCCGTTGAGGTCCTCGTCAACGATCTGGACCAGGTCACCTTCTCGTTGCTGCCCATCCCACGTGGCGGGGAAGATGCGCCAGCGCATGCGGTACGAAACGATGAGCAGGCTCGGCGCGACCACGACGCTCACCAGCGCCAACAGCGGCGAGAGGTAGAGCATCACCCCGAGGGAGAGCAGGAGCAGCAGGACGTTGCTGCTCATGATCGGAAAGAAGCTCAGGAGCCCCTGGACCAGCGTCGAATCGGAGTTGGCGCGAGCGACCAGCTGGCCGGTCGGCATGCGCCCCAGATTGTCGAAGTCCAGCGACTGCAGGTGGTCGTGCATCGCGTTGCGCAGGTCGTACTGCACTTCCAGTGCCACCCGTCCACCGCGATAGCGGCGCACGTAGGCGAACGCGAAGCTCGCGGCCGCCAGCCCCACCAGGAGCAGGAGCCACGGCCACAGCGCTGAGCTGCGGCTGAGAATGACGCCGTCGACGATCTGGCGGGCGACCAGCGGGACGGCGGTCTGGCACACCCCGCCGAGCACCGCGGCGCCCACTGAAAGGATGACGTCCCGCCGGTGCCGGAGCATGTAGCCCCACAGGCGCCGGATCCAACCGGGATTGACGGGAGCGTCGCTCAACCGCGTTCGTTAATCGTTCGTGGATCCTCAGCCAGACAGTCGGACCCGGTCAGCGTAGCGCGAGTGCGCTCCTGGGCGGCTCGCTAGCCGGCGGCGGTCGAGACCGACGGGCTCACCCGGCGACGGATTGCCTCGAGGATCCGGACGGCCGGCTCGGGGCTGTCGGTGAGCGTCACCCGGTACATGCCGCTCTCATTGGTTCGCGGCTCGATCCGGATGACCCGGAGCCCGGCCTCCTGGAGTGCCGCGAGCATGCGAGCGACGCCGCCCTGGCGATGTTGCGTGGTCTCCATGATGTCGCTGTCCCTGACGTCGATCGCGAGCATTGGTCATCCCCCATCGCGGTTGGTAACGGTCGCATCATGGACGCTGCCGCCTGTCGACTTCGTGAGCAACCTGTCTCAGACGGATTCCGCATGTACGTCGGCTCGGTGGTGATCGACTGCAACGACTTCGCTGCCATGTATGCGTTCTGGAGAGCGGTGCTCGGTTACGTGCCTCGAGATCCGCCCGAGGACGGCTGGGCGGTGCTCAGCGATCCGGACGGAACGGACGTCAACGTGTCGCTTCAGCAGGCGCCCGAGCCGCGCGCGGGCAAGAACCGTATATGATAGTGTCACTATCATGTATGGGCACAGCCTGATACGGAGGTCACGATGATGGCAGGCTCGAACGAGGGCGCTCGCGAACGCACGGTCGCCTCTGGATTCCCCGACCCGGAGAAGGTTCCGGGGCCGACCGAGCGGCTCCGCGAGCTGCATGGCGACACCGACGGAGACCCGAAGCCGCCGAAGTACGGACGCGCCTCGGCG
>DASZJB010000079.1:0-16580 GCA_035948615.1 Candidatus Dormiibacterota bacterium
CCACGTCTCGGCGCGAGATACACCGCGCGTGCCTTCTTCGACGACATGGCGGCGCGCATCGCGGAGAGCGATCTCGTGGTGATGCGCGCGGGCGGGTCGTCGATCGCCGAGTGCACGGCGCTCGGGCGCCCGATGATCGTCGTCCCGTACCCGCACGCCGGCGGCCACCAGCGCCACAACGCCGCGCCGTACGTCGCTGCCGGCGCCGCGATGCTCATCGACGACGCCGAGTGCACCCCGGCGCGGCTCGCCGCCGAGATCACCGCGCTGGTCGCCGACCCGTCCCGCTGGCGGGCGATGGCCGAGGCGAGCCTGGCGATGGGCCTCCCCGACGCCACCGACTCGGTGGTACGGCTCATCGTCGAGGCGGCGGGGCCGACCCGGAGCCAGGCAGCCTGACGATGCACGTGCACGTCCTGGGCATCTGCGGCTACGCCACCTACGGTGCCGCCGAGCTCGCCCGCGAGCGCGGAGACCGGGTCACCGGCTCCGACGATCACGCCTATCCACCGATGAGTGACGCCGTGACCGCGGCGGGCATCGAGTGGGAGAACCACAGCGACCCGGCCAACCTCGACCGGTGGGGCGTTCCCGATCTTGTGGTGGTCGGCAACCAGACACGCCCGGCGAACCTCGAGCTCGAGGCGGTGCGGCAGCGGGGCATCCCGTGCGTCAGCGAGATCGAGTTCTACGTGAGCCTTGCCGGTCACCGCCAGCGGCTGACGGTGTGCGGTACGCACGGCAAGACGACCACCTCGGCGCTACTTGTCCACATCCTCGAGCGCGCGGGAATGGACCCAGGCTTCCGACTCGGATCGACATCGCTCGACCTTGGCGGCACGTCGAGGCTCGGCACCGGTCCCTTCGTGTTCGAAGGCGATGAGTACACATCGGCGCCGTGGGATCCACGCCCGAAGTTCCTCCACACCAGGCCGCACGGGGCGTGCGTCACGCGCCTGGAGCTGGATCATCCCGACGTCTACGCAAGCCTTGACGCGTATCGCGAGCCGTTCCTCGAGCTGGCCAGGACCATGCCCGCCGGCGGGGTGCTCGCGCTCTGCGCGGACGACCCGGAGTGCCTCGCCCTGCGCGACGCGGCCACCAGCGTTGCTGTCACATATGGCACGAAGTCGGGCAGTGACTGGCGGATCGAGCAAGCGCACGATCAGGGCGGGATGCAGCGGTTCCGTGTCCAGCGCAACGCCGGACCGCTCGATGTCGTGCTCACGTTCCCGGGGCTCCACAACGCACAGAACGCCTGCGCGGCGCTCATCCTCGCCGAGTTCGCCGGTGTCGATCCGTCGATAGCGGTTACGGCGTGCGCGGACTTCCTCGGACCGGCACGCCGTTTTCAGATCCTTCGCGAGGTCGCGGGTGTGGCTGTCGTCGACGACTATGCTCACCATCCGACCGAGGTGGCTGCCGCCATCGAGGCGGCGCGGCAGCGCTACCCAGGGCGGCGCCTGGTCGCCATCCACACGCCGCACACCTATTCGCGCGTGAGCAGGCTGCTCGAGGATTACCGGAGCAGCTTCACCGGCGCCGACGTGGTGATCATCGGTCCGATCGAGGAGGCTCGCGAGCGAGGCATGCCGAGGATCGTGTCGAGCCAGGACGTTGCCGATCGCGCCGGGCCGGCCCACGCCGTGCATGTCGTCGTGTCGAGCGACGAGGCGATCGAGCTGGTCACCAGGATCCTGCGCCCTGGCGATGTGGTCCTGGTGCTCTCCCTCGGCGGGTTCGACAAGCTGGCGCCACGACTCCGCGACGCCCTGGAGGCACAGGGTGTCCGCAGGTGACTGGCTCCGTACCTTCCCCGGTGTGCACGGCAACGAGCCACTCGCACGTCACAGCCAGTTCGGTGTCGGCGGGCCGGCGCAATGGTTCATCACCACCCGGGACGCCACGGTCTTGGGGGAAGTGCTGCGACGGTGCGCCGGCTCCGGGGTCACGGTGACCATGATCGGAGCGGGCAGCAACACCCTCATCAGCGACGATGGCATCGATGGACTCGTGGTTCGCCACAACGATCGCAGGCTCCGCATTGTCGACGATCACACCGTCGAGCTCGGCGCGGGCTGCATGATGCCGCGCGTCGCCTTGGACTGCGCGTCGCGGGGCCTCGCCGGCGTCGAGTTCGGCATCGGCGTCCCCGGGACGTGCGGCGCCAGCGTGTACGGCAATGCCGGCGCGTTCGGAACCGAGATCGCCGATGTGCTCGTCGACTGCACGTCGCTGGAACCGAGCGGGACGCCGGTGACGCTCAGCGCCGATGCGTGCGACTTCGGCTACCGCCACTCTCGTTTCAAGGACGACCTCCGCGCCAACGCGATCGTGAGCGCGCGACTCCGCGTGCACGCAGACGACCCCGCCAAGGTCCGTGAGCGGACCGACTCGATACAGGCGGAACGAAAGGCGTCCCAGCCATACGGGATTCGCAGCCTCGGCAGCGTTTTCAAGAATCCTCCCGGCGACAAGGCCGGACGGCTCATCGAGGCTGCGGGGTTGAAGGGTCGCCGATCCGGTGGCGCCCAGATCTCCCCAAAGCACGCCAATTTCATTGTCAACATCGACCATGCAACCGCCGCGGATGTCCTGCACCTCGTCGGCGTCGCGCACGACGCCGTGCAGGAGCGGTTTGGGGTTGACCTCGAGCGCGAGATCATCGTGCTGGGTGGCCGCGCGACGGGTGAGCAGCGTGCCTGAACGGATCAGGGTTGGCGTGTTCTTCGGCAGCCGCTCGGTCGAGCACGAGGTGTCGGTGATCACCGCACAGCAGGCGATGGCGGCGATGCCCGCGGATCGATTCACAGCGGTGCCCGTCTACATCGCGAAGTCCGGAGCCTGGTACACCGGCGACCAGCTGCTCCAGCTCGAACGGTACAAGGACATCGACCGGCTGATCGCCGCGGCGACGAGGGTCACGATGCGCCCGGATCCCACCAGCGGGGGCGAGCTCATGGAGGTCGACGCGCGCCGCGGTCTGCTCGGCGGGGCGGCTCGCGCGGTTGCTCGCTTCGACGTTGCGATGCCGCTCGTTCACGGGTCCAACGGTGAGGACGGCACGCTGCAGGGATTCTTCGAGCTTGCCGAACTCCCGTACTGCGGATGCGACGTCGCGTCGGCCGCGGTGAGCATGGACAAACGCCTGTCGCGGACGACACTGCGCGGCGCGGGCATTCCGGTGCTCGACGACGTGATGGTGTCGCGCGCGAAGTGGACGGACGGCGTGGACACGGTCTGTGCGCAGCTCGCGCGCCGACCCGGGTTTCCGATGTATGTCAAGCCGCGCCGGCTCGGGTCGAGCATCGGTGTCGCGCGTGTCGAGACCGATGCGGAACTGCGGGACGCGCTCGAGGTCGCTTTCGGTTACGACACCTCGATTCTCGCCGAGCCCGCTCAGGACGCAAGCATCGAGATCAACTGCTCGGTGCTCGGATGGGGTGACGACCTGCAGGTGTCGGTGTGCGAACAACCGGTGAGCAGCGGGACGCTCAGCTATGCCGACAAATATCTCAGCGGGGCCAAGACCAAGAGCGGGGCGAAAGCGCCCGCGGGCGGGATGAAGAGCTCGCAGCGGCTCATCCCCGCGCCGATTTCCGACTCATTGACCAGACGCATCCAGGAAACCGCGATGGCGTCGTTTCGCGCCATCGGCGCCGCGGGGGTGACTCGGGTCGATTTCCTGGTCTCGCCGGAACAGGACTCATTCGTCGTCAACGAGCTCAACACCCTGCCGGGTTCACTGTCGTTCTACCTCTGGGAAGCCTCGGGGATGGGCTTCGACACGCTCCTGACCCGCCTCATCGAGATGGCGATGGCGCGTCATCGCGAGCAGCAGGCAACCACGTCATCGATCGACACGTGGCTGCTCACCGGTCGGCCGGGCTGAACGGCCACCCGAGTCGGGATGGGGCGTCCACGGCCGGGCCCGCGGGAGAGGTCCCTCCCGCCGCGTTGGAGGACCGCGGCAGCGGCGATCCGCTCCTGCTCCTGCACGGCTGGGGCGTGTCGTCGGAACTCTTTGCGCCCATCCTCGACGTCCTGGGGACGGGCCGGCGCCTGATCGTCCCGGACCTGCCCGGGTTCGGCGCCACGGCCGAACCCGAGGCACCCTGGTCGGTGCACGACTACGCCGCCTGGTGCGTCGCGCTCCTCGATCGCCTCGGGATCGAGACGTGCGACCTGATCGGCCACTCCAACGGCGGACGGATCGGCATCGCCCTGGCCGCGAACTACCCGGGACGGGTGCGCAGGATGGTGCTGGCCGGAAGCGCCGGTATCCGGCCGCGGCGAACATGGCTCGGAGCGATCCGGGTACGTTGGTACAAGGTGCTCCGGGCGTTCGAGCGGTCGGCGGCATTGCCCACCGCGCTGCGCCGGGCCGCCGGTCGCAACGCGGATCAGCGCGGGTCCGCTGACTATCGGGCGGTGTCCGGGGTCATGCGCGGCACGCTCGTCCGCCTGGTCAACGAAGACCTCCGAGGGCTGCTGCCCAATCTGCACCTGCCGGTGCTGCTCATCTGGGGGGATCAGGACGGCGAGGCTCCGCTCGACGACGGCCGGCTGATGGAACGCCTCATCCCGGACGCGGGGCTGGTGGTCTTCGAGGGCGCAGGCCACTTCGCGTATCTCGAACAGCCGGGGCGCTTCTGCCGGATCGTCGACGTCTTCCTTCGCGACGAGCAGGTGAGGGGCACCGCATGAGCCCACTCGTCGGCCCATTGGTCGCCGCGGCGGCGATCGTCTGGCTGATCCTGATCTTCCGGATCGTTCTCGTCGCAGCGCGAATGTTCCAGATCGAGGAATACGAATCGGTGCGGTTTCTGCGCTGGGGGCTCACTCGCGAATGGCTGGCCCATCGCACAGTGTGGCTCGGGCTGCTGGTCGGAGCCGTCGCGCTGAGTGTCGCCGCAATCCTGCCCGCGGGTCGCCCGGTCGCCATCGCCGTTGCCTGGCTGGTGTCGGCCGCGGCAGCGCAGTTCACCTGGCGATGGACATCGCCGAAACGGCCGTTGGTGATGACCGCGCGGATGCGCCGGCTGCTCATCGCCGGTGGTTTCCTCGCGGTGCTTCTCGCCGCGGGGCTCGCACTCGGCATCGTCGCCCTGCACCCGATCGTCTCGGTGATCCTCGTGCTGATCGCGGCCGGCCTGGTCACCGGCCTGAGCGAGATCCTCCTGGTTGCTGCCAATGTCGTCACCAAGCCGGCAGAGTCGCGCATCCGCCGTCACTACCTCGCGCTTGCGTCGGAGCGCATCCGGATGGTGGACCCCGTGGTGGTCGCCGTGGCCGGCAGCTTCGGCAAGACGAGCACCAAGCAAATCCTCGCTCAGCTGCTGCAGCCGTACGTGAACACCCTGCCGACGCGAAAGAGCTTCAACACCCTGATGGGCGTGAGCCGAGTGATCAACGAGGACCTCACGCCGGAGAACCGGATCTTCATCGTCGAGATGGACGCCTACGCGCCGGGAGAGATCGCCGCGATCAGCGACCTCGTGCACCCGCGCGTGGCGATCATCACCGCCATCGGGCCGCAGCACATGGAGCGCTTCGGCAGCCTGGACCGCATCGCCGGCGCGCTCTACGAGGTCGCGAGCGCGCTCCCGGCCGACGGCACGTTGATCCTCTACACGGGAGACGAGTCGGGGGTGGCGGTGGCGCAGCGAGCGCGCGCGGAGCAGCGGCGCCTGATCCGGTACGCGCTCGCGACTGACGGTGACGCGGTCGACGCCGACGTGGTCGCATCAGCGATCCGCATCGACTCACACGGCGCGACCTTCCGCTGGCGGTGGGAATCCGAAGGCCTGGACCGCCACGTGGCGATTCCGCTGCTCGGCCGCCACCAGGTGGCCAACGTGAGCGCGGCATTCGTTGCCGTCGTCACCCTCGGCTACTCGATCGACGAAGCGATCAACGCCGCCGCCTCGCTGGAACAGGTCGAGCATCGCCTCCAGGTGATGGCGAGCGCCGGCCCGCTGACGGTGATCGATGACTCATACAACGCCAACCCGGTCGGCGTGCACAACGGTCTGGAGGTGCTCGCCGCCATGAGCGGAGCGCACAGGTTCCTGATCACGCCGGGCCTGGTCGAGCTCGGCAGCGTGGAGGACGACGAGAACCGGCGCTACGGCGAGCACGCCGCGAAGGTGTGCGACCACGTGATCGTCATGTCAGCGAAGACGAGTGCGGCATTGTGCGCGGGTTTGCGCGAGGGCGGCATGAGCGACGACAGCATCCATGTCGTCGAAACCCTCGATGACGCGACCAGGCTGCTCCAGAGCCTGTCGCGCCCCGGGGACGTGGTCCTGTTCGCCAATGATCTTCCCGACACCTACATGCCGGTCGCCCGCGCGGCTCGGACATAGAGCGGTCACGCCGGCGCTGCCTGGGAGATAATCGCCGCGGCCCCGTGCGGCCGCCGCGTCTCAGTCAACGTCTCACTCAACGTCCCAGCCTGCGAACATGCAACGTCCCCACCGCACCGAGCACGTCCTGTGAGCACCGGGGTGCTCGACGAGCGCGCGCATCACCTCGCCCTCGTTCGCGCCCAGGCAGCCCTGATCGCGGATTCGTCTCGACCGGTGCGCCGGCTTGCGCTCAGCCCTGGGACCAAGCTCGCCGCGTCGCCTCGCAAGCGGCGCCACGCGCGCCGCGGGCCGCCCCCGCCGCCGCGCGTCGCCAGGTGGCACTTTTCGTGGAAACGGCGTCTCATCGCGGCCGCCGCGCTGACGCTGCAGGTCGGCCTGCTGGTTCTGGCACTCACCCTTCCGGGGTTCCAGGTGCGGCAGGTCACCGTGGTCGGCACGCATCTCATCACCACCGGCGCCGTGGTCGCCGCTGCGGAGGTGCCTGAGCAGAGCATCTTCACCATCAACGGCGCGGCGATCCAGGGTCGCGTCCAGGCACTCCCCTGGGTGGCGAGCGCGGTGGTCTCCACCGAGCTCCCCGCCACCGTGCAGATCTCGATCGTCGAACGCGCGCCCATGCTCCGCATCCGTCGCGACGGTGCCGACACGCTGGTGGCCTCCGACGGTGCGACGCTTCCCGGAGCCGACGCAACGCCGGCCGCGCGAACCGGTATCCCGGTCCTCATCGACGACCGCGTCGGATCGGCACAGCCGGTCAACGCAACGCTCGTGGAGCTGCTCAGCTCCATCGCGCGTCGCTTCCCGCCGGTCTTCGGCTGCTCGGTGGCCGCGTACCTCTGGGGAGCGGACGATGTCGTGAGCCTCTGGACGAGCACGGGATGGCGCGCCATCCTCGGCCACCTCGACACCCAGGATTCGCTGCGGGGGCTCCCAGCCCAAATCGAAACGCTCGCAGCGCTCAAGGGTCGGATGAATTTCGTCAGACCGAGCTTCGGCTATATCGATATCGAAGCGCCGGCGTACCCGGTGAGTGGCGGCCATCCGGGCCTCCCGGCCGAGGTGACGGCGGCGCTCCTTCCGGTCGCTCCCGCGATCCAGCCGCCGCCCGCGGCCTCCTCCGTGGCGCCGCCGACGGCACCGCCCACGCCGCGCCCGACGCCGACACCGACGGCGCCGCCGACCGGGAGCCCGTCATCCGGGATCACCCTGATCACGCCGGCGGCCACCACGCCCAAACCGTCGCCGTAGCGGATCTAGCGGACGCGGTCCCAGGGGCGCGCGGCGCGCAACGCGGAGAGGATCGCCCGGGTCGCCGGTGAGCGATTCATCGTGAAGAAGTGCACGCCGGGCGCGCCGCCGGCGAGCAACTCGGCGCACTGCAGGGTCGACCAGGCAACTCCCAATTGGAGCACCGCATCGGGGTCGTTCTCGCGCGAGCGCAGTGCGTCGAGGAGCGGCTCGGGGATCGACGCGCCGATTTTCGACGTGAACCGCCGGATCTGGCCGACGTTGGTCACCGGCATGATCCCCGGAATGATCGGCACGGTCACGCCGGCAACCCGCGCTCTCGCGACAAAGTCGAAATACATCCGGTTGTCGAAGAAGAGGTTCGTGATCAGGTAGCTGGCGCCCGCATCGGCCTTGCGCTTCGCGGAGCGCACGTCCTCGTCGCCATCCGCCGATTCGGGATGCTTCTCGGGGTAGCAGGCCCCTCCGACACAGAAGCCGTAGTCGGCCGTGATCAGCTCCATGAGCTCGCTGCTGTGCGCGAGCCCGCCAACCGTGGCAACGAAGCGCTCGTCGCCTTCGGGAGGATCGCCGCGCAGGGCGAGCACGTTGTCGATTCCGCCGTCACGAAGCCCATCGAGGATGGAGCGGAGGTCGTCGACGGTCGCGTCGACAACGGTGAGATGCGCGACCGGTTCGATGTCGAGCTCTCGACGGATGCGCGTCACCAGTTCGACGGTGCGGGTGCGCACCGAGCCGCCGGCACCGTAGGTGACCGACACGAATGTCGGCTCGAGCTCACGCAGGTGCGAGATCGCCTCGAACAGCTGGCGCACCCCATCGTCGGTCTTCGGCGGGAAGAACTCGAACGAGAAGACGGGCTGACGGCGGTCTTCGAGGATGGTGTCGAGACGCATGGTCAGCACCATGCTACGGTCCCCGAAATGCTTGCGGTGTATGCGTCTGCCGTGGGAGGCGAGAACCCGCTGGCCAATCTGACCGTCGGCGAGCTGCCGGCACCGGTGCCGCGGCCGGGCTGGGCCCTCGTGAGGGTGCGCGCCGCGTCCCTCAACCACCACGACATCTGGACGCTCCGCGGCGTCTCGTCGGCACCCGTGACCCCGCCGCACATCCTGGGCTGCGACGCGGCCGGCGAGGTCGAGGCGTACGGCGGCGAGCCGCCGTCCGGTGCACCGGCGGTGGGTGCGAGGGTCGTGGTGTATCCGATCGTCACCTGTGGGCATTGCGCGGCCTGCCTCGCCGACGACCCCCTGAGCTGTCGGTCGTTCCGCATGCTCAGCGAGGGCTCTCTCGCCGGCGCGCTCGCCGAGTACGTCGAGATCCCGGCGGCGAATCTTGTGGCGCTGCCCGACCAGGTCAGCCTCGCCGATGCCGCATGCCTGCCCACCGCATACCTGACCGCGTACCGGGCGCTCTTCGTGCGCGCCGGCCTGCGACCAGGGATGAGCGTGCTCGTGCAGGGAGCGAGTGGCGGCGTCGCGACCGCGTGCATCCTGCTCGGCAGACTGGCCGGCATCACCGTCTACGCGACGTCGCGCGACGAGGCCAAGCGGACACTCGCCGTCGACCTCGGCGCCGAGGCAGCGTTCCCGGTGGAACGACAGACCGCACGCGCCGTCATCGGCGCCACCGGAGGGGTGGGAGTCGACGCCGTGGTCGACACCGTCGGCGAGCCCACCTGGGATCTGAGCCTGCGCGCGGTGAAGCCGGGGGGCGTGGTCGTGGTTCCGGGGGCGACCGGAGGCGCCAACCCTCCCGCGCAGCTCAACCGGATCTTCTTCCGGAGCGTCACCATCGCGGGAACCACCATGGGGACGCGCGGTGAGCTGCGCCGGCTCGTCGATCTGATCGCCACCGGCGCACTCCGCCCGCTGGTCGGCTCAACCCATCCGCTCCGCGACGCCGCGGCGGCGTTCGCGGAGATGGCGGCCGGGGATCTGCGCGGGAAGATCATCCTCGAGGCCTGAGCGCCGCTGTCGGACCGGCCCGGTGCAGTCGCGATCTGGATCGGACCGCGGATTCCGTTCATTCGGCGTCCGGGAGCGTAGACGCGATGGACCAGCGGTGTTACGGTTGCGCAGCTTCAGCGGTCCGGTCGGACCGCGGCGCACAGGGCCTCGTCCAGAAGGTGCAGTGGCGAGGCCCTGTGCGCGTCTCCGGGATTGTCGGAGACGAGCAATCCGGGTCCCGGTGGACCGGGCCTTGACGCGTCCCTCGCCTCTCAATGACAACCAACATGTTGTGGCATACTGGGCCCGCGAACCCAGCATCTTGCGGTTTTGCGCCTAAAACCCCTTGAACGGCGCACCCGCGACGGCTACACTCGGAGACCGATACAGTGACCCGTCCTCGCCGCGTCTTTGCACTCGATCTCGGAACCACCAAAGTCTGCTGCGCGGTAGCAGACCTTGAGACCACCGGTCTCCGAGTCCTGGGTGTCGGCATGGTGGCGTCCCGGGGGGTTCGCAAGGGGGCGGTCGTCGAGATCGACCGGGCTGCCGAGGCGGTTGCCGAGGCGGTGGATATGGCAGAGCAGATGTCCGGCGTCGCGATTGATTCCGCCGTGGTGGGGATCGCCGGCGGGCACATCACGTCGCAGAACAGCCGCGGCGTGGTTGCCGTCGAGGCCGGCCATCGCGAGGTCCGCGACCAGGACGTGCATCGTGCCATCGACGCAGCCCGCGCGGTGAGCGTTCCGTCCGAGCGCCGCATCGTGCACGTGCTGCCGCAGCAGTTCACGATCGACGGACAGGAGGGCGTGCGCGATGCCATCGGCATGGCGGGCAACCGACTCGAAGTCGACGCGCACATCATCACCGGCGCCAACACCGCGATTCAGAACGTCGTCAAGGTCGTGCACAAAGCCGGCCTCAACGTCGACGACATGGTGTTGCAGGTGCTCGCATCCGCCGAAGCCGTGGTCACCGAGGACGAGATCGAGCGAGGTGTCGTCGTGGTCGACGTCGGTGGTGGCACCAGCGATATCGCGGTGTTCGCACGCGGCAGCATCGTGCACACCAGCGTGATTCCCGTTGGGGGCAACCACGTCACCGCCGACCTCGCCGTCGGCCTGCGCTGTGACCTCGAGACCGCCGAAACGGTGAAGCGAAACTTCGGTCACTGTCTGCAGCTCACCTTGCCGGCCGACGCGGAGGTGACCTTGACACCGATGGGCTACGACGAGCCGGTCGGTGTGCCGCAACGGTATCTCGCCGAGATCATCGGCCCGCGCGCCCGCGAGATGGCGTCGTTGATCGCGGCCGAGGTGGAGCGAGCCGGGCCGCTCGGCATGTTCCCGGGCGGCATCGTGATCACCGGCGGCGGGGCGCTGCTGCGCGGATTCGCCGAGGTGGTGCAGCAGCAGACCAACCTCCCGGCGCGCGTCGCCGCACCCCAGGGCCTGCAGGGCATGAACGACGAGATCCGCGGACCCAACCACGCGACGGTCGTCGGTCTGCTGCGCTGGGGAGCCAGGAGCAACCTCGGACGCAAACCCTCGCGCTCCAATGGCAAGCACCCGGACGGCGCCGCGGCCGGGGCCAAGTTCTCGAGGTGGTTTCGTGACCTCTTTTGATCACCTGCGCACGCATGGCCTCGACCAGCCGGGTGATGCCCTGGCCCGCCGGAAATCGTCACCGAACTCGCCCCCAACACGACAGACCACAACCCAACGCGAGGAGATAGTCATGGCAGACCTCGACCGGACTCTGGACGGCAATGCCCGCATCCGCGTCGTGGGGGTCGGCGGCGGCGGCAGCAATGCCGTGAACCGCATGATCCGCAGCAACCTCAAGGGCGTTGAGTTCATCGCGATCAACACCGATCACCAGGCCCTCAGCTCGTCGTCCGCGCATCTCAAGATCCGCATCGGCGGCAAGCTGACCCGCGGCCTCGGCGCCGGCGGTGATCCTCAGAAGGGACAGGACGCGGCCGAGGAGTCGCGTGACGAGCTCACCAAGGCGCTGGCCGACAGCGACATGGTCTTCATCACCGCGGGCATGGGCGGTGGCACCGGCACCGGAGCGGCACCGATCATCGCGGAGATCGCGCGCGAGACCGGAGCCCTGACCATCGGCGTGGTGACCAAGCCCTTCCGCTTCGAGGGGCTGCGCCGTCAGAAGTCGGCCGAAGAGGGCATCGCCAACCTCCAGGGTCGCGTCGACACGCTGATCACCATCCCGAATGAGCGCCTGATGCAGGTGGTCGACAAGAAGACGCCGATCGGTGACGCGTTCAAGGTTGCCGACGACGTGCTCCGCCAGGGCGTGCAGGGCATCAGCGATCTGATCGTCTTCCCCGGACTCATCAACCTCGACTTCGCGGACGTGAAGACGATCATGCAGGGCCAGGGTCAGGCGCTCATGGGCATCGGATTCGGCAGCGGCGACACGCGTGCCGCCGATGCCGCCAAGGACGCGGTGGCGAGCCCCCTGCTCGAGACCACCATCGCAGGCGCCAAGGGCATCCTGCTCAACGTCACCGGCGGTCCCGACCTGACCCTCTACGAGGTCAACGAGGCGGCGCAGCTGGTGAGCGAGTCGGCGGATGCCGACGCGCAGATCATCTTCGGCACGGTCATCGACGAGCACATGAAGGGCGAGGTGAAGATCACCGTGATCGCCACCGGGTTCACCGGGCAGATCGATGTCATCGGCACGCTCAGCTACGAGCCGTCGGCACGCCCCATGGTCTCCGAGCAGCGGCAGCCGGCGTTCACGGTCGGCGGCAAGCCAACCGGACCGTACAGCGTTGACGACCTCGACATCCCCGCGTTTCTGAGGGACCGTCGGTAGGTTTGGGGCACGTGCGGCTCCGGCCCATCGCGCGGCCGGCCGGAGCCGCACCCAAACCTCCAGGGGGCAGCAGGTGAAGTGCCCGTTCTGCGGCGAGACGGACATCAAAGTGGTCGACTCGCGCGACTCCGAGACCGGTGAGGCGATCCGCCGGCGCCGGGAATGCCTCGGCTGCGGCAAGCGTTTCACCACGTATGAGCGCGTCGAGGTGCCGCCGCTCTACGTGGTCAAGAAGGACGGCAGACGCGAGGAGTTCAGTCGCGCCAAGTTGCTCTCCGGTTTGGTCATGGCCTCGAAGAAGACGCGCCTTGCCCCGGCGAACCTCGAGCTGATGGTCGCGGAGATCGAGAACGCCCTGCGCAGCCGGAACATCTCGGAGGTCTCGAGCCCCGAGGTGGGTAGCATGGTGATGTCACGATTGCGCGAGATCGACGAGATCGCCTACATTCGGTTCGCTTCGGTGTATCGATCGTTCAAAGACGCCCAGGAGATGCGCGCGACCATCGAGGACGTGCTGGCGCACCCGCCCGGCACTCGCCCGGACACAGCCCGCCGTAAGCGCAAGCGTCGCGACACGGAGGGCCGCGAACTACCCCTCGACCTGGGTAAGTGAGGCGCTGTGGAAGCGGTGCCGCCGGTGGCGAACCGGCTCGCGCGAGTTCGTGCCCGGATCACGGCTGCCGCGCTGCGTTCGGAGCGTGACCCGAGCGACGTGCGCCTGATCGCCGTCAGCAAAGGGATGCCCGCAGCCCGAGTCGATGCGGCGATTGACGCAGGCGTCGAGGACATCGGCGAAAACCGGATCCAGGAGGCAGCCGACAAACAGCGGGAGGTGCGCAACGCCGCCAGGTGGCACCTCATCGGCCATCTGCAGACCAACAAGGCCGCACGCGCCGCCGCGCTCTTCGATTTCGTGCACTCGGTTGACAGCCTGCGCGTCGCGGACGCGCTGTCGACACACCGACCACCTGGGCGCGATCCCATCGGCGTGCTCCTCGAGGTCGAATTGACAGGGCTGCCAACGCGTTACGGCGTCGCTGAATCTGATGTGGAGGCCGTGGTGCAGCAACTGGTCAACGTACCGGCGATCCACCTCATGGGACTGATGACCATCGCTCCTTTTTCCGACGACCCCGAGGACGCCCGCGCATCGTTCGTGCGGCTCCGGCACATTCGCGACCACATGGAGCACGCCACCGGCTGGGCTCTCCCGGAGTTGAGCATGGGCATGAGCAACGACTTCGAGATCGCAATCGAAGAGGGCGCCACCATGGTGCGAGTCGGCCGGGCAATCTTCGGCGAGCCGGTGGCCTAGCAGCTCGCGACTCTTCGAGAGCGAACGATCTGCCGGTATCCTTGGGGCGATGCCCAGGTATTCAGCCGTCAGCGCCCGCGCGGGTTTTCCCGAGGCGGAACTCGAGATCCTCGATCTCTGGCAACGCACCCACGTCTTTGAGCGCAGCCTCGCGATGCGGCGCGACGCGCCGCCGTACGTGTTCTACGAGGGGCCGCCCACAGCCAATGGGCTGCCCGGTCTTCACCACGTCCTCGCCCGGTCGTACAAGGACGTGTTCGCGCGCTACAAGCAGATGACCGGGTACTCGGTGGCGCGCAAGGCCGGATGGGACACCCACGGCCTCCCGGTCGAGCTCGAGGTAGAGCGCGCGCTGAAGATCAGCGGCAAGCAGCAGATCGAGGAATACGGTATCGCGGAGTTCAACGCGCGGTGCAAGGCGTCGGTGAACGAGTACATCGATCAGTGGCGCGAGATGAGCGAGCGTCTGGGATTCTGGCTCGACTTCGATCATCCGTACCGCACCTACGACGGCACGTACATCGAATCGGTGTGGTGGAGTCTCAAGGAACTCTGGGAGCGCGAGATGCTCTACCAGGGCTACAAGGTCACTCCGTACTGCCCGCGCTGCCAGACCACGCTGTCGTCGCACGAGCTGAGCCAGGGGTATCGCGAGGACACACCCGATCCGTCTGTGTACGTCAAGTTCCGGCTCAACGACTCCGACGGCACAACCTTCCTGCTCGCCTGGACGACGACGCCCTGGACGCTCCCGGGGAACGTCGCCCTTGCGGTGCACTCGGGCAAGCCGTACGTCCGGGTCGCGCAGGGCGACGAGTCCTACATCCTCGCGAAGGAACGCCTCTCAGTGCTGGACGGTGACTACGAGATCCTCGACGAGATGGACGGAGCCGATCTCGTCGACCTGACCTACGAGCCGCTGTTCACCGACATGATCCCCGAGGGACTCGCATTCGTGGTGCTCGACGCTCCGGAGCTGGTGAGCATGGACGAGGGCACGGGAATCGTGCACACCGCCGCGGCCTACGGCGTCGCCGACCTCGAGCTCTGCCAGCGCAGGGGCATCGCGATCCGCCACGTGGTCGGCCTCGACGGACGGTTTCTCGACGGCCAGACGCGATATCGCGGCATGTTCGTCAAGGACGCGGATCCGCAGATCATCGAAGACCTTCGCGAGCAGGGAAGCCTCTACCGAGCCGAGCGGATCCTGCACACCTATCCGTTCTGCTGGCGCTGCGACACACCGCTGCTCTACTACGCGATCACCTCCTGGTTCATCCGCACCACCACGGTCAAGAATCGTCTCCTTGCGCACAACAGGAGCGTGCACTGGCAGCCGGCACACATCCGCGACGGACGGATGGGCAACTGGCTCGAGAGCCTGATCGACTGGAACCTGTCGCGAACCCGGTACTGGGGCACGCCGCTGCCGATCTGGGTGTGCGACGACTGCGACCAGAAGTTCTGCGCGGGCAGTGCTGCCGACGTCGGCCTCAGCGTGGAGGACGATCTTCACCGCCCGTTTATCGACGACGTAACCCTGCCCTGCGCCGCGTGCAACGGCGTGATGCATCGCGTTCCCGACGTCATCGACGCCTGGTACGACTCGGGCGCGATGCCCTTCGCCCAGAAGCACTATCCCTTCGAGAACCGAGAGCTCTTCGAGCAGACGCACCCTGCCGACTTCATCTGCGAGGGAGTGGATCAGACGCGTGGCTGGTTCTTCTCATTGCTCGCTGAATCCACGCTGCTCTTCGACCTGCCGGCGTACAGGAACTGCGTCGTGGTCGGCACCCTGCAGGACAAGCAGGGCAAGAAGATGTCGAAGTCGCGCGGCAACACGATCGAGCCGAGCACCATCTTCGACCAGTTCGGGGCCGACGCTGCTCGCTGGTACTTCTACGCGCAGGGCGTCGAGAATGCCGAGCTGCGGGTGAGCCCCACGTCGTTCCAGGATGTCGTGCGCCTCTTCATGCTGACGCTCTGGAACGTTTACTCGTTCTTCGTGACCTACGCCCTCACCGACGAGTACGACCCCGCCTCGGCCGCTCCCGCCGTGATCGAGCGCCCCGTCCTCGACCGCTGGTGTCTCGCCCGGCTCGCCGAAACCGTCGACGCGGTTCGCGAGGCGATGGAGCGCTACGACGCCTCGGACGCCGTCAAAGCGGTCGAAGGCTTCGTCGAAGACCTCTCCAAATGGTACGTGCGCCGCTCGCGCCGGCGTTTCTGGAAGAGCGCAGGCACGAGCGATGACTCGCTCGCTGCGTTCGCGACCTTGCAGACCGTGCTCCTCACCCTTGCGGGGCTGATGGCTCCGTTCATGCCATTCATGGCGGAAAGGATGTACCGCAATCTCACTGGGTTCAACGGCGATCCGCCGTCCGCCCGGGGCGCCCCCGACTCCGTGCACCTCACCGACTATCCGAAGGTCGCCGGCGCCTGGCGTGATTCGGAGGTCCTGGTCGAGATGAGCCGGCTGCGCCGGCTGGTTGAGGACGGGCTTGCAGCGCGGACCACGGCAGGCGTGCGCGTGCGCCAGCCGCTCGCCTCGGCGAACATCGCGAGCGACCCGCTCGATCCCGAGCTCGAGGCGATCTTCATGGAGGAGCTCAACGTGAAGAGCGTGGGCTACGTCGACCCGGCTGGCGGGCATGCTTTGGTGGTACTCGACACCGCGATCACCGACGAGCTGCGGCTCGAATGGCTCGCGCGCGAGGTTAGCCGTAAGGTGAATGATCTGCGCAAGCAGGCGGGCCTCCGAGTCGAGGATCGGATCACGCTGCTCGTCGACGCCGAAGGCGATGCGCGCCGTGCGGTCGACGCGTATCGCGACTGGCTGCAGGCCGAGACGCT
>DASZJB010000080.1:0-13754 GCA_035948615.1 Candidatus Dormiibacterota bacterium
CCGGCGTCCTTGAGCGCCGACTCGAACGGACCGCGGCAGCGAGCCGTCAGGTCGTCGGTGAGCTGCTCGAACTTGCTGCGCGACAGCGTGATCGCGAGGTGCTTCGGACCCGATGCATCCGCGGTGATGAAGGGCAGGTTGACCTCGGTCTCCTGACGCTGCGAGAGCTCGATCTTGGCCTTCTCCGCGGCCTCGGTCAGGCGCTGGAGTGCCTGGCGATCGCCACGAAGATCGATGCCCTGGTCTCTCTTGAACTCGTCGGCAAGCCAGTCGACGACACGGCGGTCGTAGTCGTCACCGCCGAGGTGGGTGTCACCGTTGGTGGACTTCACCTCGAATACGCCTTCACCGACCTCGAGGATCGAGACGTCGAATGTGCCACCGCCGAGGTCGAAGACGAGGATCTTCTCGTTCTCCTTCTTCTCGAGCCCGTACGCGAGCGCAGCCGCGGTGGGCTCGTTGATGATGCGCAGCACGTTGAGGCCGGCGATCTGACCGGCGTTCTTGGTTGCCTGACGCTGGGCGTCGTTGAAATACGCGGGGACGGTGATCACCGCGTCGGTGACCTTCTCGCCGAGATAGGCCTCGGCGTCCGTCTTGAGCTTCTGCAGGATCATCGCGGAGATCTGCTCGGGAGTGTGATTCTCCCCGCTGACCTCCACCTCGGCGCGGCCGTCCTTGCCGGCCACGACCTTGTACGGCACCTGCTTGGCCTCGGTGCTGACTTCGCTCAGCAACCGGCCCATGAAGCGTTTGATCGAGTAGACGGTGTTTTCGGGATTGACTGCTGCCTGGCGGCGGGCAAGCTGCCCGACCAGGCGCTCGCCGGTGCGCGTGAACGCGACTACCGACGGGGTGGTGCGGCCGCCCTCGGCGTTGGCGATGACGACGGGCTCGCCGCCCTCCATCACTGCCACCACGCTGTTGGTGGTGCCGAGATCGATACCGACTGTCTTAGCCATTAGGGGTCCTCCGGGACTGATAACTCAGGATGTTCAATTGAGCGTCCGACGGGACGCCCTTATCGAATACCTCGCGCCACGGACATGCTAAACGTACGGGGATGGAGGATTCTCGACCGATCGAGGAGCAACTCATCGATCTGCGCCGCCGCGCCGACGAGGATTTCCTCCACCCTGACGCCGTGCGCGAGGCGGGTCGGCACCAACTCGACCTGCCCGAAGTCGGTCTGCGGGTGAGCGTCACGCGTTCGCGCTACCCGAACCGCCCGGACGGCGTCGATCAGTACGCGGTGACCCTGTCCCGGCCCGAGCTGGACCGGCCTCCGGGCAACCAGGAGGTCGCGATGGTGCTCTCGTCAGCCTTCGGCGACGCCTCGAGCCAGGCGGTGGAGCGGTCGGGTGGGAGCGCGCGAATCAGGATGTTCCGGGTGCCCGCGGGCGCCTCGTAGATCTAGCTCCGCTCCGGCCGCTCAGGAATCCTGGTAGCCGTCTGCGCCGATCAGGGGCACGAATCGGCACGGCCCGAGCGACTCGGTTTCCCAGCGACGGTTGACGAGGCGCAAGCGGGTGAGCTGCTCGCCGTTGGGTCCGTAGCTGATCGGCACCACCAGACGCCCACCCTCGACCAGCTGCCGCGCAAGCTCGACCGGCAGGCGTGGCGCAGCGGCACCGACCGCGATGGCATCGAAGGGCGCCCGCTCCGGCACTCCGAGCGTCCCGTCGCCCTCGACGACCTCGATGTCGTAGTCGAGACGGTGGAGACGCTCGGCAGCCGTCCGGGCGAGCGATCCGACCCGTTCGATGCTGACGACGCGGGCGCCGCAGGCCGCCATCACCGCCGCCTGGTATCCGGAACCCGTCCCCACATCGAGGGCACGATCGCCGTCGTGCAGCTCCAGTGCCTCGACCACGACGGCGACCATCAGGGGCTGGCTGATCGTCTGCCCAGGGGCATCGATCGGGAGGGCTCGGTCGGCGTAGGCGCGCTCTCGATCGCCCTCGAGCACGAACTCCTCCCTGGGCACGTCCGCCATGGCATGGAGCACGACGGGGGAACGAATTCCGTGCTCGATCAGCGACGCCATCATGCGATCACGATCCGACGTAGCGGCTAGCCTCGGGGAGTGAGATCCAGGTCAGGCGGTGGCGTGTCCGGAAGTTTCCAGACGATCCACTCTTTCTGCCAGCGGCGGTGCAGCTCGTTGGCGGCATCGACCGCATCGTGATACCGCTGCTCGAACGTCGCGAGATCGTGGGCGTCAAGCGCGGCCATCAGCGGGTCGAGGTCGTCCAGCATCCATTCCTCGATGTCGGCCGTGTATTTGGGGCGGGTCACTTCACAGAGCCGAAGGAGCTTGCGCATCTCGCGAAGCTGCCAGCTCGCCAGAGGCCAGTTGGCGGCCCGAGCCGCGTAGAAAGCCTTCCAGAATCGCGCGCCAATCTCGGGCATCAACCGTGCGAGCCCGGGCTGCAGGGCGGTGAGCTGCTCGAGTTCGAGCCGCTCGGGGTTCTTGGCCTGCGTACCGATGTCTGCCATTCGTGGTTCAAGTCTACGGAGGCGCCGCGCCGGGGAACCTGCGAGGCAGTGCGCGCGTGTCAGAGCAATGAGTACTGAACTGCAGCGAACGCGCTGGTCGCGACCGCTCGCGGGCATCCTGTTCGTCGCCGTGGTCGGTGCCGGGCTCGGTGCCTACTTCGGGATTCGAGCCGTTCAGGGAGCCGGGTCGGGATCGCCTGCGGGACAGCCGGCCGCGCGGAGCGGCGCGGCGATGGCCTATGACCCGGCGAATGGGACGGTTGTGCTCTTCGGCGGTCAGACCACGTCTCGAGCTCTCAATGACACCTGGACGTGGGACGGGTCGGGGTGGACCCAGGCCCACCCGGCAACCTCCCCGCCACCGATGGACGGCGCGCAGATGACCTATGACCCGGTCACCCATGACGTGCTCCTGGTCGGAGCTCAGCAGGTCGAAGCGTCGAATCACGCTCCGATCGCCTGTTGGGGCGGCTCCGGCTCCTCGTCCTCGGGTTCCTCGGGCTCCGGCTCGTCAGGCTCGAGAACGATCTTGATCCCGCCGGTCCATGCAGCGTCGGCCGGCACCCCGGCGCCGATTGCCTCGGGCGCAAGCAGGACGCCGACGCCGACGGCGCCCCCTGGCTGCGGCTCCATCTTTTCGCCGATCGCTGCGACGTGGTTGTGGAACGGCAGCGGCTGGTCGAAGGCCCCGGCGGCGACACCATTCGTCGTGTTCGGCAGCGGCAGCCTGGCAACCGATCCGGTGTCGGATCGGGCGGTGCTCCTCACCAGGGGTCCCTTCGCGGAGCCGGCTCTCGGGGCTGTGCAGCCCGCCATCGCGTGCTCGATCCCGAACGCCGCAATGCCCGGCACCCACCCGAGCTGCCCGTTGCCAGTCCCCGTCGCACCGGCGTGGATGTGGAACGGTCATCAATGGAAGGTGATGGCGTCGAGCTCCAACACCTCGTCGTTCGATCTGGTCGGCTCGTCGATCGTCGAAGACGCGGTCAGCGGTCAGCTGGCCACTTTCGGCAGCAACTTCATCGCGCCGATCCCACAGCCGTTGCCGTGCATCGGCTGCGTGAAGGGCGTTCCCGTCCCGCAAACGGCGTGCTGCACCGGGACCGAGAGTCTCTGGAACGGGACGGCGTGGAAGCAGGTTGCCACCTACAAGAACGGTCCGCCGACGCCGGGCGTGACCTTCATCGGCGATCGGTCCGCGCACAGCGACGTCCTGCTCACGGGTGACGGGCAGACCTGGATATGGACCGGGGTCTGGACACGCGTACATCCCGGTACCACGCCGCCGATCGCGAGCGGCGCCGCCTCTGCATTCGACGCGTCGACCGGTCAGGTGGTGATCTTCGGTGGCTTCGGCACCACGTCCCACGCGACCGGTATGTACGACCAGACCTGGACGTGGGACGGGTCGAACTGGACCAGGCGCGGCGGCAGTGCGGGGCCGAGCGTGACCGTTCCGGTGCCGTCCCCGATCAGCGTTCCGCCGGGCCTCCCATGCAAGCCGATCATGGAGCCGGCACAACCTGCCGGCGCCACGGCGGTGCCGCAACCGCCGATGGTCTGCAACGCCGTCAGCGGCAGTTCCGGGAGCAGCGGTGGCGCCTCGGGGGTCAACGCCGCCGGCGGGGTCGTCGCGCCCTGAGCCTCCACAATGACGGCCCATGGGAGATCTCGATGACACCCGCATCGAAACCCTCGTGGACCATCAGGACGCCGAGGTCCGAGCCATGCTCGTCGACCTTGCGCTCGCCGAGCAGCGACATTTCGAGCATCCAGAGGAGACGTCGGAGCAGCTGAGCGCGCGCCTCTCCACCGCTCCTCGTTTCACCGGCGAGAACCACATCCTCGTGGCCCGCGCGCCGGACGGCGAGGCGATCGGACTCTGCTGGGTGGTGCTCTTCGACCCGGGCACGGGGCTCGAAGCGGAGGTCGCGGAGCTCTACGTCCGGCCGCAGGGGAGAGGTCTTGGGGTCGCGCACCGTCTCATGGCGGAGGCGATGCAACTGATCCGCAGCCGCGAGGTCACCTTCGCCTGCGTCTGGACTCGAGGTGACAATCACGCGGCGCTGGCCGCTTACACCGCCGCCGGGTTTGCGCCGACCGAACAGACCGTGCTGACCTGGCTCCCGCTCGATGCAGACGAGAGGTCGGGATAATAGCCGCGCCATGACGCTCTCTCGCGATGACGTCGATCACGTCGCGACCCTTGCCCGGCTGGGCCTGAGCGACACCGAGAAAGACCGTCTCCTCGGTGAGCTGGAGGCGATCCTTGGCCATATCGCGCGCCTGCAGAACGTCGACACGTCAACGCTCGCGGAGACCGCACAGGTCAGTGACCTCGTCAATGTGATGCGTGCAGACGAGACGGTCGACCCGATCGGCGCTGCGGCGGCGCTGCGCAATGCACCCGCTTCGGACGGGAGTTACTTCGTCGTTGGAGCGATCCAGGGCACCGATCTTGACGCCTAGGACGATCACCGAGCTTGCCGTCGCGCTGCGCGACGGCAGCACGACGCCGCAGGCCCTGCTTGCCGATGCTCAAGCACGCGTCGAGCAGACGGACAAGGACTTGAACGCCTACCTCAGCGTGACCCGTGAGCTTGCGGAGCACCAGGCTGACGCCGCGGCGCGCACGCTCGAGGAGCACCCCGAGACCGCGTCGCCGCTGTGCGGAATCCCCATGGCGCTCAAGGATGTGCTCTGCGTCGACGGTATCGAGACCACCGCGGGGTCGAAGATACTGAGCGGCTTCAAGCCGCCGTACACCGGCACCGCCGTGCAGCGGCTGTTCGACGCCGGCGCGGTGTGCGTCGGCAAAACCAACTGCGACGAGTTCGCGATGGGATCGTCCACCGAGAATTCCGCGTACGGCCCCGTCGGCAACCCCTGGGACATCGAGCGCGTTCCGGGCGGCAGCAGCGGCGGCAGTGCCGCAACCGTCGCCGCAGGCTCGGTTCCGTACTCCCTCGGCACCGACACCGGAGGGTCGATCCGGCAACCGGCCGCGCTCTGCGGCGTGGTCGGATTCAAACCGACGTACGGGCGCGTTTCGCGATACGGGCTCATCGCTTTCGCCTCGACGCTCGATCAGATCGGCCCCTTCGCTCGCACCGTCGAAGACGCCGCGCTGGTGTTTGGAGCAATCGCGGGGCACGATCCCCGCGACAGCACCTCGGAGCCGCGCGGGGTCGAGGATCCGCTCGCGTCGCTGCGCGCCGGCGTCGCGGGCATGCGTCTGGGCATCCCTCGCGAGTATCTCGGCGAAGGTACCGAACCCGGAGTTCGCGCTTCGGTCGAGGCGGCCTTTCGCGTGCTCGAAGCGCAGGGTGCGACGCTCCAGGAGGTCTCGCTGCCGAGCACCGATGTCGCACTCAGCGTCTACTACGTCATCGCTCCGGCGGAGTGCTCGTCGAACCTCGCGCGCTACGACGGCGTGCGCTTCGGCAGCCGCGTGGAGCGCGCGTCGCTGACCGACATGTACCTGCAGACGCGGGGCGCGGGCTTCGGCAACGAGGTCAAGCGCCGGATCATGCTCGGGACCTACGCGCTGTCGAGCGGCTATTACGACGCGTACTACCGCCAGGCGCAGAAGGTGCGCACGCTGGTGAGCCAGGAGTTCGAAGCCGTGTTCAAGGAGGTGGACGCGATCGTGTGTCCCACCTCTCCGAGCGTCGCGTTCCCGATGGGGTCGCGCGACGACCCGCTCTCCATGTACATGTGCGACGCGGTGACCCTGCCGGCGAACCTCGCGGGCGTCCCCGGCATCTCGGTTCCGTGCGGTTTCGTGGACGGTCTGCCGGTGGGGTTGCAGGTGATCGCGCCGCGCTTCGAGGACGCACGAGTCCTGCGAGTCGCGCACGCGTACGAGCAGGCAACCGATTTCCACACGGTGCCCTCGCCGTACGCATCCAGGGCCGCATGACCGAGACGGCGACGATTCCGGCGGGGTTGGATCGCTACGAGGTGGTGATCGGGCTCGAGGTGCACGCGCAGCTGCTCACACGCAGCAAGATGTTCTGTCCGTGCCCCGCCGACTACACGAGCGCAGCACCGAACGAGAACACCTGCCCGGTATGCCTGGGATTGCCCGGTGTCCTGCCGACCATCAACCAGCAGGCGGTGGAGTACACGGTGCGCACAGCGGTCGCGCTGCACTGTGACATCCCCGTATTCACCAAGTTCGACCGGAAGAACTACTTCTACCCGGACCTGCCGAAGGGCTATCAGATCTCGCAGTACGACTTGCCGCTGTCCGTCAACGGACATCTCGAGTTTCCGGTCGTCGGCGAGACCGTCCGATGCGGGATCACCCGCGTCCACCTCGAAGAGGACACCGGGACGATGCATCACGCCGGCGACGTGCTCCAGAGCGCCACGTCGTCCTTGATCGACCTCAATCGTAGCGGTGTGCCGCTGATGGAGATTGTCGGTGAACCGGACCTGCGCACGCCGGAGGCGGCGCGCGAGTACCTGGTGCGCCTGCGGCAGATCCTGATGTACATCGGCGTCAACGACGGCAACCTCGAGAAGGGATCGTTCCGCTGCGACGCCAACATCTCGCTGCGTCCGCGCGGTGCCCAGGAGCTTGGCGTCAAGGTCGAGGTCAAGAACATGAACTCGTTCCGCGCAGTGCAGCACGCGCTCGAGTCGGAGATCGAGCGGCAGTGCGGCGTGCTCGACGCCGGAGGCACCCTTGTTCAGGAAACGCGGGGCTGGGTCGAGACGCAGGGGCGCACCATCTCGCAGCGGAGCAAGGAGCAGGCGCACGACTACCGCTACTTTCCCGAGCCGGACCTCCCGCCGCTGCACCTGGACGCCGCGTTCGTTGAGCGCATGCGGGCGGCGCTGCCCGAGCTTCCGGAGGCGCGGGCGCTTCGCTTCCGGGAGCAGTACGGGCTGTCCGCGTACGACGCGGCGGTGCTCACCGACACGCGCGAGGACGCCGACACCTATGAGGCTCTCGTCGGCTCCGGGCTTTCCGCCAAGCTTGCCGCGAACTGGCAGAGTGGCGATGTGGCTGCCCTGGCAAACGAGCACAGGATGCCGCTGCAGCACAGCGGGCTCGGCGTCGATGGACTTGCGAGCCTGCTCCGGCTGGTCGACGCGGGGACGATCAACGGCCCGACCGCGAAGGAGCTGCTCGCCGAGCTCTATGTGGCCGGTGGGAATCCCGAGGCGCTGGTGCGCGATCGCGGCCTCGCCCAGGTCAGCGACACCACCGAGCTCAGCGCGCTGGTCGATGCAGCCATCGCGGGGAACCCCGCCGCAGCAGCCGATTTCCGCGCCGGGAAGCAGCAGGCCCTCGGCCAGATGATGCGCGCCGTCAAGGACGCGACCGGTGGCAAGGCCGACATGCCGCTGGTGAATCGTCTGCTGCGCGAACGGCTCGCGGAGCAGTAACCGGGTGCGTCTCGGACGCATGGTCCATGGTGGGCTGTGCCTCGCCCATGACGACCTGGGCGCCACGATGCTCGTCGAGGGAGGCATCCCCGGCGAAGAGGTGGAGATTTCGGTCAGGTACCGCAAGGGCTCGACGTCGTTCGCCGAGGTCGTGCGAGTCATCGAGGCGTCGCCACACCGAGTCACGCCGCCCTGCCCGTACGTCCCCAAATGCGGCGGCTGTCAGCTCCAGCACGTGGCGTACGCGCACCAGGTCGAGCTCAAACGGGACATCGTGCTCGACGCCCTGCACCGGCAGCACATCGAGCACCCCGCGCCGCGCATGCACGCGGTCGACGATCCCTGGAGGTATCGGCTACGCGGCGAGTTTCACGTCATCGCCGGCACGGAGAGCACCCCTCCCACACTCGGGTTCAACCGAGCACGCAGCTGGCGGCCGATCGCGGTCGACGACTGTCTCATCCATCACCCGCGGATCACCACCGCGCTGCCGGCGCTGCGCGTCCTCCTCAACTCGAGCGCGACCAACGCGCTCGGCACCCTCCACCTGACCGTCGGCGAGGACGGGCAGGAGCTGCTCATCCATGCCAAACCTGCGCGTGGACTGGCGAGCGGGGCGCTGGACGGAGGACTCGACCTCCCCGACGGCGGGCGCGTGAGCACGACCTCGACCACCCTGCGCTGGCGCGGGATGACCTTTCGCGTGACGCCCGAAGCCTTCATCCAGGTGAACTGGGCGCAGATGGACGTGCTCTATCAGTGCGTCATCGATGCGCTCGGCGGTCATGCCGAGCTGCGCGTGGTCGATGCGTACGCCGGGATCGGCGTACTGGGCTGTCATCTCGCCGCGGATGCGCGCGAGGTGGTCTGCATCGAGAGCAACCGCGGTGCCGCGCAGCTCGGCGTGCTCAACGCGCGCGTCAACGACGTTGCCGACCGCATGCATTTTGTGTTGTCGCCGGTCGAGGATGCGCTGCCGCGCGTCGGGGCTGCGGAGATGGCCGACGTCGTCATCCTCGATCCACCGCGGGCGGGCTGCTCGGGACGTGTGACCGGATGGCTTGCGCTCGCCGGGCCGGAGCGCGTGGTCTACGTGTCGTGCGACCCTGCGACGCTTGCGCGCGACCTGCACACGCTCGTGGCTTCGGGCCCGTATCGCGTCGACGCGCTCGATGTCGTCGACATGTTTCCGCAGACCTATCACGTGGAGAGCGTCGTGACGCTCACACGGGCCGGCGCAGCCGCGACGGATGGGTAGCTCGAGCACCCCGGCACCCACTGAGCGGTACGCTCAATGTCCACGGCGGCGGCCTGCCGCGGAGTGGTAGCGTACGTCTGTTCGCCGTCAGTCGACCGCAGCCAGGAGGCAGCGTGCAGGGCACAACCGCAACCGGCGAGGAGACCGAGACCGGGGGTTTCGTTCACCTCCACACCCACAGTGAGTTCTCACTGCTCGACGGGGCGGCACGGATCAACGAGCTGGTCGACACGGCGAAGTCGATGGGCCAGACGGCCCTCGCCATCACCGATCACGGCGTCCTCTACGGAGCTGTGGACTTCTTCTCGACGGCACGCGCCGCGAAGATCAATCCCGTGCTCGGCTGCGAGATGTACATGGCGCCGCGCTCACGATCCGATCGCGAGGGGCGAGCGGACCGCGACCCGAACCATCTGATCCTGCTGGCGCGCAACGACGCCGGCTATCGGAACCTCATCAAGCTGGTCAGCGCCGCCCACCTCGAGGGTTACTACTACAAGCCACGCATCGACAAGGAGCTGCTCGCCGAGCACGCCGACGGGCTCATCTGCCTCTCAGCATGCCTTGGTGGTGAGCTGCCTCAGGCGATCGTGCGCGGCGACCTCGACGTGGCCGAGTCGATCGCGCGTCAGCACGCCGAGATCTTTGGCGCCGACAACTACTTCCTCGAGCTCCAGGATCACGGCATCCCCGAGGAGGAGGCGGTGCGCGCTGGGCTCGTCGAGATCGCGAGGCGGACCGGGTTGCCGTTGGTGGCGACCAACGATGCGCACTACATCAATCCCGAGGACGCCGAGGCGCACGATATCCTGCTGTGCCTGCAGACCGGAGCACGCCGCGAGGAGGAGAAGCGGTTCCGGTTCTCCGGACCGGAGTACTACCTCGCGAGCACCGGTCACATGCGCGAGCGGTTCGCCGCCTACGGAGAGGCGGTCGCCAACACCGTGGCCGCCGCCGCTCGCTGCCACGTTGAGATTCCACTGGGGCGCAACCTCCTGCCGACCTACTCGCCGATACCCGAGGGTCTCGATGCCGACACGTATCTGCGCGAGCTGTGCGAAGCCGGGGTACGCGAGCGCTACGCGGACGCGGTGACCGCCGAGGTACGCGAGCGCTTGCAGATGGAGCTCGACGTCATCCGCGAGACCGGGTTCTCGGCGTACTTCCTGATTGTCTGGGACCTGATCAGAGCGGCCCGCTGCGACGGGGTACGCGTCGGCCCGGGCCGGGGCAGCGCCGCCGGATCGCTGGTGAGCTACGTGCTCCACATCACCGACATCGAGCCACTCCGCTACGGCCTCATCTTCGAGCGGTTCCTCAATCGCGAGCGCGTCCAGATGCCTGACATCGACATCGACTTCGATGATCGGGGCCGGGATCGCGTGCTCACCTACGTGCAGGAGAAATACGGACGCGATCGGGTCGCGCAGATCATCACCTTCGGGACGATGGCTGCGCGGGCCGCGATCCGCGACGTCGGCCGCGTGCTCAACGTGCCCCTTCCCGATGTCGACCGGCTCGCGAAGCTGGTGCCGCAGGTGGTCAACATCACGCTCGAGCGCGCGCTCGCAGAGAGCCGCGAACTTCGGGAGCTGTACGAGCACGAGGACTGGGCGCGGCACGTCATCGACAACGCGCGGCGCCTCGAGGGGATCTGTCGCAACGCGTCGACTCACGCCGCCGGCGTGGTGATCGGCTCCGAGCCCCTCGCGAATATCGTGCCGCTGCAACGGTCCACGGCCGGTGACGGGACCGCGGTGACGCAGTACGACATGAACGGCGTCTCCCAGATCGGCCTGCTGAAGATCGACCTGCTCGGGCTCTCCAACCTCACCGTCATCGCCGAGGCAGCGGAGACGGTTCGCGCGCACCGCGGGATCGACCTCGACATCGACAAGCTCCCGCTCGACGACACCAAGACCTACGAGCTTCTCGGCAAGGCCGATACGCATGGCATCTTCCAGCTCGAAGCGACGTTCGCCAAACGGATCCTCATCGACATGCAGCCCAAATGCCTCGAAGACGTCGGAGTCGCGGTGGCGCTCAACCGCCCGGGTCCGATCGAAGGCGGCGCCACCGCGACGTGGATGCGCCGCAAGCGCGGCGAGGAGCCGGTGACGTACATGCTGCCCGAGCTCGAGCCGATCCTGAAGGAAACCTACGGGGCAATCCTCTACCAGGATCAGGTGATGAAGATCGCCTCGGCAGTCGCGGGGTTCACGCTCGGCGAGGCGGACATCCTTCGTGCCGCGATGGGCAAGAAGGACAAGGTCAAGATGGCCAAGCAGCGCGAGCAGTTCCTGCGCGGGGCGGCCGAGCGCGGGGTCGCGGCGGACACGGCGCTGCAGCTCTTCGAGCTCATCGCGCTGTTCGCCGGGTACGGGTTCAACGGTGCGCACAGCATCTCATACGGGCTAATCGCGTACCAGACGGCGTACCTGAAAGCGAACTACCCCCGCGAGTACATGTGCGCGCTGCTCAACAGCAGAGCCGACAACTTCGACAAGCTGAAGCAGTCGATCCTCGATACCCACGCACGCGGGCTCGTGGTGCGCCCGCCGGACGTCAACCGCAGCGCGTCAGCGTTCAGTCTCGGCGCCGAGGAGCAGGGCGAGATTCTCTACGGGTTGCGCCACATCAAGAACGTGGGCGAGCGTGTCGCCGCGGAGATCGTAGCGGAGCGCGATGCCGGCGGTCCGTTCGTGTCGCTCTTCGACCTGTGCCTGCGGGTTTCGAGCCGCGACCTGAACCGGCGCGTCGTCGAGGCCCTGATCCGCAGTGGCGCGTGCGATTCGCTCGGCGAGCGGGGCGCCATGCTCGCGGTGCTCGATCGCGCGATCGACCGTGCCAACACGATCCGTCGCGAGCGCGAGTCGGGGCAGACATCGCTCTTCGGCGACACCGTGGTGCTCATCGAACCCATCGTTCCGCTGGTGGATGAGGTCGAGAGCCACAACGTCAACGGACCGTTCGCGATCGCGGCCGACGAGCGGCTCAGCTGGGAGCGTGAGTTTCTCGGCATGTACCTGAGCGACCACCCGCTGCGGCGGATCGCCGGCGAACTGCAGCAGCGCGTCGACACGACGATCAACGAGTTGGGCGCGCACCTTGACGGGCTCATCGTCCAGGTCGGCGGCGCGATCCGCGACATCCGCACCTTCATCCCGCGACGCAGCACCACCGGCCAGCGCATGGCAGCGCTGCAGATCGAGGATCTCACCGGGAGCGTCGAGGTTGTCGTCTTCGCACGCGTCTTCGAGGAATGTGCGAACGCCCTCCGCCCCGACGCCGTGATCGTGGTGCGCGGCAAGGTTGAAGCAGGGCGGGGTGCCAACGTCTCAGCCTCGGCGCCGATCGTAGAGGACGAGGATCGTGTCGACCTCGAGCCTCCCCAGATCCTCGCCGAGGCCGTCTACGCGTATGACGATCCGCGTCTTGCCGCCTGGCGGCGAGACAGCACCGTGCACATCAGCGTGAGTGCCGCGCAGATCGCCGTCCTCGGAGAGCTCCGGCGCGCATTCGAGGAGCATCGGGGCGACTGTCCGGTCGTCCTCCACGTCGACTCGGGGACGAGCGTCGACGAGATCACGCTCGCGGTCGACTTCGCGGTGGAGCCGGGTCCAGCGCTCGAACGTGCCGTCGAGTACGTGGTCGGGGACAGCGCCTACCGCATCGAGATGCACCGGGTTCGGGCTCCGGAACGCGAGCGCACGGCGGCTCGGCGCTGATGGAGCCGTCGCCGCTCAGATCGAACCGAGCAGCAAGCCGAAGACAAACCTGATCACGAAGATCAGGACGATGTACATCACCAGCGCGGCGATCGCCGGATAGTCGATGCCGCCCGTCACCTGGCCGCGGTGCAGTCCGGCGAACGGGGCGACGAGGGGATTGCTCATGGTCCGCACCATCTGCACCATCGGGTGCCACGGATCGGCGTGGAACACCGCGAGCAGGATGCGGATGAAAACCACGACCGCGATCGCAATCGCGATGTCGACCACCAGTTGTTCGATGAGAGACACGACAGTGAAGGCGGGGTCAAGGCCGCCACCGAGGACCAGGGTCTGCAGGATCTGCGCGACGAAGTAGATGACGACGATCGCGAGGATCGGCGAGAAGTCGATCCCGCTGAAGTTTGGAAGGATCCGGCGAAAGGGGGCAAGGATCGGGTCGACGATGATGCGCAACCAGCGCACCACCGGGTGCCACGGGCTCAGACCGATCCACGACACGGCGATGCGCGCGAAGATGAGCACCACCAGGATCGTCTGCACCACGCCGATGAGGTCGAAGAGCGTCTGCGAGATCACCGAGCTGTTGCCGGCTCTTTTGGTGCTGCGGTCTCATCCGGCTTTCGCTTCTCGAACCTTGCGAGCGTGCGCCGCCACGCCAGATAGAGCAGTGGGACGCCGAGGACCAGCATCGCGATGGAGGTCCACTGCGCTTCGCGCAAACCAAGCGGTCCCGGAGGCTCGCTGGCGCGAAACTGGAAGAGGATGAGCTGGCTGATCGCGTACAGGGCGACGTATGTTATTGCGAGCACGCCCGGGCGCACGTTCCTGCGCACCAGCAGGTACAGGATGACACCGATGCAGAT
>DASZJB010000081.1:0-6921 GCA_035948615.1 Candidatus Dormiibacterota bacterium
CGGTGCAGTCCCGGCCACCCCTCGGGCACGGAGCGGGTCAACGTGTGGATCACCTCCAACCCTGAGCCGGTCGCGACCAGGCGGTCGAGCTCGTCACGGAAGATCACATCCTCGAGTGAGCGCGACGAGTACAGCAATCGGGTCGGAATGGCGCCGGCGGCAGCCTGCCTGAGCCGGAGCATGGCCATCAGCGGACAGATCCCCGATCCGCCGGCGACGAGGAGAAGCGGACCTCCGAGGGCGACCTCCCAGACGAAGTAGCCACCGATCGGACCGCGCAGCTCCAGCTTGTCGCCGGCTCGCAGCTCGCCCGCCAGGTAGGGTGAAACCTCGCCGTCGTCGAGGCGCTCGACGGTCAGGGTCAGCAGCTCCCCGGCCGGCGCCGATGCAATCGAATAGCTTCGCTCCGCCTGGTAGCCGTCCTCGGCGGTCAGGCGCACGTCGACGTGCTGACCCGCCAGCTGACCCGGCCAGCCGGGAACCGCCAGTGCAAGGCTGCGCGCCCGCGGGGTCTCATCGATGAGGTCGACCACCTCGGCGGTGCGCCAGATCAGTCGCCGCTGTAGCGCTGTTCCTGCCACGGATCGCCATACATGTGGTAGCCGTACGTCTCCCAGAAGCCCGGCGAGTCCTCGTTCATCAAGCGCAGTCCGCGCACCCACTTGGCGCTTTTCCAGAAGTACAGGTGCGGCACCAGCAGCCGTGCCGGCCCGCCGTGCTGGCTCTCGAGCGGCTGCCCGTCGAAGGCAAAGGCGATCCAGGCCTTGCCCCCGGTGACGTCGTCGAGCGGGAGATTGGTGGTGTACCCGCCGTCGCAGAACGCCATCACGTAGTCCGCCGCGGTCTCGACGCCCTCGAGCAGGGTATCGACCGAGATGCCCTCCCAGGTGGTGTCGAGCTTGGACCATTTGGTGACGCAGTGGATGTCGCGAGTCACCGTTTCGCTCCGCAGCGCACGCAATTCCTCCCAGCTCCAGTGCTTCTCCACATCGACCTCGCCCTCGATCGAGAACGACCACTCATCAAGGGAGGTATGCGGGGTGGGACCGGCG
This sequence comes from Candidatus Dormiibacterota bacterium, assembly GCA_035948615.1. Taxonomy (GTDB): domain Bacteria; phylum Chloroflexota; class Dormibacteria; order Aeolococcales; family Aeolococcaceae; genus Palsa-851. Next base: position 1,053 of record DASZJB010000081.1, read on the forward strand.
GAGAGCACCGGGAAGTCGCGGACCAGGTACTGACCGGGGGGCAGGCGTGCATCTCGGGGTTGATCGCGGGGCCGGCCTTGGAACGCCCGGCTCACGAACCCCACGTGGTGACCTCCACACGGGCATTGTGATGGCCTCCCGATCGTGCCCGCAGGGTTGATCTGCGGCTCCGTCGGGCCGGGTCTCTCGCCCGCCCAGGTTTAGCCCAGTACCGTTGGGGTATGGTGATGGCATCACCTCGAGTCTCGAGGGGTATCGCTCGTGGTCGTCATTCCTTCTCGAACGGACGCGCTGCGTCTGTTTTGCTAACGAGAAGGAATTGGAGAGACCAGAGTGACTGGTACCGTAAAGAAGATCGTCGCCGAACGCGGCTTCGGCTTCATCACCGCCGAGGATGGACAGGAGTATTTCTTCCATCGCAGTGGACTCGACAGTTCGCTGACCTTCGAAAACCTCACGGGCGACGAGCACGTGAGCTTCGAGATCGAGCGTAGCGACAAGGGCCCGCGTGCCCGCCAGGTCCGGGCGGCCTAACCCTCGCTGCGTGAGGCATCCGGTCATCGCCAACTCTTTGGCGATGACCGGAACCTCGATTCGCCGTATAGAGTGGACTCATTGATATGGCGGACGAAACCCCGCACGTGGCGGACGTAACCACGAGGAAAGCGCTGCCAACCAGCGACGGTGCCGTCGTCTGAGCATCGCTAACCGAACCGACCAGGTGGCCGTGTCCGCGAGGCGGAAATTACCGGTCCCGCTTCGGCGCGTGTTGACCGGCGTGATCGGGCTGGCCGGGATCGCCGCCGTCGTGCTGTTCCTCGACCCCGCCAAGGTGGGAAGTGCGCTGGAACATTTCCAGCTGGCGTTGATTGCGCCGATCGTCTTGCTCTCGGTGCTCGTCTACATACTGCAAGGGATTCGCTGGCACTACCTGCTGACCGACGTCGGCACCAGGCTGCGACTCCGCGACACGATCCTGATCAACCTCGCGGGGCAGACCATCACCGCGATCGTGCCATTGGGTGATCTGACACGCGCGGCGTTTGCAAGCACCGCCGACGGCACGGATTTCGGCACCGTCGCCGCGACAGTCACCGTGCAGGAGCTGTCATACATGCTCTGGCTCATCCTCGCGGCGCTGCCGGCGATTCTCGCGCTGGGCTACGGGCTCGCCGCGGTGATACCGGTCGCGTTGGGCATCGCACTGATTGTCATCGTGCTCACCGTGTCACCCGTGTTCTGCCGGTTTCACGACCTGGTGGCGCACATACCGTTTCTCAACAAGCTGCTCCCGGCCATCGACGAGCTGCAGCAGGAAACGTCAACGTTGCTGCACCGCCGCGACGCCCTTGCTCTTTCGGTGCTCGACGCGGCGCGCGTCGTGGTCGCCGTCACCACCTTCTGGCTGGTGCTGCAGGGTTTGGCGCCAGGGCAAGTCGGCTGGTGGCAGGCTGCATTCGTGCTCGCGCTGGCCACAATCGGTGGCGCGGTGAGCCTGATCCCCGGCGGCGTCGGCGCCAACGAGGCGAGCGTGGCAGCGCTTCTCATCTTCCTGGGATTCGCCTCGGGGAGCGCCGGCGCTGCGGCGATCATCCAGCGCGGGCTGATGACTGGGCTCTCCCTCGTACTCGGCTTCGCCGCGTACGCGCTGATCAATAAACGTCTCCACCTCGGCGGCATCTTCCAGCTGTTCGCACGCAGAGCGGCACCCGTTAACGCGTAGTCGCCCGGCACCCGTCCACACTCTCTGCATCGTGGACGCGACGCCGATTGCGAAGATCCTGCCTCGGAGCCCGACCGACGGTCTGATCGCGCGCCACGCGCTCGAGCAGCTCGCCACCACGGCGCGCAACCGGCGCCTCACGGTGGTCGTGGCCGAGGCCGGGTTCGGCAAATCGACGTTGCTCGCGTCGTGGTGGGAACGCACTCCGTGTGCGTGGTACACGGCGGACCAGCACGACCTTGACCTGCCCACCTTGGGCCGCCAGCTGAGCGACGCGTTGCGCCTGCGAGTGCCGGACATCCCCAGCGATGTGAGCTGGCTTGCCGAGGGTGCCGGAGGTCCTGAGCTCGAGCAGTTCCTTCGCGCGGACGCGCTGGCCGCGCAGCTCGCGGAGATCCTGCACGCGCAGCTCACCTCGGATCTCATCCTCGTGATCGACGACGCGCACGAGCTCACTGCCTCGAGCCCGTCGGCGCGGCTTGTCGAAGCCCTGTGCCGTCATGCGCCTCCGCGACTTCACCTTGTCATCTCGGGACGGCGACAGCCACCGTTTCAAATCGAGCGGCTTCGCGGACAGGGACAGCTGCTCGAGATTGACGGCAATCAACTCGCGTTCAGCCTGGCGGAGGTGGGGGAGCTCGTTGAGCGTCAGCTCGGCTCACCGGCCGAGGAGCTGACGGCGGAGATTCATCGCATCGCCGGAGGATGGCCTGCCGCCGTGACCCTCGCCGTCGAGGCGCTGAAGTCATCACCGCCTGAGACGTGGAGCAAGGTCTTTGCAGGCTTCGACAAGCCGAACACCCCGCTGTTCTCCTATCTGGCTGAAGAGGTGTTCGCGCGTCACCCCGACGCGGTTCGGGACCTCATCAGCAAGCTCGCGATCTTCGAGCGGTTCACCCCCGAGCTGTGCGAGGCAATCGGCATGGCCGGGTCGCGATCGATGCTCGTCGAGCTGTCGCGCCAGGGCCTCTTTGTCGAGCGTGGACAGGACGGTTCCCTCGCGCTGCGACCCCTGATACGCGATTACGCGCTCGAGTCGCTCCCGGTCGCCGACGCAGTCGCGCAGGATCTCCGGGTGGCGGCCGGCGCCTGGCTCGACTCCAATGGCGACCCCGCCGACGCGATCCAGGTGCTGCTCTCGGCGAGCACCTCAGATCAGCTGGCCAGGGTGGTCGCGAAGCAGGGCGCGAAGCTGCTCGCGGCCGGTCAGATCGCCACTGTGCTGCGCGCATGTCGAGCCGTCCCGCCGGCCCTGCGGTCGACCGAGATCGAGCAGCTCGACGGCGAGGCGCAGCAGATCCAGGGCGACTGGAGCGAGGCGCTGGCCTGTTTCGAGCGCGCCGCCGCGGGCGGTGAGTCGCTTCCCGCCCACCTCGCGTGGCGGATCGGGCTGATCCACTACCTGCGCGGCGAGCATGAAGAAGCGCTCGCCGTCTACCAGCGGGGTATCGACGACCACACGGCGGATCCCATGGAGATGGCGCTTCTCCTCGCGTGGACATCGACCGCACACTGGATCCGCGGCGACGTCGAGCCCTGCCGGGAGCTGGCGGGTCGGGCCCTTGCCGCGGCGACCGCGTGCGGCGACCACCGGGCCCTCGCCGCCGCGCACACAGTCATGGCGATGCTGGCGGCCCTCGACGGAGACCGGCGCGGCAATGACGCGCACTACCTTCTTGCGTTGCGAGCGGCAGAAGAGGCGTCGGACGTGCTCCAGGTCGTCCGCATCCGAACCAATCGCGGCTCGCACTTCCTCGAGGAGGGTTCGTACGCCGAAGCTCTCCAGGAGCTCGACGTGGCGGTTCGCCTCGCAGAGCTGACGTCGTTTGCGAGCTTCCTGGCGCTCAGCCTGAGCAATCGGGGGGAAACCAAGCTGCGGATGGGCCGCATCGATGACGCCCTGACCGACCTCGAGGCCTCGCGGCTGCGCTACCTCCAGATCGGCTCGGACATGCTTGCGTATCCCTTGACGCTGATCGGTGAGGTGTACAGCGAACGCGGCAACCTCGCCCAGGCGCGGGTCATGCTCGAGGAAGGCGTGGAGATCGCGGAGAAGTCGGGCGATGTTCAGGGACTGGTGCCTGCGCTTGCATACCTCGCCATGGTCGTGGCCGGCGAGGATCCCGACCGGGCAAGGGCTCTCGCCGACCGGGCGGTTTCGTACGGCACCGGCATGGCCTATGTCATCGCGCTCCTGGCTGCCGGCTGGGTTGCCGCGGCGGGCGGCGACGTCGCCCGGGCGCGGGGGCTTGCCGCGGAGGCCGAGGTGGTGGCGAGGGGCCGTCACGACAGACCGGGGCTTGCGGAGGCGCTGGCGCTCGCGGGCGTGACCGCCGAGGATCAGCGGGTCACCGGCCGGCGGCTCGCCGAGGCCCGCGCCATCTGGCAGGAGGTCGGCAATCCGCTTGGCGAGGCGAAGGTGGATCTTGTCCTTGCGTCCATCGACAGAGGGGCTGGGTCAGCGGCGCTCCGCCGGAAGGCTGAGCTGCAACTCGAGGCTCTCGGGGTGCGCGCGCATCAGAGCGGCAACGTGGCGGCGGGGCTCCTGACCTTCCTGGGTCCACGTGACCGCGTGGCGGTGAGAATCCAGTCGCTCGGCGGCTTCTCGGTGTTTCGCGACGGTGACCTGGTCCGGGTCTCCGAGTGGCAGTCGAAGCGTGCGCGGGAACTGCTCAAGCTGCTCATCGCGCGGCGCGGCCGGCCGGCCCCTCGCGGGTACCTCATGGAAACGCTCTGGCCCGGCGAGGACCCGGATCGCGTGGCGAACCGCCTGTCGGTGGCACTGACCACAGTGCGCGGCGTGCTCGATCCGCAACGCCGCTTCTCGCCAGAGCACTTCGTTGTCGCGGACAAGGACGCCGTCGCGCTGAACCTGGATGCGCTCGACGTGGATGTCGAGCGGTTTCTCGCCGCGACGGCGGACGGGCTCGACCGTCTGCGTCGTGGCGACGTCGCGCGCGGCCTGCCGATTCTCAGCACCGCGACCGTCTTCTACACGGGCGATTTCCTCGAGGAGAATCCGTACGACGACTGGGCGGTCGCCCTCCGTGAAGAGGCCCGCGCCGCATACGTGTCGGCGTTGCGACTGCTGGCCCGCCATGCCGCCGATTCCGACGCAGCCGTCACCCATCTGCTGCGCATCCTCGAGACGGACCGCTACGACGAGCAGGCGCATCTCAGCCTCGTGCACGGGCTGGCCGATTCCGGCCGGCACGGCGAGGCCCATCGGCACTACCTGAACTACCGGCGGGCCATGGACGATCTCGGGGTCGAACCCGCTCCGTTTCCCGGCAGGGCGGTCGCAATCAATCCTCGCTGACCTTGCACAGTTGGTCGCCGTGCCGGTGCGCATCGGGACCTCGGATCTGCGGCTTTTTTGTTCAGAGGTATAGACTGCCCCGCGACCCCGGCAACTCCTGGAGGGGCTTCGATGGGACTGACGATCCTGCTGATCGGAACACGCAAGGGTTTGATGATCGCGCGGAGCACCGACGATCGTCGTACCTGGGCGACCGACGACTTTCAGTTCCTCAACCAGGAGGTCTACGGCGTCGCAATCGACACGCGCCAGGACCCGCCACGGATTTTCGCCGGCGTCGGGAGCGGCCATTGGGGTCCGTTGCTGACGTACTCCGACGATCTCGGCAAGTCATGGACCGAGCCGGCCGAACCGCCGATCGGCTTTCCGGAGGGAAGCGACGCAGCGGTCGCCCGCGTCTGGCAGATTCAGCCCGCGCCCGCCGATCAGCCAGACGTGGTGTATGCCGGCGTCGAGCCGCACGCCCTTTTCAGATCTGATGATCGCGGTGAGAGCTTCACCCTGGTCGAGGGCCTCTGGCGGCATCCGCACCGTCCGAGCTGGATGCCCGGCGGTGGCGGCGCCTGCCTCCACACGGTCCTGCCCCACCCGACCAACCCCGACGACGTGATGGTGGTGATGTCGGCCGCCGGCGTCTACCGCACCCGTGACGGGGGCGCGAGCTGGGAGCCCGCAAACCGCGGCATCCAGGCGGCGTTCATGCCAGAGGATCAGCGCTTTCCGGAATTCGGACAGTGCGTTCACAAGGTGGCGTTCCATCCCGATCGCCCCGAGCGGCTCTTCGCCCAGAACCACTTCGGCGTCTATCGCAGTGAGGATCGCGGCAC
>DASZJB010000082.1:0-25370 GCA_035948615.1 Candidatus Dormiibacterota bacterium
GTACCTGCTCGTCGGCATCGAGCCGGCGATCATAGGGACGACGTCGATCCGTATCTGTTGCAGACGCAGCCGCCTTCGCGGAGCGTTTCTCAGCGCCGGCCGCCTGGTCCGCCCTGATGGGGAGCCCTACCTCGAGATCGGCAGCGCAGACGAGGGCGGCGCCACGCAGCTCGCCGATGATTTCGCGAACCTCGGAGTCAGCGCTCGAACCCGCCGGCGGCGTGGGCGTTGGGTGGTCACGGTCCGATCCGGACCCGCCGTCGGGACCGCGCTCAGCTCCATCGGCGCGCAGGCCGGCCGGCTGACCTTCGAGGCGGGTCGGGTGATCCGTGAGGTGCGCAGCGGCGTCAACCGCCGCCTCAATGCCGAGACCGCCAACCTGCGCCGGACCGCGGCTGCGGGGGTGCTGCAGCTCGAGTCGATCGCCGTGCTCGAGGCCGACGTCGCGCGCTGGCGGGCGCTGCCCCCGGCGCTCCGTGAGGCGGCGACCCTTCGCGCTCGCCACCCCGATGACGACCTCGCGCAGCTGGCCGAACGCGCCGGCTGCAGCCGGCCGGCGATGGCCGGGCGACTGCACCGCCTGGTCGCCGCGGCGGGCGAGGGCGGTGATAGGGTGAGACCTCGCCGCTGAACCGGCATCGATCATCGCGACGAATGGAGGTTGCCCTGCATGGGAGTCAGAGTTGGCATCAACGGCTTCGGCCGGATCGGGCGAAATGTGTTGCGTGCCGCCAGAGAGCGCTCCCCCGACCTCGAGATCGTCGCCGTGAACGACATCACCACGTCGGAGATGCTCGCCCATCTGCTCAAGTACGACAGCGTCCTGGGGCGGTTCAACGGAACGGTTGCTGCCGATACTGACAGTATCACGGTGGACGGCCGGGTCATCAAGGTACTCGCCGAGCGTGACCCGCAGCGGCTTCCCTGGGGCGACCTCGGCGTGGACATCGTCGTCGAATCGACGGGGTTCTTCAGCGACGCCGTGCGCGCCAAGGGCCACATCGACGCGGGCGCTCGCAAGGTGGTGATCACGGCTCCCGCCAAGAACGAGGACATCACCATCTGCATGGGCGTCAACGAGTCGGCGTACAACCCCGCAGAGCATCACATCATCTCGAACGCATCGTGCACCACCAACTGCCTGGCGGTGGTCGCCAAGGTGCTCAGTGACTCGTTCGGCATCGAGACCGGTTTCATGACCACAGTGCACGCGTACACCAAGGACCAGGTGATCCTCGACGCTCCGCACGAGGACAAGCGGCGCGCGCGCGCCGCCGCGCTCTCGATCATCCCCACCACCACCGGCGCCGCCCGGGCGGTGGCACTGGTGCTGCCCGAGCTGAAGGGCAAGTTCCATGGCATCTCGCTGCGCGTCCCGGTCCCCGACGTCAGCCTCGTCGACCTCACCGCGACGCTCTCGAAGGGCGCGAGCGTCGACGACATCAACGGTGAGATGCGCGAGGCGGCGAGTGGCAAGCTCGAGGGCATCCTCGCGGTGACCGAGGAGCAGCTGGTGTCGATGGACTTCCTCCATGATCCCCACTCATCCATCCTCGATGCACCGTCGACGATGGTGCTCGGCGACCGCACCGTGAAGGTCCTCGCCTGGTACGACAACGAGTGGGGCTACTCGTGCCGGGTCGTCGACCTCGTCAACCTGATCGTGTCGCGGCTCTAGACGAGCGATGCCAGGGCTGTCGAAGGCGACCCTCGACGACGTCGACGTCCACGGCAAGCGAGTCCTGTTGCGCGAGGACCTCAACGTGCCCATGCGCGACGGCGCCATCATCGACGATCGCAGGATCCGCGAGGCGATTCCGACAATCGAAGCGCTCCGATCGAGGAACGCCCGGGTGATCGTGGTGGCACACCTCGGCCGCCCTCACGGGAAGATCGATGACAACGCCCGCCTCGGCCCCATCGCCGCTCGCCTGAGCAGCCTTCTCGGTGCCGACGTGCGCCTCGCCTCGGATGTCGTCGGCGACAGTGCGCAGAGCATGGTCGCCTCGCTGCGAGACGGCGATGTCGGCATGCTCGAGAACGTCCGCTTCGAACCGGGCGAGGAGGCGAACGATCCGGCTTTCGCCTCCCGTCTCGCCGCTTTGGGCGACATCTACGTGAACGATGCCTTCGGGACCGCGCACCGTGCCCATGCCTCAACCGAGGGAGTCGCGCATCTGCTCCCCGCGGTTGCGGGCAAGCTCATGGCGCGTGAACTCGAGGTGCTCGGCGGCGTCATGGACAACCCGGCAGCGCCGGTCGTCGCCATCGTCGGTGGCTCGAAGATATCGACCAAAGTCGGCGTGCTCGATCATCTGCTCGATCGCGTCGACGTGCTCTGGGTCGGGGGTGCGATGGCGTGCACGTTCTACCGCGCACTTGGCGAGAGCACCGGGACCTCGCTGGTGGAGGAGGAGCACGTGGACACCGCGCGCCGCCTGCTCGCGGAAGCCGGCGGACGGCGCGCGGACCTCCGCCTTCCCATCGATGCCGTGGTCGTCGAAAAGGCCGTGGCCGGAGCGCCGGCGCAGATCGTGGCGTGGAAGGCGATCCCCGACGGATGGATGGTGGTCGACGCAGGCCCTGACACGGTGCAGCGCATCGCCGCCGACTGTGCCGGCGCGGGAACCATCATCTGGAACGGTCCGCTCGGGATCTACGAGATCCCTGACTTTGCGGCGGCCACACGCGATGTCGCGCGTGCTGTGGCCGCCTCAAGAGCGACCACCGTGATCGGCGGTGGCGATCTCGCCGCCGCCGTCCATGATGCGGGCGTTGCTGACAAGATCGGCTTTATCAGCACGGGCGGGGGCGCCACCATCGAAATGCTCGAAGGCCGGACCCTGCCCGGCGTCGCCGCGCTCCGCGATCGCGAGGTCGTCCGGCGCTGATGGCGGAACCCAGGCAGGCAACGGCCCCGCTGATGGTGGCTGGGAACTGGAAGATGAACACCACCATTGACGAGGGCGTCGCCCTGGCGCGCGCCGTCTGCGCCTCGGTTGCCGCGACGGATGGGGTGGAGATCGCGATCCTCCCGCCGTTCACACATCTGTGGGCGATCCACTCGGTGCTCGAAGGCACGGGCGTCCGCCTCGGTGCCCAGGACGTGTACTGGAGGGACGCGGGTGCCTTCACCGGCGAGATCTCACCGGCGATGCTGGCCGGATGGTGCGACCTGACGCTGGTCGGGCATTCCGAGCGCCGGCACATCTTCGGTGAGCGCGACGATGAGGTTGGCAAGAAGTTCGTCGCGGCGGTCGCGCACGGCCTCGAGGTGATCCTCGCCGTGGGGGAGACGAGCGACGAGCGTGACGATGGCCGCACCTTCGACGTCGTGGATCGCCAGCTCGAGGCGGTCTTCGCCGAGCTGGCCGGTCCGCCGGCGATGGGCGCCTGGGTGATCGCCTACGAGCCCGTGTGGGCGATCGGAACCGGTCGCACCGCAACGCCGGAGCAGGCGCAGGAGGTTGTCGCCCACATCAAGCACCACGTGCGCGCACGCTTCCTCGAACGCTCGCCGCGAGTCCTCTACGGCGGCAGCGTCACCCCGGCCAATGCCGCCTCACTGTTCGGCGAACCGGATATCGACGGCGCGCTGGTGGGTGGCGTGAGCTTGCGCGCCGAGGAGTTCGGAGTCATCGTCGCCGCTGCCGGGGCAGCCGCCCGCGCTCGTGACGTCACCTAGCTGCGCGCCATGAGCGGGGTGCGGCCCTTCGTGCTCGTCATCCTCGACGGCTGGGGATACAGCCTGGACTCGTACGGCAACGCGATTGCAGCGGCACGCACCCAAGAGCTCGACGCGCTCGAGAGCCGGTGCCCGCACACGACGGTCGACGCCAGCGGTGAGGCAGTGGGTTTGCCGGCCGGCCAGCAGGGCAACTCGGAAGTCGGACATCTCACCATCGGCTCGGGGCGGCTCATCTATCAGCCGCTCTCCCGCATCCACCGGGCTATCGCGGACGGCAGCTTCTACGAGAACGCGGCGATGGGCGCGGCTGTCGACCGCGCGCGCGATCGCGGCAGCGCGCTGCACTGCCTGGGCCTGATCTCGCCCGGCGGGGTCCACAGCCACCTCGAGCACGCGGTCGCGATCGCCGAGCTCGCCCGCCGCCGCGGCTTGAATGCCGTGTGGTTCCACGTGTTTCTCGATGGCCGCGACGAGCCGCCGAGCAGCGCCGCGGGTTTCGTGCACACCTTCGTCGAGCAGCTGAGCCGCGTCGGGGTCGGCGCAGTCGCCTCTGTGTGCGGCCGGTACTTTGCGATGGACCGGGACCGGCGCTGGGACCGCACGCAGCGAGCGTACGAAGTCATCGCGGGAGCCGGAAATGGCAGCGCCGCCGACCCGGTTGCCTACATCAGGTCGCAGTACGCCGCGGGCGTCACCGACGAATTCGTGGCTCCGGCGTCGGTTCTCCACGGGGGACGGCGCGTCCGCATCGAAGACGGCGACTCGATCATCTTCTTCAACTTCCGCCCCGATCGAACGCGCCAGCTGAGCCACGCACTGATCGACGCGGACTTCGACGGCTTCTCGCGGTCCAGAGTGCTGCGCGACGTCGACCTTGTCACCTTCACGGAGTACGAGCGAGATCTCAACGCCGGGGTGGCATTCCCGCGCGAGGACGTACGCCACACGCTCGCCGAGGAGATCAGCGCCGCGGGGTTGCGCCAGTTTCACGTGGCCGAGACCGAGAAGTACGCCCACGTCACGTACTTCATCAACGGGGGCCGCGAGACCGCGTTCGACGGCGAGGAGCGGCTGCTCGTCCCGTCGCAACGGGTGCCGACCTACGACACCGTCCCCGAGATGAGCGCCGAAGGCGTCACGGATGCGGTGGTCGCGCGTCTGGAACAGGGCGAGGATGCGCTGCTCATCGCAAACTTCGCGAACGCCGACATGGTCGGCCACACTGGGGATTTCGACGCGACCGTGCGTGCCGTCGAGTGCGTCGATACCTGCCTCGGTCGCATCGCACGCGCGGTTCACTCGGCGCGCGGAGGGCTGCTCATCACCGCGGACCACGGCAATGCCGAGTACAAGATCGATCGCCGCGATGGATCGGTGCTGACCGCGCACACCACCAGCCCGGTGCCAGTGATCCTCTGCGGCGCCGGCGCGGGTCCGCTGCGTGGCGGCGGCGGGCTCCGCGATATCGCGCCCACCGTTCTGGAGGCGATGGGCGTCGCGGTGCCCGTCGAGATGACCGGGACCTCGCTGCTCAGCGCCTGACCCGGGCCTCGGCTAGGGCGTGGGCGACGGCGCCTGGTAGGGGACCGGCTCGATCTGATCGACGGGATGCGGGCCACTCTGCCATCCATCGGCCGCGCCGATGGTCAGATGACACGCGCCCTCGCTGTTGGCATCACAGGCCACCGGCTGCGTGTGAACGGTGACGCCGTCGCTCCAGCTGACCGTGATCGTGACCGTGAACGTCTCGGCTGCCGTGATCGTCGCTCCCGCAGATACCTGTGCATACTCGTGGCTCACCGCGCAGGGATCGCTCCAGTGCTGCGACCCGGGGTCGTAACCGGGCAGTTGCGCGGGTCCACGCTCGACCGGACCCGGTGCAGCCGTGGTGGTGCCGTCCCCCCAGCTCCACGTGACCGTTCCGGGTATCACGGTGACCTCGTAGAGGAGGAACAGCGTGTAACCGTCGACGACGGTGCTGGTCAGCGCGTGATATGGGTCGGCGACGACCGGAACGGTCGAGTCCATCCACGCGCACGTGGGGATGTGCACGAAGGTGCGTGAGGTTGGTGATGTGCCGGGAAGCGTCTCGATATTCCCGACCGTCCAGGACCTGGTCACCCGGGCCACAAGGTCCGCCCCGGTCGGGAATGGCGGCGTGCGCAACACGCTGATCGGTGGGAAGGGTGGGGGAGCATTGCCCACGAGAAACGGCGTGCTGAACGAGAACATCGTGCCCTGGCAGCTCCCTCCAAACGGTGCCACCGGCTGGGCGTCCTGCCAGGTGCCTCGCTTGAGCACGAAAGCGGTCACGGCGATCAGGTGGCCGGCCACGTTGGCCGCGGTTGCCGGACTGCCCGGGGCGGTGGCGGTCGGGTCACCGCCTGGCGGAATCGCATTCGGGACCGCGTATGCGAATCGAGCGTCGAAACCGTCGTAGCCACCGGCGGCGTTGCGCGAGAAGGCCGGATGGATGGTGACCACCGAGACGATGCCGCCCGGTGAAGGCGACCCCGGCCCGGTGTGAAAGCGATGCGACGCCGGGCAGCTCATGCCCTGGGGATTGGGTCCCGCGGGTGGGATCTCGAGCGGGTTGCGCGGCTCCGGGCCGCTCGGGACGATGTCCGCCGGGATGATCGGCAGGTATGTCCCTCCGGCGCCGGCCACGAGCCTGCCGTGCGTCAGCGCCCCGGTGCCCTCGCTCGCCGGTCCGGGTTCCGATCCGCCAATGCCTCCGGCGGCGATCGCGGCAGCGGCGGGCATGAGCGAAATCACCACGGCGACGGCGCACGCGCGCCGCATGCGATCCATCAGCGCCACGAACCGTTCAACGCCGGCGTCGCGAGCCCCCTCACCACCTCACCCGAAACTCTCGCTGCGCAGGGCGGACAGCGAGCGCCCAATGCCGGCGCCGTCAACCCTCTCGTCGGCGGCAAGCATGGCAGTTCGCCAGGTCGGTCGGTGGAACCGCACGCTGCGGTCACCTCTTCGCAAGTTTCGGGCGGTAGCCTCGCAGCATGGCCGGACCCGGCGAACTCGACTCGGCGCGGCTCCGCCGTGATCTGAGCCTGGCGCTGCGCCGACGGATCACGCTCTACGCGGCAATCGGCGCGGCGGGCCTCACAGTGGTTTTCTCGATCGTCGCAGCCACAACCGCGCCGGGCAAGGCCGCTCCCGCGACGACGCCGCCATCGCAACCGGACCCGTCGGCGACGGAGGTGCCTCAGCAGCCCGTCGACAACCAGCCGAGCCTGGAGGTTCCGGTGCAGCCGCCCCAGAGCGGCTTTGGCGGGCCTCCGGTCGCGATCTCCGGCGGATCCTGACGCCGCGACGCGCTCGCGCTACTCCGCGAGCAATTCCGCGAGTCGCGACCCGTCGAGGTTGCCGCCGCTGAGGACCGCCACGGTTCGCGGCGTCGCTCCCGCCTCGATCATTGCCGCATACGCGAGCGCTCCGGCTCCCTCCGCGACCACTTTCACGTCGGTCGCCATGCGCGCAACCGTCTTCCGAAGTGTCGCCTCGGGCACGAGCACCCATTCGCTGACGAGAGCGCCAAGGCGCTCGAACATCACGGGGTCGAAGGGCGCCGAGGTCCCGTCCGCAATCGTATTGGGCGTGACCCCTGGCGGCCCGTTGACGACAAACGCGTTCTGCCACAAGGGGTATCCATCGGACTGCACACCCACCACCTGGACTGCGGGTTTGAGCGCGGCGAACCCCAGTGCAACGCCGCATATCAACCCGCCACCACCAACCGGCACGAAGACCCGGTCCACATCGGGAAGGTCCGCGAGGATCTCGGGAACGATCGACGCGTGACCGGTGATCACCGCCTCACTGGCGAACGGATGGATGAAGACTTCAGGATCGCGCTCCCACGCGCGTGTCGCCATCCACTCGTGCATGCGATCGCGCGGCATGAGCACCGCCTCTGCACCCAGGGTGCGAACACCGTTCAGCTTGAGCGCGGGGGCGGTGTCGGACATCATCACCCGGCAGGGGACCTTGAGCTCGCGCGCGACATACGCGCACGCCAGCGCCGCATTCCCGGCACTCACGGTCAGCAAACCGCGTGCGACCCGCTCACGATCCATGAGATGGGCGGCAGCGAAGAATCCGCGAACCTTGAAGCTCCCGGTCGGCTGCATCGACTCGAGCTTGAGGAACCCGCCCGCCGGGGTGGGAATCAGAGGTGTGTGGCGAATGTGCGGCGCGACCAGCCGCGAGACCTCGTGAACGCGCGCCGCATCGACCCCCGGTATCGCGGTCACAGCGCGACTTCCGTTCCCACCCCCGCGGCAACTGCGGCGTCGTAGACGATTCGAGCCACCACCGCATCCTCAAAACCGATCCCGGTCGACTTGTACACGGTGATCTCGTCCTGGCTCTGACGCCCAGGCCTCAGTCCGGCGATCACCTCACCGACCTCGGCGATCGTTCCGGGATCTCGACCCTGGAGCTCGTGCGCGCCGGCCGGCGGCGCGTTCTCGGCTGCGCCTCGCCATTCAACAAAGACGCGGGCGTGGCGGATGGTGTCGGCGTCGACCTCTGGGCCGAAGGTCCCTCCCACCGAGGTGAGGTGGGTGCCCGGGTCGATCCAGTCGTATCGCGTGATCGGTTCCCGTGCATCGGTGCAGCAGCAGACGACGTCCGCGCCACGCACTGCCTCCTCAAAACCGGGGACGACGACGCAGCGCGGATCGGTCGCGGCCAGCGCTGCAGCGCTGGCCCGATCACGCGAGCAGATGCGGATAGTCGTGAAGTCGCGAACCAGCGGCACCGTCGCCAGGTGCGAGTGGCCCTGCACGCCGGCGCCGAGGATGGTCAATGTCTGCGCATCGGAGCGCGCCAGGATGCGGACCGAAACGGCGGCGCCGCCCCCGGTTCGCATCGCCGTGATGTGCTCGCCGTCCATGACGCTCAACAAGGAGCCATCGCGCTCGTCGAACAGGGTGATCACGCCCTGGTGCGTCGGGAGTCCGAGCGCGCCGTTGCCGGGGAAGACGCTGACCGCCTTGAGGGCAAAACCTTGCTCCGCGACCCAGCCGGGCATCGCCCCGAGCAGACCCAGGGCCGCACGTGCAGCGGTCCGCGGGGGGACTGATGCCTGACCGGTTGAATACGCTCGAAACCCGGCTTCCAGCGCGTCCAGCATCGGCGGGGCGGCGAGAAGCTTCTCGACCTCGTGCCTGCTCAGAACCAGCATGCGCAGGCGGACGCCGTCTCCACAGTCAGCATCGATCTCGAGAGCGGGTCGATCCGGCGCCGCGAATCGCTGACTCTCCGGCTCTCATGACCGGCCATGTTGGCATGGTTAGGCACAATGGAGCCGATGACTCAACAGCAGGCGACCTCTGAGCCCGTTCCCGCCGGGCGTGAGTTCGACGGCGTGATCTTCGATCTCGGTGGTGTGATGACCGAGCCACTCTTTCACCATCGAACCGACGTCCCACCCGAGTACTTCAGCTTGATTGCGTTCTTCCTTGGCGAGTTCCGCGATCACTATCACCTGACGACCGGTGTCCACGATCTGCACCTGATGGAGATGGGCAAGATATCGGAGGACGAGTTCTTCGACAGGATGACCGCGCGCTACAACGGGGCCGGCAACGACCCGGTGGAGGCCCGAGCGGCACAGGAGGTGATCTTCGGCCGTGGCATGGTCGCGTGTGGTGCCATGGCCGACGCGGTGCGGCAGATCCGCGACGCTGGGTACAAGACCGCGCTGCTGACCAACATCTCGCGCGAGGGCGAGTCGATATTCAGCGGTCTCTTTCCGGTTGCGGAGCTCTTCGACGTGGTGGTCGACTCATCGAAGGTCGGAATGCGCAAGCCCGATCCCGAGATCTACCGCCTGACGTACACCCGGCTCGGTGTGGCTCCGGAACGCTGCCTCTTCATCGACGACCTGCTCTGCAACGTCGAGGCGGCGCAAGCCCTTGGGATGCAGACGATCCTGTGCCTCGACCCGGTGTCCGTCGCCGACGAGGTGGTGCGCCGCCTGCTCGGCCATCCCGCCACCGCCGAGGCCGGGGCCGAGTCATGACCGACGACCGCGCCACGCGGTCAATCGCCGGCGCGGGTGAGGCGCTTGAGATCGCGGGGATCACCGAACGCGGCCCGGTCCGCGCTCAGAACCAGGATGTCTGGGACGCGCTGGTCGGGGGCGACGGGCGGACAGCCGCCCTCGTGCTCGCAGACGGGATGGGAGGGCACAAAGGTGGCCTCGAATCAGCGGAGGCCGCGGTCGTGGCCGCCATCGCCGTGCTCTCGAGGGATGCGGGGTCCGATGACCCGGCAGCCACGCTCAGACGCGCGGTGGAGGCTGCGAACGGCGCGGTGGCAGCCGCCCGCGATGTGATCGGAGGTAACCCCGGCACGACCCTGGTCCTCGCCATCGTCAACGGGAAGCACGCTTGGGTCGCCAACGTCGGCGACAGCCGCGCCTACCTGATCGGGGCTGCCGGTGTCATCCAGGTCACCGATGACCACTCCTGGGCCGCGGGCCAGGTACGCCTGGGAGCACTCAGCGCCGAGGAGGCGCGCCACCATCCGAAACGCAATCTCATCGAACGTGCCGTCATGGGCGACCCGATCGAAGCCGATATCTTCGAAGTCGACGCGGCACCCGGTGATGTCCTCCTGCTGTGCTCCGACGGCGTGTGGGAACCGCTGTCCGATGCGGCGTTGGGCGCGATCATCTCCGCGCCGGATCCGCTTGGCGTCGCGCTGACCCGCGCGTGCGATGCAGCTCTGGCCGGCGGGGGCACGGACAACGTGACCATGGTCGCGGCGCGCTGGCTTCCCGCGCCATCGGCTAACGTCTGACCCTCGATGGCACGTCTCTACGCGCAGTTCGGGGCGGTCCTTTTCCTGGTGGTTGGATTGGGTGGCCTGCTGACCGGTGACGCCGGCACCCTGCTCCATCACCAGCCCGAGGGCAACGTCGGCCCGATGGCCCTGCACCTGACCTACGTGCGGGACGTCCTCGACGTCGCCATCGGCATCGCTCTCGGCATCGCGGGGTTTCGAGCCGCGGGCCGGCTCGCGGGCGACATCGTGCTCACCGTCGGCGTCGTGCTCCTGCTACTCGCGGTTGTGGGGTTCGCTCACCCTGACAATGCAGCGGCGACGCGGGACATTGCCGGTCTGCACATGACCACGCCGATGAACATCCTCGATGCCGTCGCCGGGGTGCTCGCGGGTCTCTGTGCGCTCGGCGACACCGCCTCAGCGCCGGCGAAGGCGGCGAACTCCTCGACGGAGAAAGGCTAGACTGCTGCGCCGCTCGCGGCTGCCGTGCCGTTGGCGGCGTGCTCGCCCCGGTGCCGTGCGGTCGCCACCAGGTGCGCGGCGCCGCTCGCCATCGGCCTCGCACGGCTCAGCGCGCGACCGGTGCTCTTGGCGCCCTCGCGTGCGACCGCGGACGCCACGCGGAGTTGCGCGCGCGTCTTGTCACCGGTCTGCGGCGCGACGCAGAGCCCGATCACGGTTCCGATTGCCGCTCCATGCATCAGCCCGCGGAAATAACCCATGCCGTCGCCTCCTGTTTGAGGTACTCGATCGGATTCACCCTACACTCCCGCACGATTTCAGGTCAGCGAGGTCGCCGACCAGGGGCCGTCGGGAACGATGCGCAGGCGCTCGACGGGGCGTCCGGCGATGAGGTGCTCGCTGATGATCTCGTCGACATCCGCGACCTGAAGACGGCCGTACCAGACACCGTCCGGGTAGACGATCATGATCGGGCCCTGGTGATGCTGCTGGTTGCAGCCCATCCGCGTGGTGCGCACCCAGGTCAGCTCGAGGCGTTCCACCTCATCGCGCAGCCGTTGCAGGAGGTGCTCGGATCCCTGTCCGCCGCAGTGGTGGCGTCCGACCGTGGTGCAGACGAACACGTGCAGGTTGCGGTGCGCTGGATCGCTCATCAGGCTCAATGGTCGCCCACCCGGCCGAGGCTCCGCCCGGTGCCGGCGTGCGAAAGTACCCCGGGATGGACTTGAGCTTCGCGTTCTTCGCAGACAGCGCGGTGGTTCCACCCGACGGCAAGCTGTACGTGCTCGGTGGCGGTTTCAGCGCCCTCTCGATGGCGTCGCTCCCGGGCCGGGCAGCCTTCGCCGTGGTGGCGGGGTTCCGCTTCAGCGCCGCCGATGCCGGTCAGGCGCACCAAGTTGAGCTTCGCCTCACCGACGCGCAGGGGAAGTTGGTGCTCGCGCCGGTCGTCCTGCAATTCCAGGCGGCGGGGGCGAGGCTCATCCCCGGGCAGGAGGTCAGCATCTCCACGGTGACCGTGCTCCAGCCGATGTTCGGCGAGCCCGGGCTGTACTCCACCGAGTTCTGGACCGCCGGGAACCGGATCGGTGCGGTCAACCTCACCGTCGAGGAACGCAAGGCACCCGAGCCGGTCCCCGCCGAGCGGCCCAACTGACCGTTGTCGAGTCAGTACTCGTAGAAGCCGCGCCCGCTCTTCCTGCCGAGGTAGCCGGCAGACACCATGCGGCGCAACAGCGGGGGAGGCGCGAAGTCGCTGTTCGCGTACTCCTCGTAGAGCGACTCGCAGACGAACAATGCGGTGTCGAGGCCGATGTAATCGAGCAGCTGGAGCGGCCCCATGGGGTGGCCGCACCCGAGCCGCATCCCCTCATCGATGTCATCGCGAGTCGCGAAACCTGATTCGTAGAGCCGGATCGCGTGCGTGAGGAACGGGATCAGCAGCAGGTTGACGATGAAGCCGCCGCGGTCCTGGGCGACGATGATGCGCTTGCCGAGTCGCTCGCCCAGGGTGCGTGTCTCGGTGAGAGTCTCGTCGCTGGTGGCGATGCTCCGGACCACCTCGATCAACTTCATCACCGGCGCGGGGTTGAAGAAATGGGTGCCGATCACCCGATCCGGACGCCGCGTTGCGCGCGCGATCTCGATGATCGGGAGGGCCGAGGTGTTGGTGGCGAGGATCGCGTCCTCCGCAACGATGCGGTCGAGCCGCTCGAAGAGTGAGACCTTCGCAGGGAGCTGCTCGACGATCGCTTCGACGCAGAAATCGCACTCGGCAAAGTCGTCCAGGTGCGGTGTGAAGGTGAGCAGGTCATTGATCCGAGCGACGTCGTCATCGCTGAGCTTCCCGGACGTGCGGCCGCGCTCGAGCGATGCGCCGACCCGGCGCTGACCGGCGGCCAGCTGCTCAGGCCCCGCCTCGGTCACCAGCGTCCGGATCCCGTTGCGAGCGCAGACTTCAGCGATTCCCGAGCCCATCAGCCCGGCGCCGATGATCCCCACGGTCCCGATCTCCATGGTCGACACTCCTTTGCTGCGAGCCGCCTGAAGCAGCGATCGTCGGCAGTCGCGGTGGTCCCGCCGCCAGGCGCAGTCTGCCCGAGGGCGGGCGGCCCTCGCACCTATGATGGGCGGCATGGGCTCACCGGGAACCGTCGCGCTGGTCAGTGACGATCTGATGTTTGCCAGCCAGCTCAGCACCACCATGAAGCGAGCCGGCGGCAGCGCCGTGCTGGTGGCCGGCGACGAAGTACCCGACGTCGGTCTGGTGTTCGTGGATCTCAACAGCGCTGTCGAACGCCGCCTCGTACTGATCCAGCGGCTGCGCGTCGAGCGCCCCGACATCGAGATCGTCGGGTTCTCGCATCACGGTGATCTCGACCTGCGCCGGCGCGCGCGTGCATCCGGCGCGACTCGTGTGGTCAATAACGGCTCGATTCAAGAGGTGGCCCTGCGCCGCTCGGGTGTCAGCGCAGCGGGCGCATCGTGAGTGACGTCGCCGTCGATCTCGACGCGCGCGTCCGCGCCGAGGTGGACAGGACTCGTGAGGAGGTCACGGAAACCAGGCGGCTGCTGCACCAGCACCCCGAGCTGTCGCTCCAGGAGCAGAACACCGCGATGCTGGTTGCGCGGCGAAGCACCGACCTCGGCTTCACGGTTCGCACCGGCGTCGGCGGGACCGGGGTGCTCGCCGAGCTCGAGAGCGGAAAGCCCGGGCCGACGCTGATGCTCCGCGCCGACATGGATGCGCTGCCCATCAGCGAGCGGGGCGAGGGACGGGTGGTCACCTCCGCCGTCGACGGTGTGATGCACGCATGCGGCCACGACGGCCACGTGGCGATGGCGCTCGGCGCTGCGAGCGCGCTGGTCGCGCTGCGGGACAGCTGGTCCGGACGCGTGCGGCTCTGCTTCCAGCCGGCCGAGGAGACCGCCTCGGGCGCGATGCCGATGATCGAAGACGGGGCCGCCGACGGTGTCGACCGCGTCCTCGGCATCCACCTCTGGGCACCGCTTCAAACCGGACGAGTTGCTGTCAAGTCTGGTGTTATCTTCGGGAGCGCCGACAGCTTCTCGATCACGATTCAGGGCCGTGGCGGACATGGCGGCATGCCCCACACCGCCATCGATCCGGTGGTCGTGACCGCGCAGGTCATTCTCGCCATCCAGTCGATCATCAGCAGAGAGACCTCGCCCTTCTCGCCGGCGGTGATCACCATCGGCCGGGTCACGGCGGGCACGGCATTCAACGTCATCGCCGACTCCGCGGAGTTGCTCGGCACCACGCGCGCAATCGACGCGGCCGAACGCGAGCGCCTCCTCAAGCGAGTCGCGGAGATCGCGACGGCGGTGGCAAGCGGATACGGTGCCGAGGCGAGTTTCTGGCGGGGGAGCGGCTGCCCGCCGGTGGTCTCCGACGTCGCGACCGCCGACCTCGTCCGCCGCGCCGCCGAGGCAACGGTCGGCGAGGAACACGTGGACGTCGCGGTGCCCATCACCGTCGGTGACGATATCGCCTGCTTCCTCGAGCGCTCGCCCGGCTGCTACTTCCTGGTCGGCGCCGGTCATCCCGAACGGGGTCCGGTCCCGCCCCATCACAGCGCCTACTTCGACATCGACGAGGCGGCGCTGCCGGTCGGAGTCGAGACGCTGGTCCGGGCAAGCCTCGACGTGCTCCGCTGATGGATTTCATCCGCACGCGTGAGGACCGCAACGACCTCTACGCCAACGTGGATCTGACGCCGCGCCCGACCTCGGAATCCGAGACGCTGCTCTCGGTGGCGATGGAGATCGAGCATGCCAACAACTCGGGGTACGTGCACGGCGGCACGATCATGCGACTCGTCGACACGGCGGCCGGCATCGCCGCGGTGAAGCATGCGCGTCGCCGCGTCGTGACCGCGACCATGGACGAGATGAGCTTCCTCGCGCCGGTGTACATCGGCGATCTGCTCACCGTCCATGCGCGCGTCAACGACGCCCACCACACGTCGATGGAGATCAGCGTGCGCGTCGACGTCGAGCGGATTCCGTCCGGTGAGAAGCTGCACGTCGCGAGTGCGCATCTCGTCTACGTCGGGCTTGATCGTGATGGCAGACCGGCGGAGGTCGCCAAGGTCATCGCGGTGACCGAGGAGGACCGTCGTCGCCAGGCCGAGGCTCGTGTGCGCCGTGACCAGCGTCTGCTGCGCAAGCGCGCGCTCGCCGGGGCGCGGCCCGGCGGGGAGTGAACCCGCTCCTGCCGGACCGCGCGACGCCTCGGGTACGATGACCGCGCCATGTCCGAGGTAACCGCACCGCTGACCGTACGGGACGCGACGGCACCGGTGCCGTCGGCGCGTCAGCACATCCGCTTCGCTTTCTACCGCGTGCGCCCCGAGTGGCGCCTCCGCACGGCGACGGAGCGCGCGGCCGATCGCGAGGAGGTCGCGGCACTGGTTCGCGACATCGGCGATCGCGAGGGTGTGCTGATCCGCCCGTACAGCACGGTCGGCACGCGCGGCGATGCGGACTTTTTGCTCTGGCTCGTGAGCGAGCGCATCGACGACCTGCACGAGTTCGCGGCGCGCCTCAATCGGACCCGGCTCGCAGGATATCTGGATTCGCCATACAGCTATTTCTCGATGACCAAGCAGAGCATGTACGTCGAAAAGCACCGTCACGACAACCAGGAGGGGAGGAGCAACCGGCTGGTCATCGCGCCGACCGGGCGCCGCTATCTCTTCGTGTATCCGTTCGTGAAGACGCGTGCGTGGTACCGGCTCAGTGCCGAGGAACGCCAGCGCCAGATGAGCGAGCACATCGCCATGGGTCACAAGTATCCCGGGGTGAAGATCAACACGACGTACTCATTCGGACTTGACGATCAGGAATTCGTCGTGGCCTTCGAGAGCGACTCGGTGGCGGATTTCCTGGATCTCGTCCATGAGATGCGTGGCAGCGAGGCGTCCACCCACACCGTGCGCGACGTCCCGTCCTTCACCTGCATCGCCATGGGTATCGACGAGGTGCTGTCCGCTCTCGGTTAGCCGGTGAGCACGGCGCGCCGGCGCTCCGCACCCTCCAGGGAAGCGAGCATCACCTCCATGATGTGCATGACCCTGACGTTCGGCGCGTAGCGTGCTGCTCCGGCTCGCAGCTGGAGCAGGCATGAGATGTTCTCGGTCACGACGATCTCGGCGCCACTGGCGCGGATGTTCTCGAACTTGCGCTGGAGGATCGCCTCGCTGCGCTCCGGCTCACGCGCGAAATACGTTCCCGCTCCGCCGCAGCACATCGCCCGCTCGTGCAGCTGCACGACCTCGAGACGTGGGATCTGGTCGAGCAGACGTCGCATCGCGCCCCGCTCGGGCCCGTCGATCGGCAGAGCGCAGGGCTCGTCGATGGTGACGCGCCAGCGCAGCGGCCCGAGGTCCCCGCGCACGCCGTTTCGATCCAGGAAATCGCTCGCAAGAGCGGTGTGATGAGCGACCTCGCGCGCACGTGCTCCCACCTGGCGATCGCCCCCGGCGATGCTCCCGTACTCGCGATAGTGCTCGGTGCATGACGCCGTGTCACCGATGTAGGCGTCGACGCTGACGTGGCTGAGCGCCGCGCTGTTCCTGATCGCCATGTCCACCATCGCATCGCGATCGCCGAGCGTTCGCGCGGGGAGACCACTGCAGCCGAGCTGGGGCACCTCGACGCTATAGCCGGACGCGAGGAGCACGCGGATGGTCGCGTCGGTCGCCTCCGGAGCGGTGAGATTCGCAAGGCAGCACACCAGCATCGCCACCGATCCGCGCACCGGCTGCGCCGCGGCCGGGAGGTCACCGAGCATCTGATGCACGGTGCGTTCGGGCGGCGGGCCGCCCTGCTCGGCGAGCGCGCCCAGCGTGCCGAGCCATGACAGCATCCCGGTGCGTCGCGCCAGCCCGTACAGGCCGGTTCGCTGCGTGAACCGCGCGAAAGCGTGAAGTGCGCGGAGCGCTCCCGGTCGCGGCAGCACGCTGCGCAGGGCGAACGACTGCGCCCAGGGATATCCCTCCTGGGCGTGCAGCTCCTGGCGGGCACGGCTGACGATGTGTCCGGTCGGAACACGCGGCGCGCACGCGGCGACGCAGTTGTCGCAGGTCAGGCAGCTCGAGAGTGGCCCTTCGGCGATGTCGCGCAACTCGAGGCGGCCTTCCATCGCGTCCCGGATGAGTGCGATGCGTCCTCGAGCCGTCTCCCATTCGACCGGGTTGACGACGTATGCCGGGCACGTGGCCTGACACAGCGAGCACTTGTTGCACTCGCTCGCCGCCTCATAGACGTCGGCAAGGAAGCGCGGGGTCGGGACGGCGGCGCCGGCCATTGGGCGCGAATTGTAGACGAGATCGCAAACCGCTCCACCGGCGATGGGTTGGCGCGCCGATCCGTAGAGTTGCGTCGATGATCGCGGACTACCACGTCGAGGCTTTCACGGCGGAGGAGCAGCGGATGCTCGAGCCGTACGTCACCAATCTCGACCTCCCCGTGTTCGCGCTCACCAATCTGCCGCAGGTGACCGCGGCCGCGCTCTTCGCCCGGTACAGCCGCAGCTCGAAGAGCCTTCGGCGGCTGCTCGTCGACGAGTTCCTCGTCCACGGCGCCAGCCGAACGGCGGCCGTCGATGCCGGCAGGGAACGCGCCTCGGACCTCTTCGGCCGTGTGCTCGCCGAGTACGGCGACGACTCGGTGGCGCAGCTGGCGGGCGTGCACCTCGCGTGCGAGCAGGTCTCGCAACCGCTCGCCAAGGCGATCGAATGGGGGCGTCTCGCCGCGTACCTGGAGCAGTCGACCCGCTACATCCCGTACACCGATCGTCGTGACGGTCACTACCGGTATCTCCGCGACCGCGAGCTGATCGCGTCGCCGCTCGGCGCCACGTACGTGCGGGCGATGGATCTGCTCTTCGACACGTACACGGCGCTGCGCGAACCGCTGATGCGCCATCTCGACGAGACCCTGGCCCCGGAACCGGACGAGAGGGCACGCAAGCGAGCCATTCGCGCGCTTGCCCTCGACCTGATGCGCGGCCTGCTTCCCGCTGGGACGGTGAGCAACGTCGGCATGTTCGCCTCGCCGCAGGCGTACGAGCAGCTCGTGCTCCGCCTCCGCGCCCACCCTCTCCCGGAGGCGCGGGCCTACGCGGAACTGGTGAACAGCGAGCTCCAGAAGCTCATCCCGGAGTTCCTGACGCGGCTCGATCGCCCCGATCGAGGTGCGGTCTGGGTCGAGTACCTCCGCGAGACCGCGGCCGCCGTCGCTGTGGACGCCGACCGCCTCTCGCCCGAGCACGAGTGGGGTCCTCCCGGGGTGACCCTCGTCGAGTGGGATGGCGACGGCGAGGATCGCATCCTCGCGTCGGCGCTGTTTCCATACTCCCACGCCTCGCAGGAGCGGCTCCTCGCGGCGGTGCGACCGCTCTCGGACTCACGCAAGGCGACGCTCTTTGCGGCCACGGTCGGGCATCGCGGCAACCGCCGTCACCGCCCGGGACGCGGGTTCGAGCACTGTGACTACACCTTCGAGGTGGTGTCCGATTACGGTGCGTTCCGCGACCTGCAGCGCCACCGCATGCTCACCGTGCAATGGCAGGAGTTGACGCCGTCGCTGGGCTACGAGGTTCCCGACGCGGTCGTCGACGCCGGGCTGGGGGAGCGATGGCATGTCGCCGTTCGCGAGGCCGAAGCCGCCTATCGCGAGGTCGTCGACGCGTTCCCGCAGCAGGCGGGCTACCTCGTCACGCTCGGTCACCGCATGCGCTACGTGATCAAGCTCAACGCGCGCGAAGCGATGCATCTCATCGAGCTGCGAACGTCGCCGCAGGGGCATCCGAGCTACCGGCAGATCTGCCAGGAAATGCTCCGGCTGATCGACGAGGTCGCCGGGCACCACCTGGTCGCCGGCGCGATGCGTTTCGCGGGGTCGGAGGACGTTCACCTGCCGCGATACGCGGCGGAGGCGGCGAGCACAGTCGCGGCGGACTGACACCTCGACACCGCTTGGTCGCGCGTTGGTACCGCGTGTCACGCTGGCGTCCGTGAAGCGGCGCATCGCATCGATCATCAGCTGGTTTGGGGGTACCTACCCGGGCCGGCTCATCGCCGCATTCGGCGCGAGCCAGGCGGGCAACTATGCGTCGGCGATGGCGTTCACGGCGTTCGTCAGCATGTTCCCGCTGATCCTCGGCCTGCTGTCCATCGTGGGGTATGCCACCCAGTCGCAGACCGCGAAGACGGCCGCGCTGACGGCGATCCTCGGGTTCTTTCCCAGCGATGCCCACATGGGTCTGGCCGATCTGTTCGTTTCGATCCAGAAGAATCGCGCGACGCTCGGTGTCGTCAGCGTCGTCGGCCTCCTCTGGAGCGGGAGCAGCCTCTTCACCGGCATGGAGTTCGCCCTGGGGGTGGTGGTCGGCGTGCGCCAGCGCAGCTTTCTGCGCCAGCGCGCGATGGCGCTTGTGATGACCGTTCTCTTCGTGCTGGCTCTGGTGGTCACGATCGGCGTCAACTCATTGATCGTGCTTCCGGGCGTGCCCTGGGGCGTCGAGCCGGTGGTGGGACTCGTCGTCTGGTGCGCGTTGATGCTCGCGATCTACCGACTGGTACCCAACCGCACCCACAAGGTGCGCGAACTCTGGCCGGGGGTACTCATAGCCGGCACGGCGATGGAGCTGCTGACCCTGCTGTGGCCGGCGTTCACCCACTTCTCGAAGGGCTCCTCCACGTATGGCGCCGTGTTCGCACTCGTGTTCCTGCTCGCGAGCTGGCTGTACTTCCTCGCCGAGTTCATCCTGCTGGGGGCCGTGGCCAACCGCATGCACGCCGGCGAACCGGACGCCCGAGGGCTCCTCGGGGAGCGAACGGCGCGTCGAATCCAGGTAGCGGAGGGGTCTCGGACCAGTGGCGAGGTTTCCCGGAGGGGGGTGTGACGTATGATTCCTAGTGCAATGGCAATCACCTCCCCGTCCATCGTCACGATCTCCGACGCCGCCCGTGAGCAGCTCAAGGGCCTCATAGCCGACCAGCCGGCCGATCGCGCACTCGGACTGCGGATCTTCATTCAGTCCGGGGGGTGCTCCGGCTTCTCGTACGGCATGGGCCTCGATGAGAACCCGCCGCGTGAAGATGACCAGGTCGTCGACGTCGAGGGAGGCCTCAAGGTGTATGTGGACGCGTACTCGTCCCAGTACCTCCAGGGCGCCGAGGTCGACTATGTCGATGAGCTGATGGGTGGCGGATTCACGATCCACAACCCGAACGCCGTCCGGACCTGCGGGTGCGGACACAGCTTCCAGACGTCCGACTCGGCCGGCGAAGCCAAGTCCTGCTCGCACTGAGCCCTGGCCCGAGGCGGATTCTGACCGGATCCCCCTAGGCGGTCATCTGCGGAAGCTCGCGTCCCATGGTTGACGCTGCGTCGCGATCGCGGATCGCCAGCGCGATGAGCGCTCCGACGAAGGTGAACCCGGCCGCGGCGAGGAATGCGATGCGAAACACGGTGACGTCGCCCGCGAGCCCGGCGCCCGCCTGCTGCGTGCCGATGATCGTTGACAGGCTGGCGACCCCGAGCGCCGCAGCCAGCTGTCGCTGCGCGTTGTAGAGCGCGGCCGCACGGCCGGTGTCGCGTGACGACACCTGCGCGAACACCCCGGCATTCAGCGAGATCACCACATAGGCCCAACCGACCCCGATGGCGAACATCACGCCACGGAAGACCCAGAGATTTTCATTCATCAGAAGAGCGAGGACGCACGTCGCGATGGTCACGCCGATGAGCCCGCCGCTCATCAGGCGGCGGGGGCCGATCCGCGGGTAGATGCGGCCGACCAGCTGTGAGGAAACCAGCACCCCGAGCGCCTCCGGCGCCGTGCTGGAACCGGATGCGAGCGCGGACAGGCCGCGGCCACTTTGCAGCCAGATCGGCGCCACGAACAGGAGGCCGAGGAAGCCGCCGGATGCGAATAGCGATGCGATATTGGCAACCCCGAAGAGGCGGTTGCGCAGCAGCCGGAAGTCGATCATCGGTTGATCGGCGTGCAGCTCCACCCAGACCAGGGTCGCGATCACGGCGGCTCCGACGGCGGCGGTGACGTCGATCAGCCGCGACGCCCAGCCCAGAGTCGCAGCCTCGCTGAGCGCGAACAGGAACAGTCCGAAGCCCCCGGCCGCGAGGCAGAACCCGGGCAGATCGAACCGCTCGCCGGCACGTTCGCGGTGCTCTTTGAGCTTGAGCCCGCTGAAGACAAGTGCAGCCGCGCCGATGGGGATGTTCACGAAGAAGACCCACCGCCATGAGAGGCTGTCCACCAGTGCGCCACCGATCAAGGGCCCGAGCGCCGGCGCCATCACCGTGGGGATCACCAGGATGCGGGCCACGCGTGCTCGCTGCGCGGGTGGATAGGCGCGGAAGAGCATCGCCATGCCCACCGGGGTCAGCATGCCGCCGCCCGCTCCCTGCAGGATGCGGAAGATCACCAGCTCGAGCAGCGACTGGGACAGGCCGCAGAGCGCGGACGCCGCGGTGAAAAGCGCGATCGCGACCATGAAGGTTCGCTTGGTGCCGAAACGATCACCGACCCAACCCGACGCGGGGATCCAGACCGCGAGGCTGACCAGGTACCCGACGATGATCCCATCGGTCGCCGCCGGGCTGACGTCGAAGCTCCGCGCGATCGCCGGAAGTGCGACGTAGACGATGGTCGCATCCATGATCGTCATGAACATCGCGACGACGTAGATCAAACCGATGATCTGCGGATAGGAGAGCCGCACCCCACGCACCCGGCCATCGTCGCTCAGCCGCGCTGCGCGCTGCGTCCGGCCCCGCGCTGTTTGGCTCGAGGCGCTCCGGGTAAGCTTCCTGCATGGAGATCAAGGAGCTGGGACACCTCGTCCTCTACGTGCACAACATCGAGCGCTCGGCCGCGTTCTATCGAGACGTGCTCGGCTGGAAGCAGCTGAAGGCGTCGGATGCGAGTCCCTTGGGCCGCGTTCCCGTCGCGCTCTTCAGCAGCGGCCGGACCCATCACGAGCTGCTGCTCATCGAGGTGGGCGAGGAGGCGCAGCCGCTGCCCCGCGGGCGCCATGTCGGCCTCTACCACTTCGGACTCAAGGTCGGCGACTCAGACGACGAATTGCGCGATGCCGTCCGCCGTTGCCGCGAGGCGGGGGTCAACGTTGTCGGCATGAGCGATCACACCGTGACCCACAGTCTCTACATCACCGATCCCGACGGCAACGAGATCGAACTCTATATTGACGTCCCCGGTGTGAGCTGGGATCTCGAACATGTGATGGCGCCCACAAAGGCGCTTGCCCTGTAAGGAATTTTGGCCATGCCTGCTGTGACCGTTGCCGACATCACCGCGCTCCCGCACATCCCTCAGCCCGATCCCGCCGCATCGACATACCGGCCGGTCATCAGCGTCGCCACGGCGCCACACGGGCTCGAGGGGGAAGGGTTCCCGGTGCGCCGCGCATTCGCGGGTACCGATCCGGCGCTCATCGATCCGTTCATCCACATGGATCAGATGGGTGAGGTGGAGTACGCACCCGGCGAGCCCAAGGGCACGCCCTGGCATCCGCATCGTGGCTTCGAGACCGTCACCTACATGATCGACGGCACCTTCCAGCACCAGGACTCCAACGGTGGTGGCGGGCTGATCACCAACGGCGACACGCAGTGGATGACCGCCGGCGCCGGCATTCTCCACATCGAGCGTCCGCCGGAGGAGCTCATCGCCAGTGGCGGTCTCTTTCACGGCTTCCAGCTGTGGGTCAACCTCCCCGCTGCGCAGAAGTGGGTTCCGGCCCGCTACCAGGACATCCGCGCGTCAAACGTCGCCCTGCTCACCTCCTACGACGGTGGCGCGCTGCTGCGGGTCATCGCCGGCGAGGTTGCCGGTCATCGCGGACCGGGGATCACCCACACGCCGATCTCTCTCGCGCACGTGACCGTGAGCCCTGGTGCCCAGCTGGTGCTGCCGTGGCCACGCGATTTCAACGCGCTCATCTACGTCCTCGCGGGCAGCGGGACCGTCGGCGAGGAGCGGCGTCCGATCCAGTCGGGACAGCTCGCCGCGCTCGGCGCCGGCGACGTCATCACCGCCACCGCTGGCACTCATCAGGAGAGCCGTCATCCCAACCTCGACCTGCTCATCCTCGGCGGTCGCCCCATCCGCGAGCCCGTTGCCCACTACGGCCCGTTCGTGATGAACACGCACGCGGAGATCGCGCAGGCGCTCGCCGACTACCAGGCCGGGAGGATGGGTGCCGTCCCCGCGGACCACATCGGCAACTGACCTACAGGCCGTAGGTCTCCAGCAGGCGCAACCAGATCTCGCTCACCGTCGGGTAGGACGGCACGGCATGCCAGAGGCGGTCGAGCGGCACTTCGCCGACCACCGCGATGGTGGCCGCGTGGATGAGGTCGCCGACGCCCGGTCCGGTGAAGGTCACGCCCACGATGACTTTGCGATCCTCGTCGACCACCATCCGGGCATGCCCGGTGTAGCCGTCCGCCAACAGGCCGGCTCCGGAGACGTCACCGATCTCGTAGTCCACGACGCGCACGCGGATCCCCGCCGCCTCCGCCGCGGAGTGCGTCAGTCCCACCGCTGACACCTCAGGGTCGGTGAAAATCACCTGCGGGATGGCGGCGTGATCGGCGGTTGCCGTGTAGCTCGACCACGGTGGCGGGTCGCCGGAGAGTTTGCCCGCGGCTCGTGCCACGATGGCGTCGCCGCAGGCGCGCCCCTGGTACTTGCCCATGTGGGTGAGCAGCGCCCGGTGATTGAGATCCCCGGCGGCGTAGAGCCAGTCGCCGCCGCCCTCAACGCGGCAGGTGTCATCGACGTTGAGCCACGTCCCGGGACGGAGCCCCACGGTGTCGAGGCCGATCCCGTCGGTGCGCGGAGCCCTGCCCGTCGCCACCAGCAACTCGTCGCCGCTGACGGACCTTCCGCCGGCGAGCACCACGGCGACCTCGCCGGTCTGGTCGCGGGTCACCCGCTCGGTGACCGTGCCGAGAAGGACGGTGATGCCCCGCTCCGCGAACGAGGCGCGCACTGCCTCCCCCGCGAAATCCTCCACATTGCCGAGGAGCCGCTGCTCGCGAACGATCAGGGTTACCTCCTGACTGCCCAGCGTCCGCCACGCGTCCGCCATCTCGCAGGCGACCACGCCGCCGCCGATGATGATCAGCCGGCGCGGGACCGCCTTGGCGCTGGTGGCGTCGTGGCTGGTCCAGGCCTGGGCTGATTCGATGCCGGGAATCGGTGGGATCGACGCTCGGCTCCCGGTGCAGATCGCGACCGCGCTCCGGGCCGTGAGGGTGAAGGCCGCGCCCTCCGGCGGGGTCACGATGACCCGGCGCTCTCCGTCGAGCCGGCCGATCCCTCGAGCGAGGTCGATGTGATGCGTTTCAAGCCACTGCGCCTGTGAGTCGTCCTTCCAGTGGGATGCGAACCTGTCACGCCGGCGCAGGACGGCCTCGCTGTCGATCCCACCGGTGACCGCCTGCCGGGCCCCGTCGACCGCCTGGGCCGCGCGCAGCGCCTGGCCGCTCCGGAGCAGCGCCTTGCTCGGCATGCACGCCCAGTAGGAGCAGTCCCCGCCCACCAGCTCGCTCTCGACCACGGCGCACGTCAGACCACCTCGGACGATGCGGCCCGCGACGTTCTCGCCGGTTGACCCGGCTCCGATGACGACGACGTCGTACTCACCGTCGCGGTCGATCAGGGGCATGGCTGCGCCTCCAGGGGTGATGAGCTGTGGGCGGACGTCTCAGGCGACGTGGATGGGCTGGCGCGGCGTCGGGGTGGGCGCGCCCACCACATCGAGTCCGGGGTTGTCTTCGCTCACACCGCCATCGCCGGGTTCGAGCTCGGAGGGCTCGGTGCCGCGGCGGATGAGCAGGGTGCTGGCGAGCCCGGCGACTGGGAGGGAGACGGCGAGGTCGATCGCCTGCAGGGTGAGCCCGGCTGCGACGGCGAGCCCACCGCTCAGGCCCTCGAGGAGGAGCGCTCCCGCCCACCACGCCTGCCCGGTGCCGATGCCGGCGATGCCCTGGATGGGGATGGTCAGCAGCAGGGTTCGGATGGAGAGCACGAACCAGGTCTGCCAGAACCCCAGGTGGAGGCCGACCATGCTCATCAGGGCTGCGTACTGCACCGCCGTGGCGAGCCGGCAGAAGACCGTGCTGCCAACGAGGTTTGCCCAGCGAGCGCGGCTGTTGAGCTCGTCGAGCTCGGCCTCCGCCCGCGCCGCCAGCGGAGCCAGCCTGGGGATGCGGGCCACCAGGCGCGCGACCAGCGTCCGCGGCCCCGGAATGATGAGCGACAGCAGAACCCCGAGACCGACGATGAAGGCACCCCCAGCGGCAAGGACGACGGCGGGCGGCTCGACCG
>DASZJB010000083.1:0-41453 GCA_035948615.1 Candidatus Dormiibacterota bacterium
GCTCACCGCGTCGGAGCTGGAGTCGTGGCTCTCCCTCGTGCGGCTGTGGATGTGGCTTCCCTGGTCGATCGATCAACAGCTCCGTCGTGATTCGAAGCTGAGGATGGTTGAGTATCAGGTGCTCGCCATGCTGTCCGAGACACCGGACCGGACGATGCGCATGAGTGCGCTTGCGGAGGTCACCAACGCGTCCTTGTCGCGGCTCTCACACGTGGTCGAGCGTCTCGAGCGGCGGGGTTTGGTCCGCCGGGAGCCGGATCGCACCGATGGGCGCTTCACCAAGGCCATCCTGACCGACACGGGCTACGAGATACTGGCCGCGGCGGCGCCCGGCCACGTGAGGCATCTTCGATCGCTCGTGATCGATGTGCTTTCGCCGGAGCAGCTGCGACGGCTCGGCGATGACGCAGCCCAGATCGTGGCTCGCATCGACAGGCCAGGCGCCGGCTAGCCTGACGAGTGCTCGCGGTCAGTGCAAGAGGAGGTGTCCGCCATGCACCCGGGCGCTGAGAACTCCGGCGCGACCAGTTCCACGCTGACCCATCTCGAAGGTGCGCTGAGTCGGGTCTCATATCCAGCCGACGAGCTCGCCACCAGCGACCCGCTCGATGGGCGTCCGCTGCTTGCCCGCTACGACCTCGAGCGCGCCGCGATGACCCTGAGCGATCGGCAGCGAGGCGTGCGCGGGGCCATGCGCGGCGTCTGGCGATGGCACGACGTGCTTCCGGTGCGTGACTGGTCGAACGTCGTAACGCTGGGGGAGGGCTCGACTCCACTGTTGGAGGCGTCGCGACTGGGCGCCGCGTACGGGATCCGCCGGCTGCTCGTGAAAGCAGAGAGCCTGAACCCGACCGGATCCTTCAAGGCACGCGGTATGACCGCCGCTGTGAGCCGCGCGAGGGAGCTGGGTGCCGCGAGCTTTGTGATGCCGTCGGCAGGGAATGCCGGTGGCGCGCTGGCCGCGTACGCCGGGGTCGCGGGCGTGCAGGCGACGGTGGTGATGCCGAGCGACGCACCAGTGGTGAACCAGGTCGAAGTCGCGGCATGTGGCGCCGAGCTCATCCTCGTCGACGGCCTCATCTCGGACTGCGGCCGGTTGGCGGCGCGGATCGCCGAGCGCACCGGGGCATTCAATCTCAGCACGCTGAAAGAGCCCTATCGCATCGAGGGCAAGAAGACGATGGGGATCGAGCTTGCGGAGGACCTCGGCTGGTCGCTTCCCGATGTGATCGTCTACCCGATGGGTGGTGGAACCGGGCTCATCGGGATGTGGAAGGCCTTCGCAGAGCTGGAGGAGATGGGCCTGCTCGGTGTCGGACGGCCCCGGATGATCGGTGTGCAGGTCGAAGGGTGCGCGCCGTTGGTGCGCGCGTTTCTCGCTGGGAGGCAGTTCGCCGAGCCGACGGCGGACGCCACCACCGCGGCCGCGGGGTTGCGTGTGCCAAGCACCGTCGGCGACTTTCTCGTCCTCGAAGCGATCGGTGCGTCGGGTGGCACCGCGATCGCCGTGCCGGAGGCTGCGCTCGCCGAGACTCAGTCATTCGCGGCGCGTCATGGCGCCGGATTCCTGAGCCTGGAGTCGGCCGCGGCCTTCGCGGCGCTGCCGGAGCTTTGCAGTCGGCGCGAAGTCGAACCGGGCGAGACGGTGGTCGTGTTCGACACGGGTGCCGGGTTCAAATCGACGCTGCCGGAATTGCCGGCGCCAGTGCGGCGAACCGTCGGCGCGAACGATGCAGACTGGGAGTCGTTGCTCAGCAGTTACGCACCGGTGAGCGGGGGACGAGCTCCTTAGTCGGCGGCGAGAGCGCGCCCTGAATCCGCGACGAGCCGCACCCGAGCTAGGCCATCCTCGTCCAGGCGATGAGCTCGTCCGCCGCCATGGTGTTGATGACCATTTCGGCTGAAACATCGCAGGCGGTAGCGCGCTCGCATCCGCGCAGCTGCCACTCGAGCTGGCCCGGCGCGTGCGCGTCGGTGTCGACGGCGACCCGGCATCCGGCCTCGATCGCGAGCTTCAGCAAGCGCTTTGGGGGATCGAGCCGTTCCGGACGCGAATTGATCTCGACCGCGACCTGATGCTCGCGGCACGCCGCGAAGACGGCGTCCGCGTCGAACTCCGACTCAGGTCTCCCGCGGCCGACGACGATGCGCCCGGTGCAGTGACCGAGGACGTCCATGTGCGGGTTGCGGATGGCATTGAGCATCCGCGGTGTCATCTCCGCCTCCGGCATGCGCAGCTTCGAATGCACGCTGGCCACCACGACATCGAGCTCGCCGAGCAGGTCCGGCTCCTGATCGAGCGAGCCGTCTTCGAGGATGTCGACCTCGATGCCGGTGAGGATGCGAAACGGCGCGAGCCGCTCGTTGATGCCGCGCACCATATCGAGTTGTTCGCGGAGCCGCTCAGCGCTCAACCCGCGCGCCACGGTGAGGCGCGGTGAGTGATCGGTGAGGGCGACGTACTCGTGACCGAGGGCGATAGCGGTCCGAGCCATGTCCTCGATGGGGCTGCCGCCGTCCGACCAGTCCGAATGCACGTGGCAGTCACCGCGCAGCGCCTGGCGCAGCGCCAGCGCGTCAGCCGCAATGGGCGCGGCCTCCGTTTCGAGGCGTTGCAGGTACGCAGGTGTCGCTCCCGCCAGCGCCTCCTCGATGACCCGCGCGGTGACCGGCCCGATCCCCGCAAGACCGTGGAGTGTCCCGCGTCTGGTCCGTTCCTCGAGCTCCTCATCGGGAAGCGCACGAATCACGGCGGCCGCGTTGCGAAAGGCACGCACGCGGTACGTGGGTTCGCGTTCGCGTTCGAGGATGTATGCAATGCGCTCGAGTGCTGCGGTGGCGTCGTGCCGGCTTGCGCCCAGGGGTCAATCTTCCTGGCCGGCGGCCGCGATCCGCTGCGCCTGTCCGCGACGCTGGGCACGCTTACCGTAAGCCATGGTGATTACGAGCGTAAGCGCGATGACGCCGAAGAGGAGCCGCGGCGAAACCAACTCGACGGTCAAGCTGATGAGTATGGTCTGAAATCGTCAGGCGGCGGATCCGTCCCGCTGCCGGTGTGGGCGCGTGTCTGAACTCGCCGCGACGCGATTGTGTGCTTTTGGTAAACAAAGATTATTGGGCCTTGCGATCGGCTCGACGCATCTGATCTAATTTGGCGTCCGGAAACCGACCCCCAGAGAGGAGGTGGCCAAATGCGAGTTCATCGGCGTTGGAATTATCTGGTGGCCTTTGCCATGGCTGCGGTCGCACTGGGAGCGCTGGGCACCTCGACGGTGTCGGCTGCGTCCTCGTCGCCGTCCGCCGGTGGGAGCGCTACCGCGCACTCCAAGCATCCCGCCTCGATCGTTCCTCTCCGGAACAAGACCCCGTTCGACCAGGTTTTTACCAACATGGACTACAACGGCGGTCCGGTCATGCCGTCGAGTACGGACTACATGCTGATGTGGAGCCCTGGCGGCCTCAGCGCGTACCCCGCCGGGTATGTATCCGGGCTGGAGCGGTACTTCAAGGACCTCGCCCACGATAGCGGCGGCGTCAAGAACACCGACTCGGTTTCAGCACAGTACGCCGACCTCACCGGCGCTTACTCGCGCTATGCGGTGACGTTCGGCGGGGTGCTGGTCGACAAACACCCCTATCCGACGACCGAGTGCCCGGTGAACGCCCCGGTCGTGGCCTGCATCACCGACCCCCAGATCCAGCAGGAGCTGGTGAACTTCGTCACCGGTAAGGGCCTCAAGGCCGATCTGACCCACGAATACTTCCTGCTCACGCCGCCCCACGTCGAAAGCTGCTTCACCAACGACCCCACGACCAACTTCGGCGGATGCTCGGCGGGCATCGTGCCCTTCACCCCCCTGGCCGCCTACTGCGCCTATCACCAGAACACGTCGCTCTCGCAATTCCTGATCTATGCCAACGATCCCTTCGTCCCGGGTAATCCTGCATGCGACGACGGGAACCATCCGAACGGCATTGCTGACGGCGAGCTCTCCGGCGGGCTGAGCCACGAGCACAACGAGTCGATTACGGATCCGATCCCGAACGACGCGTGGACCAACGGCGCCGGCGCGAATCATGGCGAGGAAGTCGGCGATCAGTGCGACGGCCAGATGGGGACCACGCTCGGGCACGCGCCCGACGGTGCCGCGTACAACCAGGTGATCAACGGTCATTTCTACTGGTACCAGGAGGAATGGAGCAACATCGGCCACTCCTGCATGCAGCGCCTCTCGCTGCCGGCCACCACGCCATCGGCGACGTTCAAGGTCAATAAGGGCTCTGGGCTCACGCTGAACTTCGATGCTTCGGGCTCGATCGGATCACCCGGCTTCGCGCTGTACGTGTGGCAGTTCAACGACGCATTCGGGGCTGAAACCATCGAGCAGTCGACTCCCAAGATCTCGCACACGTTCCCGTCGGCCGGTTCCTACTCGATCGGCTTGACAGTCTTCGCCGTCGACGGCTCATCGGCAGGTACCGGCGCGATCGTCACCACCGGACACAGCGGGTTCACCAGGGGCTTCACCTTCTCACCGTCACACCCGAAATTTGGCCACACGGTCCACTTCAGCGGCCTGACGACGGTGAGTGCTCTGCCGGTGCTCACGTACTTCTGGGACTTCGGTGACGGCACGACCGCGTCGGGTGCCAGCCCCACGCACGCATACGCGGCACCGGGCACCTACAAGGTCACGCTCGTGATGTTCAGCGGCGTGGGATCGGCCTTCCCCGGCGCTGGAGCCGGCCCCATCGTCCAACGGACGATCACGGTCAAGTGAGTTAGTCGGCGGGCGGGTGACCGCGGCGAGCTCGCAGCTCCGCCGCGGTCACGCCTCGCTGTCGGTTGACAAGCCCAGCGCGGGTTTACACGTTCCCGCCGGGTCGCACTCGCGTCGGTATCCCGCCTCCCTCCGGCAACAACGCCGACGGTTAGATCCTCACGTGCCGAGACGACTCACGGCAGAGATGTCGAGGTCCGCTGACTCGCGCATGGCGTCGGCAAACAGCTCTCGAGCTTCGTGGGTCAATGGCGTGGGAACCCTCGCCTCGCCGTACGCACCCAGGCCAAGTTCAAGGTCCTTGAGGAGATCGCGGACCGCGAACATCGTCGGCGTGTGCTCGCCGTGCAGGAAGCCGCGTTCGCGGGCGGCAAGGCCAGGCGCGAAGCGAACCAGGATCGAAAAGATCTGTTCGCGGTCGAGGCCGATGGCCGTCCCGGCGGCGAGAAGCTCGGCCGCTGCCGCCGTGGTGATGCCCAACATGCTGTTGGCGATCAGTTTCATCCGTTGCGCGCTCGCCCGATCGCCGACGTAGCGGACTTCGCCCAGGTGTTCCAGAACCGGACGAGCCTGTGCGAGGTCGGCTGGATCGCCACCGGCGAGGATCAGCAGCTTTCCGCTCTCCACGGCAGGCACGCTGCCGACAACGGGCGCTTCGAGAAGCCGTGCGCCTCTGGCGTCGGCCTCACGCCCAAGCTCTTCCGCGATCTGCGGCCCCGCCGTGCTGGCTTCGACGAGCAGCTTGCCGGCGGCGGTGCGCAGCACGCCATTCTCGCCGAGGTAGACATCACGTATCGCGGCGTCGTTGGTCAGGCTGCTGATGACCACATCGGCTTCGCGGGCCGCCTCCGCGGGCGTGGACGCGACGCGACCCACGTGCAGCTCCTCTGCCCTTGCGGGCGTGCGATTCCACAGCGTCAGGTCGAAACCGGAGGATGCGAGGCGGCGTGCCATCGCCCCACCCATCTTGCCGGTTCCGAGGATCGCCACCGTCGTCACGTCTTTGTTCTGCGTGGTCATGACTCGCCTCCTAAATCGATCCTCACCGAGCCCCAAAGTACATCAGTTCCCGCCGTCCGCACGTCCCTCGAACGAAGCTCGGATGATGGGGTTCATGGGCCGATCGCGACGTCGCATCTGGGGATTGCTGCTCCTCATCGTTGTCGCCCCCGTCGCCTACTACGCAGTCCAGGCGTTGCTCCATCCCGCTCTACCGAACCCAGTGCATCTGCCAACCACGGCAGCCATCATCCCGCCGACAGCCGAGCCTCGAGGTCCAACACCGGCTGTGACCCTTGCGCCGCCGGTCCCCAGCCCGCGCGAGATGGACGAGATGGCGTTCGACACCGTGCACAACGATGTCGTCATGTACGGCGGCACCGGGTTTGGGAGCGGGGCACAGACTCCGTCTCGCCAAACCTGGACGTTCGACGCAGGGGGCTGGCATCTGCGCCACCCGGTGACGAACCCCAACATTGATTGGGGATGGATGACCGAGGACCCGGTGAGCGGTTCCATCGTCCTGGCCGGGTTCGTCCCACCCAGCGACCAGGTCATCGAAACGTGGACGTGGGACGGGACGACATGGACGAACCGCGGCGACCTGCCGACAAGGACCCAACTTGTGGTTGGAATGGCGGCGCTCCCGGCGCTCGGGCAATTGCTGCTGGTGACGGCTCCAAGTAGCGCACAGCTCTCCACGGACGAAACCTGGACGTGGGAAGGATCGTCATGGCGCCCTGACGCACCGGTCATTTCGCTCCCGGTGGAGGGATCGACGCCGGTGCTGGTGTCGGATCCGGCGCATCGGCGAGTGGTCGCCGTGTTCACCGGGACCGCGAACAGCCGCGCAGAGACCTGGACGTGGAACGGGTCCAACTGGTCACAACTGGCCGCGAATGAGGTTGCACCATTCGACCCGATCACGGCGGCGATGGCGGCCGATCCGCGAACCGGCGACGTCCTGATGTACATCGGCGAGGGTGACGCCCGAGTGGGGTCAACATGGGCCCTGGGCGGCGCTACGTGGAGCGAAGTCGACGGAGCCTCACCCGCTGTTGACACCGACTATCACGGTGCCTGGCTGCTGACTGATCCGGATATCGGCCGCGTGGTGATGATCGGCAACGCGGGTCGCCCGAATACGTTGAACGTTCTCTGGGTGTTCACCGGGAGGCGGTGGACGGCAGAACGCCCCTCCGTACTTACGGCGCCGACAGGTTGATCCGCTCGTTGTCGACCTGAGGAGCCGCTTGACGCGGCTCCGGCCCATGTGTGCGACGCCGGCAGATCGTGTGACGGATGTGATCGGCCCCGCTCAGGACGGACGCCTTCGCGCAGTGCGCCGCCTCGGGGAAGTCACCATGCGCAGAGATTGGGCGGTAGTGGCGGCAGCCGGCCACGGTCTCTTCGGAGTACGGGCATAACCCAGAGGCCGCTGCCCCTTCATCAGGAGGGAGTCTGTTCCCCATTGCCACTCAATCCTGGACAGAGTGGCCGCGCGCGACCAGTGCCTTTGGTCCTCAATTCGGGAGTGGGCGCCGGGCCGCTGCTTTCTCGGCGCGGTCAACCGGTCGCGACCGCCCGGAACGCGAACAGGAGGGTCACCACAGCCCCGCCCGCCAACCACACGTACTGCTCGCGACCCCCCAGCTTCCCCCCGAACCACATGGCGAGCGGCAGCGTGATCAGCGTTGCCGCACCGTAGAACCAGTGGAGGAGCTGATGGGGGCGGTTGCCAGTAGCGACCAGCACCAACCCGATCACGACCTGGAGGGCCACCAACGCGATCGTCGCGCGGAGATACAGGCGTACCGCGGGCAGAATCCGTGGGCGGAGCAGGCTTGCGAGCGCGGCGACCGCGCCAACCGCGGCGACGACCGTCAGTACGAGACCGTACCGATCATGGATCAGCACGATCGCTATGGTAGGTGCATCAACACGCGGCGATCGCTCGGGAACGACATAACAACCTGGGAGGGTGGGTCATTGGTCACAACCCCGAGTGCCGCACGTCACGCGAATCCAGCGACGTCCGCCCCTTCCGCGGACTGCGTTTGATCGCCCACGCTCCGGCCTGACACTCCACACAACACACGGAGGCTGCCAATGGACGCGCCTGCTCCATACATCCACTGGGGCTTCATCCTTATCTCGCTGCCGAATTTCGTCCTCATCTGCGTGATGGTGCTGCTCTTCGTGCTCGCGCTCGTCGCGCCGTTCCCGTCGCATGGGCCAAAGGGACCCCGCGATGAGTGACGAGAGAGCGCCCGTCACCATCGACCCATCGGCCCCGGCTGCACAGCCCGTGGTCGACGATGCGACGGGTTGGACAGCATCTGTGCGGCGCCGTGTGGAGAAGACGCTGCCGATCACCGAGTTGCTTCCGACGAAGCAGCCTGCCTACATCGGTTCGTGGGTCTACGTCTTCGGCGTCGTCACCATCGCCGCGCTGTTCTGGTTGGTGATCAGCGGCGTGGTGCTCGCATTCTTCGGATCCGCATGGTGGCATGTGTCGTCCGTCGGTCACTTCTTCAACAGCATCCACTTCTGGTCCGTCCAGATGTTCTTCATCTTCATGGTGCTTCACCTCTGGGGTCAGTTCTGGGGAGCGGGCTGGCGTGACGGGAGGGCCAAGACCTGGATGGTCGGTGTCGTGATCTTCTCGATCAGCGTCGGCACCGCGTTCACCGGATACGTAGTCCAGCAGAACTTCGACTCGCAGTGGATCGCCATCAACGCCAAGGACGCGATCAACTCGACGGGGTTCGGCGGACTGTTCAACGCACTCAACTTCGGTCAGATGTACGGGCTGCACGTGATGCTGTTCCCGATCGGCGTGACCCTCCTGGTGGTGCTGCACATCATTCAAGTGCGCGCCAAGGGTGTCGTACGGCCGATCGACGATCCGTTCCAGGTGACGCCGTGAAGGCGTCCAAGGTCGACAAGCAGACCTACTACCGCGGGGTCCGGATGATCCCCTATGACCTCCTCAAGGAGGTCACGATCGCGATGGTCGCTGTCCTGGGCGTGGTGCTGATCCTTTCAGCCGTGCTGTCCTCGCCCGACGTGCCCTCGGTCACGTTGCAGACCTGGTCGAAGGCGAACCCCATCGACTTCCTCACCACCGCCTCAGGCGAGCTTTCCGGTTCCACCGTCGTGGCCGGCTACGGACCGCCGTACAACTCCGGGACCGGCTCGGTGCAGAGCTGGGGGCCGCTGGAGCCCCAGCAGTGGGCCGGTGTGCACGTCCCCATCGACGCACCCAACGACTTCGTGCTCCAGCCCCTCACCCAGGCCACCGCCGGGGATGCCGAACTCGCCGCTGCATTGACGGCATACCAGGCGGCACCGAGCGACCAGCAGCAGAAGTGGCTCACGAGTTACACGACCGCACTCGGCACGGCGACGCTGGCGTCGGACGGCACCGTGACCGTTCCCTCTGGAGACTTCGGGCCGGTGACGGTGCTCATGAACCGCATGCTCACGCTGGCCAGGTCCGGCGGCCTGGATGCCCTCCTCCTGACCAGCGACCACTTTTATCAGACTGACTTCTCGCGGGCGCTGTTGTTCCTGGATGACGGTGGCTACATTGCCGATCTGGCAACGCAGCAGAAGCTCATCGGCAGTGACTGGGGCGTGATGAACGAGACAGGCCGCTATCCGGGCTCGGCATGGCTCTGGCTTTACACCATGTGGTATCAGATCCCGCCGTTCAACTCATCGACCGGATTTCTGGGCATCAGCGCCGCCAACACCGACCTTGCCGTGGTTGGCGTGATGCTCCTGCTGACGGCGCTGCTCTTTCTGGTCCCCTTCATTCCCGGCCTGCGTGACATCCCGCGTTGGATCCCGATTCACAAGCTGATCTGGCGCCGTCACTACGCGGAGATGCGCCGAACCGGTGCCACAAACACCATGCAGCAGTAGAGGATCACAGCGATGGCGACGTGCATGGCCATCAAGACGGCGACTGCGTCCGCGGGCTGACCGCGGACGAGCAGCCATGCGTCTGGTAGGAACAGCGCCATGCTCGCCAGGACCATAAGGCATCCATACAGCGCGCGAGGCGCGGAACTGATGCGCGTGAGCACGGGCCAGCCTGCGGCACCGCCGAGGACGCCGATGATCGTGAGCTTCGCGTAGTCGTCGAACCGGAAATGCTCGTATCCCGCGGTCCCCGGAAAGATGCGCGTGCCGATGGCGACGAGGATCGCGTCGGCGGCCAGAGACGCGAGCATGACGATCATGGTTGCGACCGCCAGCCGCATTGGCGTCGGTTGGCGGTGAGACGGCGCCCAATCCAAGCGAGCCATTGCCAGGGTGCGGTCGATCAACGGAATCTCTGCCCTCACAGCAGCAGCGTATCGTGGGCTCCCTTGCGGAACGGTGAAGGTGTGGTCTTCGAGTAGGCTCAATTCGCGTGCACCAGTCTCAACATTCCCCATGACGCCCTGCCATGCATGTCCTGGTCGCTGAAGACGACGCGAAGCTGCTCGAGGTCCTTGCACGAGGGCTGCGTTCAGCCGGCTACACGGTCGATGTCGCCGCTCGGGGGGATGAGGCGCTCGCCCTGCTCCTGCTGAACAGCTATGCGGCAGCCGTTGTCGACTGGCGAATGCCGGTCATGGATGGCATCGACGTTGTCACCGCCATCCGCTCGCGGAGCATGTCCACCCCGGTGCTCATGCTCACCGCCCGCGACACCCCGTCGGACCGTATTCATGGGCTCGACGCCGGGTGCGACGACTACATGGTCAAACCGTTTGATTTTCAGGAGATGCTTGCCCGTCTCCGCGCCCTGATGCGACGCCCGTCGGCGACGCTCGGTGTGCGCCTTCGTGCCGGTGGGCTGAGCATCGATCCAGCGGAGCGACAAGCGTCAGTGAACGGCACGGCGCTGGCGCTCACGCCAACTGAATATGCGATCGTCGAGCTGCTGGTGCGCCGGAGTCCCGCGGTGGTGAGCCGCGAAACCATTGCAAACCACGCATGGACTGATGCCCTCGACCCGATTGCGTCCAACAGCATCGACGTCCACGTCACGAGGCTGCGCGCCAAACTGGTTGGTGCGGGTCTCAGGCTGGAAGCGGTTCGGAGCGTGGGCTACCGGCTGGTGGAGCGGGAGTCGTGAGCACGCGACTCAGCAGACATGCCCTGCGAGTCGCGCTCATCACAACAGCGGTTGTCGCCGGAGTGATGGTCGCGCTCTGCATCGCGATCGACGTGATCGTTGCCCAGACACTGCGCTCGTCCGCCACCAGTCGCCTCACCACCGAACTCACACAATTGTCACAACGTCGCGGTGGACCGATCCTGGTGGAGCCGGACGTCGATGATCCCGTGCTGGTCTGGGAAGTGAACACCGCCGGCGCGATCGTCTCGTCGACAGCGGGAGCGCCGGTCCTCCCGCCGGGCGAGTTCGCCGCAGCCTCGCCCTCGGAGACGCAGATTGACGGAGCCGACGTCCTCGTGGCCGGTGTTGGCATTCCCACCGGCAGGCTCATCGGCGCCGTGAGCCTGGGTAATGAGTCGAAGGCGCTCACGACCCTGACGATCACCGAGGCCATCGTCGTGCCAACACTCCTCGTCCTCGTGTTCGGGGGTGCGTTTGTGGTCGGGCGGCAGACGGCGGGACCGATCGAACGAGCGCGCCGGCGTCAACTCGAATTCACCGCTGACGCCTCGCACGAGCTGCGCACGCCTCTCGCGGTGATCGAGGCGGAGACGACGCTTGCGCTGGCGGCTCCCGAACGTACTGGCTCTGATGACGCCACGCTCCGCCGCGTTGCAGACGAGACGCACAGGATGCGCGCCATTGTCGAGGATCTTCTCTGGCTCGCTCGCTTCGACGCGCTGCCCCCGGATCCGGTCACGGAGCCCGTCGATCTCATCACGGCTGCGGAGGTTGGCGTTCAACGGTTCATATCCATCGCCGCTCAGGCGCGGTTGCGTCTCCAGAACGGCAGTGATGGAGCGGCGCTCGCACTGGTCGACGCCCCCGCGGACTGGATCGATCGACTCATCGGCGTGCTACTCGACAACGCATGCCGGTATACCCCGGCGAACGGAACGGTGAGCGTCGTGGCATCGCGTGACCGCGATCACGTGCGCCTGACCGTGAGCGACACCGGTCCGGGCATTCCGCTGGAACGGCGTGCGCGCATCTTCGAGCGGTTTCGCCGCGGGACGAGCGACGGCGGCGGAGCAGGACTCGGCCTCGCGATCGGTAACGCCATTGTCGAAGCGACCAAGGGTCGCTGGCAGATCGCCGACGTTCCGGGTGGCGGAATCTCAGTCGGAGTCGTCTGGGCGCACTCGCGCACCCGGCTCGTCGACGGATTCCACCCATAGGGCGGCCCTGGGACAGTCGGCTATTGCTCGACGGGCGTGCTCGAGCACGTCATCGGGGAGCGCTCGCTGATCGATGACGGGATACCCCCAGTCGTCCATCCGGATGCGCTCCGGGAACAGCTCGCCACACATGCCGTGAGCCTTGCACTTGATCGGATCGACGCGCAGTCGAACCCTCACCACCAA
This sequence comes from Candidatus Dormiibacterota bacterium, assembly GCA_035948615.1. Taxonomy (GTDB): domain Bacteria; phylum Chloroflexota; class Dormibacteria; order Aeolococcales; family Aeolococcaceae; genus Palsa-851. Next base: position 12,321 of record DASZJB010000083.1, read on the forward strand.
CCGGCCTCTGTCGCGGGCACGGGCAGCAGCGGTCGCTGACCTGAATACCTGCACGGACCGCTCTTGAGGTGATGGCGAAGATCCGCAGCAAAGACCTCCATCGCGCTGGAGAGGAAGAGCATCGCCCCATCCGGATGCCTGCAGGCGCCCCGGCCCCGGACGTCGTGCGACCAGCGGACGAGGAGGTCGAGCGCAGCGGGGCGGGCGCGGCCGGTTGCCACCTTGTGGAACGTCTCGGCAATTGCCGGAAGGCCGACATGGCAAGGTCCGCACTGGCCCGCGGTCTGGCTGGCGAGAAACGTGAGCACTCGATCCGTCTCGCTGATCCCGCACGTCGTTGCCGTTGCGACCACGAGCACGCCGGTCCCCAACGAAACGCCGACGGATTGCAGGGAATGGGCGTCGATCGTCTTGCTCCAGATGCGATCCGCCGCAACCCATCGGCCGAAATAGCCACCGAGCAGCACCGTCGCCGGCTGGCCGTCGACACCGCCGGCCCGGTCAACGATGGCACCAACGGTGGTGTCGCACGTCGCCTCGAGGACACCCGGAGTTCGCACTGCCCCACTGACCGTCAACAGTGCGGTCCCAGGCGATCGCGGCGTACCCACCGATCGAAACCACGGTGCACCGAAGCGGGCGATGAGCGCTGCATGGGCGAGCGTCTCCACGTTTTGGACAAGGGTCGGCAGGTGATCGACACCGCTTTGAAACGGACGGGGAGGGACAATCTTCGGCTTGGCGAGATGGCCGGAGACGCGCGCGACCAAGGCTGTCTCCTCTCCGGCGACGTACCGGTTCGGCCCGACCAGCACCTCGATGAATCGATCGCTGTCGTCACGCCGCCTGCGCTCCCTGATCGCCGCGCTCAGCGCTGCCTCCACGTCGCTGTGGGACTTCGTCGTGTAGATGACCACCCGTCGAGCACCGACCGTCTCCGCTGCGTGCTCGAGGCCGTCAAGCACAAGGTGAGGCCGGTAGGTCACCAGGAAGCGATCCTTGAAGCTCGCGGGTTCGCACTCGGCGGCGTTGGCGACCACGACCGCGTCGCCACCGCGCTTTGTGTGTTCCTTGACCGCCCGCCACTTGCGGCCCGTCGGAAAGTCGGCCCCGCCCCGCCCGCACAGTCCGCTGGCGTCGAGGGCATCGAGCAGTGCATTCGACTCGGGTTGCGGACGCGGGCCGAAGCTGGCGAGGTGCGCGTCCAGGTCCTCCGGAACCGGACGCGGCGGGAGCAGACGATGGGCGGGGTTGCCGGCGTCGATCGAGACACTCACGCGGTTGCCTTCTGCGTCGTGAGCGTTCCGCCAATCGCGCCGTTGCCCTGGTTCACGATCTGGATCGCGGCGAGCACGCCGCCGCACCGGGCAGTGACCGAGGTGTTGCCGATCGTCGCCGGCGCCTGGCAGACGTCTCCACCCGATCGGGTGACCGTGAGCGTCCCGCTGCCGTCGGCATTGGCAACGATCACGAGTTGGAGCGCGCGGTCACGAGTGTCGGTGAGAGTGGCGGTCGCATGGGTGGGCGAACTCACCAAGGTACCGATGAGTGGATCATTCAGACCGGCTGCGAGGTGCGTCACCGGAACGGGCGCAGTTGTGGGCCCAGCCCCAGAGCGTGCCAGCAGATCCGCCGGAGTGCCGGCTGCCTTGGCCCAGCCATGCTCCAGCGGCCCCACCGCCATCCACAGGATCAACGCACCGATCGAGGCGACGCTGCCGGCAATGCCCAGGAAGCGGAGGGCGGTGAACCTCGGCCCGGCGTGGGCAAGGCGCCAAACAAGCGCGGCGATAACGGCCCCCACGCACACGGCGACCAGACCCAGCGCCCAGAGCGACTTGGTGTCCGTCCCCGTTCCCAGGCCGTGGATCACGCCGACCGGCCAGCTGGCGTACGCGAAGAGGTGCACTCCCCGCCACGTCCGCCAGCCGAGGCGGTGCCGTACGAGGCTCGTCGCAGTGATCGCAATCAGCAACTCGAACCCGACCACCCCGAGACCGAGCCACAGAGGGCGGTACGACGCGATGAAGGGCACGAACGCATCGAGGAACGTGAGCTTCGCGAATGGGTCGATGATCGACGTGAGGATGTGAATGACCAGAAACAACCCAACCAGCAGTGAGACGTTGCGATGCAACGACTGGACGACGAATCTCGGCCACTCGGGGCGGCTCTCACGCGACGACGTCAATACCCCCAGGACAACGCTCGCGCTCAGGAGGATGAGGGCGGTATAGCCGCTGGCGCGGGTGGCGTACCACATCGGGGTGGGGCCGGCGAGTGCCGCTAGCAACGGACGGCCCCGGTCAGGATCCGCCGGAGACTGTCACGGGCGCACCGTAGCCGTACTGCGGCGCTTGGATCGGTGCGCTGATGCCCGGTTGCGTGACGCCGCCGTTGTCGGTGACGCCTGGCTGGGTGGCCGGCGTCGTGGTGATCGTGTGGCCGGGGAGGCTCGTCGCCGCCACGAGCGCGAAGACCGCAGTGAACGCCGTCGCCCCGGCCGCTGTGTAGATGGTCAACCTGCGCGCGCGGGCCAGGCCGAGGTCCCTTCGAAGGCGGGCGGAATCCAACTGCGACTGTCGCGGCATGAGCAGAGCCTACTCGGCACTGCCTTGCGGGACGGTGAAGGCCAGCTCCAACACGCGAGGGATCGGCATCACGGCACCGAGAGCACGCGCTCCCGGGTGAGTGGTTGCAGGGTCGGGGCGTCTGCCCGCTCCACCGGCTGCCGCAGCGCGATGGTCAGCGTCACCAGCATCGCCGAGGCCGAAATCGCCGGGAGGGACGTCACCTGGGTGAGCAGCCACCACCAGCCGGTGTGACTGAGTGCGACCAGCTGTGCCGAGGACGACACGTTGGCAATCAGCACCGGCGCGAGGACCGCGATCGCGACCACGAACGTCGCCGTCGACACCGTCAGCGCACGTGATCGCCACGCCCGGTCCGACGCCATGAGTCCCACCGCTGCGAACACGATGATGATCGCGGTCACATAGTGCGCGTACCAGGTGATCGTGCTGGCGAGCAGCATGAAGAGCGTACCGGCGGCGAACTCGGCGCCGCTGACTGCTCGGTTTCGAGTCCCAGGGCCGACGGCGAAAAACAGCAGGCCAAGCATGACGATGAGGACCGCATAGGTCACCAGGCTGATCATCAGCGAACCCGATTGCGGGATCAGGACGGCGTGTCCAAAGAGACGGCTCGCCACTCCGCTGATCGACTGGTTGTACAGCCACCCGTCCTGCGCGGAGAGCACGGGGAGCACGCGGGTCACGTACTCATGCAGTGTTGCGGTTCCGAACGCGGCGACGCCGAGTGCGAGTCCGGCAGCGACCGTGACGGCACATGCCGCAGCCGCCCGCCACCACCGGCGACGAATGATCAGGACAACCAGGACAATCGGTGCGAGCTTGATGGAGGCCGCGATGCCGATCAGCACGCCGAACCGCGTCCGGTGCTCGTGGGTCCACGCATGGAGCGCGAGGGCGAGCAACAGGAAGATCACCGGATTCATCTGACCGTGCCAGTAGTTGTACGTGGCCGCCGAGAACAGGAACGTGACCAGCGCGCTGATCTCGAGACGCGGCCACCCTCGAGGCAACAGCGCGTAGGCGGCAACGCCTGTGGCTGCGGCGGTACAGGCGATGGTCAGCCACAGCCAGAGCGTGGCAGCGGCAGCCGCCGGAACCCAGGCGAGCGGCTGAACGAGGAAGGCGACGACCGGTGGGTAGTCGAATCCACTCAGCGCCACGTTGGGTCGCTGATGGATGAATTGCGCGTACAGGTCCGTGTGACTGGCGACGGCATGGGCGGCGGCCAGGTACGCGCCGAAATCCTCAAATTCGCCGGCGAAGGTGCCCCTGATGGGCGCGATCACAAAGGTGATCACGCCCGCTATCACCGAGGCAATCGCGGCGGCACGGAGCACGAGCAGTCCCAGTGCGCGGGCGCGGGCATCTGGACGAAACCGGCGGTGGGTTCCGGCGGGGCTGCCCGTGCCGGGCAGGCTGAGGTGGCCTGGGTCGATAACCTCCGCCATCAACGGTCGAGTTTGATCGGGGTGCGGGGTGCCGGACGCCCTGGGTTGCCAAACCGTTACCCGGGTCGCCCAATGTCGTAGGCCCATGTAAAGATGCACCCCATGCGTCGTGGCCCCAGGATGACGCCGTGGTGAGCCGGCGACCGTGGTGGCACAACCGATTCGCCTATGGTGTGAGCGCCTTGGGGGCCGTCGTCGCCGTCCTCTACCTCTACAGAATCGGCAGCGATCCGCCCGGGCTCTACGCGGATGAGGCCAGCATTGGCTATAACGCCTGGACCATCGCGCACTTCGGGACCGACCAGTACGGCAACCACTTCCCGTTGTTCTTCGTGGACTTCGGAGACTACAAGGGTCCGGTTGCGACCTATCTTGTAGCGCCACTCACATGGATCTTCTCGAGCGGCGCTGCAGTCGTGCGTCTGCCGAGTGTCGTGGCGGGCATCGCCATCTCCATGGTGGCCGGGCGAATCGCATTCGTGCGCACCCACTCCTTGCTGATCACACTCGTGACCATCTCGTTCACGGCAGTGCAGCCGTGGATCTTCCTCCAGAGCCATACGATGCTCGAGGGAAACGTCCTCATGGTGCTCTGCGTGATGTGCGCTTGCTGGTGCGTCGCAGAAGCCGATGTCGACGGAGCATCAGCGAGATGGTGGACCGGCGCCGGCGTGGCTCTGGCGATCTGCATCTACACGTACTCGATCGGCCGGCTGCTTGCTCTGTTGGTCGCAGGGGTTGTTGTGCTGAGCTACGCTCGAGTTGGTCGAGACAAGCTGCTTCGATTCCTGTTCCCGATCGCCGCCGCATACGTGGTCCTGGGGATCTGGTCGTTCGAGAACCCCGGAGCGCTGCTCGGGCGCTTCCAGAGCGTAGGTCTTTTCGCCAACCATCCGTCAATCGTCAGCGCCGCGGTGACGTTTGCCGGCAACTACCTGAGCTATTTCAGCCCCAACTTTCTCGTCCTCCACGGTGACGGGAACCTCCGACAGACCACTGGATTCGGCGGCGTTCTGGTTGACGCCACCATCCCTCTCATGATCATCGGCGCCGGCTGGCTCGTCGCGACTCGACGAACGGCGTACGCGCGGTTCGTCATGCTCGGTGCGCTGGTCGCTCCCATACCCGCCGCGCTGACGCTCTTCGCACCGCACGCGCTGCGTGGCGCCGGACTGTTCCCCTTCCTCCTCCTCATGATGGTGGAAGGCACGTCCTGGGTGTGGAGGCAGTTGCGGACGCACAGCCTGGTCGCCATCGCGCTCGCCGCCATCGTGCTCGCCAGCGCCACGCCGTACTTTGTCGATTTCTTCGGCGGCTACCCAGCCCGCGCCGAGGTTGAATTCGAAGCCGGCGAAGGACCGGCGCTGGCGATGGCGTACACCGACGCTGCTGCCGGGGGGCACCGTCTGCTTCTCTCCGCGGCGCTCAACCAACCGATCGTGCAACTGATGTACACGCTTGGTGCGCCCCCACCCCAGAGTGACTTTCTGCGTCGGGCTCGGATCACCGAGGTCAGCACGCTGGCGCAGCTCGATACCGCAGACCCTGGGGATGTGCTCGTCATCGGTCCCGGCGACACTCCGCCGCCACGCGCCCATCTCCTCTTCGTGGTCAACGGCGGACGGATCGTCCGCGCGCCCACGACCGTGTCCAGCCTTGATCTCCTCCGCGTCTACCAGGACTGACGGCTGCCGCTCGACCCCCCGCGACTACGATGATTCCTCGATGCGAGCAATGATCCTCGACGCGCCCCGCGGAGCCCTCCACGAGGACGCCGTCGCCACGCCTGAGCCCGGCCCGGGAGAGGTGCTGGTCAGGGTCGGCGCGTGCGGCCTCTGCCGTACCGACCTCCACGTGGTAGACGGCGAGCTGACCCATCCGAAGCTGCCGCTGATCCCCGGTCACCAGATTGTCGGGGAGGTCGTCGAGGCCGGTACTGAAGTGGAGGCGGTCCACGTCGGAGACCGTGTCGGCATCCCCTGGCTCGGCTGGACGTGCGGGGAGTGCAGGTACTGCACGACCGGCCGCGAGAATCTCTGCGACAGCGCGCGATTCACGGGCTATGACATCGATGGTGGCTATGCCGAGTACACCGTCGCCGACGCGCGCTTCTGCTTTCCCGTGGACCGCTTCTTCAGCGACATAGAGGCTGCGCCGCTGCTCTGCGCGGGACTGATCGGATATCGCTCGCTCCGAGCAGCCGGAGACGGCGAGCGCCTCGGCCTGTACGGCTTCGGCGCGTCGGCACACATCGTCGCGCAGGTGGCGCGCCATCAGGGGCGGCGGGTGTTCGCGATCACACGACCCGGCGACACGGCGAGCCAGGAGTTCGCGATGCGGCTGGGTGCGGTGTGGGCTGGCGACACCGACCACGCGCCGCCCGAGGAGCTGGACGCGGCGATCATCTTCGCGCCGGTCGGAGCCCTGGTACCGCTCGCACTCGGCGCTGTCGGAAAAGGCGGCACGGTGGTGTGCGCTGGAATCCACATGAGCGACATTCCATCGTTTCCCTATGATCTGCTGTGGGGAGAGCGCACGCTTCGCTCCGTGGCCAATCTGACCCGGCGCGACGGCACGGAGTTTCTCGCGCTCGCACATCGCATTCCGGTGCACGCTGAGGTTGAGACGTTGCCCCTCGCCCAGGCGAATGACGCGCTCACCCGGCTCCGTGACGGCAGGGTGCAGGGGGCTCTGGTCTTGACGGTCACATGAATCACACCACGTTGAACGATTCGAACTTCCCCCGACAGCAGGCCCGGACTCGGCGCTTCAGTCTCGGGGTGCCACGAGACTTCGCCATCGCACCCGACGGAGGACGTGTGTTCTTCCTCCGCACCCGAAGTGGAAGCGATCCGGCCACGTGTCTGTGGCAACTCGACGTGCACACCAACACCGAGACTCTCGTTGTCGATCCGATGACGCTGGAGCGCGATGGCGGAGTCGAGGTCCCCGCGGAGGAGCGGATGCGCCGCGAACGCGCGCGCGAATCCTCCGGTGGGATCGTGCGGTTCTCCGTCGACCGCGACGCGACGCGTGCGGTGTTCGACCTCGGCGGCAGGATCTACGTCGTCGACCTGATCGCGGGACGTGTCACGGAGCTTCCGACCAACGGCAGCGCGATCGATCCGCGCCTGGATCCAACCGGTTCCGTGGTTGCATACGTGGAATCCGGAGCACTCCGGACGGTCCGCGTCGACGCTGGCGACGATCGCGTGCTGCTCAGCCCCGAGCATTCGGACATCACCTACGGCCTTGCTGAGTTTGTGGCCGCCGAGGAGATGGATCGCTACAACGGGTACTGGTGGTCTCCCGATGGCTCGCGGTTGCTTGTGGCGCGTGTCGATGTGTCGCGCGTCCGCCGCTGGTACATCGCCGATCCGTCCAATCCCGAACGTCCCGCAGTCGCCGTCGCCTATCCGGCCGCGGGCACGGAGAACGCGGAGGTCACGCTCTTCCTCGCCGACCTCGACGGAGCGCCGCCGGTCGAGGTGCGCTGGGACCGAGGCCACTTTGAGTATGTGATCACCGCGAACTGGTCGGATCACGGGCTGCTCGTCGTCGTGCAGAGCCGCGATCAGCGCACCATCCGGATTCTCGACGTTGACACCTCGACCGGCGCGACATCGGTCCTACGCGAGGACACGGACGAGGCATGGGTCGACATCGTCGACGGCGTCCCGGCGAGGCTGGCGGACGGCACGCTGGTGTGGACCACGGATCGCGACGGCGCAAAGCGGCTCGTCATCGGCGACGACACTGTCACCGGGACGAAGCTCGAGGTGCGCGATGTTCTCGACGTCGACGGCGATATCGTCGTCTTCAGGGCATCGACAACGCCGGCCGAGGTGGGTGTCTACACGTGGTCACCCACCGGCGGCATCAGCGAGATGCGAACCGACGGCGTCAAGCCGGGCGTATGGCGGGCGCGTCGATGCGGCGGCACGACCGTGCTGACGTCGCGCGACCTTGAGCGCACCGGACCTCAGATCACGGTGCACCGTGAAGGAAGGCAGGTGGCCACGATCGAGTCGGTTGCGGAGACACCGGCGATCAACGTCATCGTTCGCCTGGTGACGCTGGGTGAACGCGCACTCCGCGCGGCCGTGATCTTCCCGACGGGCCACGAGCCGGGCAGCAGAAAGCTGCCGGTCCTGCTCGACCCCTATGGTGGTCCCGGGTTCCAGAAGGTCACCGCGTCGGCCGGTGCGTACCTGGCGTCGCAGTGGTTCGCGGATCAAGGCTTCGCGGTGCTTGTGGTCGACGGCAGGGGCACCCCTGGGGGCGATCATTCCTGGTCCCGCTCGATACGCGGCGATGTGGCGGGGCCTCCGCTCGAAGATCAGGTCGATGGATTGCATGCCGCCGCGGCGATGTGGCCTGATTTCGACCTCTCGCGAGTGGCCATCCGCGGCTGGTCGTTCGGAGGATTCCTGGCGGCACTTGCAGTGTTGCGCCGCCCCGACGTCTTTCATGTTGCAGTCGCGGGGGCACCGGTCACCGACCAGCGCCTCTACGACACGCACTACACGGAGCGATACCTCGGGCACCCGGACCACGAGCCCGCGAACTACGCGAGGAGCTCACTGATCGCCGACGCGGGCCGCCTCACCCGCCCGCTGATGCTCATCCACGGACTCAGCGATGACAACGTCGTGGTTGCACATACGCTCCGCCTCTCCGCTGCCCTACTCGCCGCCGGACGGGAGCACACCGTGATCCCGATCACCGGGGCCACGCACATGGCGAACGACCAGTCGGTCGCCGAGAATCTTCTGCTCCTCGAGCTCGAGTTCATGCGTCGCGCGCTGGCATGACCTGACGGCGTGGAGACGGCTCAGGGGATCGCGATCAGGGCGATCGCAACCACAGCGAGTGCCGCGCCGACTGCCTGCAGGGGCGTCATCCGTTCATGGGTGAAGACGCGAGCACAGATCACGGTGAACGCCGGGTAGAACGAGGTGAGCAGGGCCGTCACCGAGAGCAGTCCGGTATGCGTCGCGTACAGGTACAGCACCACACCGGTGCCGTCGAAGACCCCGCCGATCGCGATGATCCGGAGAACACTCCGCCGGATCAGGGGGGATGTCCTCGTTATTGCGGCTGTGAGCAGCGCGGCTGACGCCGAGCCGAAGCGGCCGCTCACGAACGCGGTCACACCCGCGTGGCTGGCGGCGTGGAACAGGATGAAGAACAGGCCGAAGGAGACTCCGGCCAGCAGTGCGAGCGCCACGCCCAGTCGGGCGTTGCGCACCCCTTCGCGCCCCGGGCCGTTGATGAACACCAGCGCGGCGAGGCCGACGGCGATACCCCCCACCTGCCAGGGCTCGAGATGGTCGCCACCGATCAGTCCCACGGCAACCGGCAGGGCGGCGGCAACGAACCCGGTGATCGGCGCCACCACACCGATCAGGTTCAGCGACATCGCGCGATAGAAGGCCACCAGCCCGAGTCCGCCGACGGCGCCGCCGGCGTATCCCTGGAGCGCGGCCTGCGCATCCCAGCCGTGTGGCAGCAGCGCGAACGCGAGCGGCACCGCCACCAGGCCCACCGACTCGACCGCGACGGCCACGCTCGCTGCGCTGCTTCTCCTGCCCGCAAAGCCTCCGGTGAAATCGGCGACCCCCAGAGTCACCGCGGAAGCCATGGCCGTCAGCGGCGAAAGGGGAAGGGTCATGGCGGTATCTCACCGCATCAACGGGCCGCTTGCGGAGCCCATCGCCACTGATCGATACTTCCGGCCGCACGCCGCCGCTTGGGCGGTCCTGGACTGAGGAGGCGGCTGATGAGTGGCGACACCGTGGTCACGACGCCAGATGCGGTAGACGCCGACGCCGCCCAGCTTGCGAAGTTCGGATACGGACAGGAGTTGCGACGCGTCCTCAACCTGTTCGAGAACTTCGCGGTCGCCTTCTGCTACATCTCGCCGGTCGTCGGGATCTATTCGCTGTTCGTCCTTGGCGTCGGCAGCGGGGGACCGCAGTACATCTGGCTGCTCCCGGTCGTTGTGCTCGGTCAGCTCTTCGTGGCGCTTGTCTTTGCCGAGCTGGGGAGCCACTACCCGATAGCGGGAGCGTTGTTCCAGTGGGGCAAGAACCTCATCGGTCCGAACTACGGCTGGTGGGTGGGATGGATGTACGGCTGGGCGCTGATCATGACGGTCGCCTCCGTGGACACGGGACTCATCATCTACGCGGGGCCGCTCATCAACAACATCTTCCACACCAACATCAACCCCGCGGATCCGAATCAGATCCTCATCGGCACCGTGCTGCTCATCATCGTCCAGCTGGCATTCAACGTCGGCGGCGTCAACTTCCTTGGGCGCATCTCCCAGATTGGTGTCTACTTCGAGATCATCGGCACCTTCGGTATCGCCATCATGCTGGCGATCGCGGGGTTCCACCACGGTCTCGATTATCTGTTCACCTCACAGGGAGCCGAGAACGCGGCGACCAGTCCCCTCGGCGTGAACTTCGGCGGGAACTGGTTGCTGGGCGCGGCCTTCGTCGCCATCCTGGCGCACGTGTACATCTTCTACGGCTTCGAGTCCGCAGGGGACGTTGCCGAGGAGGTGGTTCAGGCGTCGAAGCGCGTACCGCGAGCGATCATCTCGTCGCTCCTCACTGCGGGAGTCACGAGCTTCGTGCTGGTCGGTGCGCTGCTGCTCGCCATCCCGGCGGGGGCGAAGGGGCTCAGCAACACCGTGGCCGGCGGCGTGCCGTTCCTGATCAGCTCGAACGTCTCCAGCACCGTGATCCAGGACCTCGCGCTCTTTGTCGTGTGCTTCGCCTTCTTCAGCTGTGGACTCGCCATCCAGGCAGCCGCGGCACGGCTCATCTACTCGTACAGCCGCGATCGCGCGCTGCCTGCAAGCCGCAGCCTGTCGCGGGTATCGCCTCGGTTTCGCACTCCTGTGAACGCGCTCCTGGTGGCGGCGATCATCCCCGCGCTCTTCGCGGCGCTCGCGCGCTTCACCCCGTCAACCCCCATCGTGATCGGGTTCATCACCATCCCGGCAAAGGTGAACGCGCTCTTCCTGCTCGTCTCGTTCGCCGTATCGGGGATCTACCTCTCCTTCCTCCTGGTGGTCGTCGCCGCGTTCATCGCTCGCCTCCGCGGATGGAGGGCTCAGGGCGCCTTCCGGCTCGGTGCATGGGGGCTGCCGGTGATCGTGCTCGGGGGCCTGTGGCTGGTGGCGATGCTGGTGAACATCCTCATCCCTTCGGGCATCGCGAGCCCGAGAGCGACGCTCTTCAACTACGACTGGATCACGCTCGTCATCGTGGTGATCATCGTCGCCCTCGGTGCCGTGTACACGCTGCTCGCGCGTCCCGCGCGGCGAATCGCACGGTCGGCATCCACGGACACGAGTCCTTAGCCAGAACGCTCCCAGGGTCGGGGAGCCCTCAGGCAATCGCCTCCTGCACCGACGGCGTCGAGCTGATCACGGAGAGCTTCACCTGATCACGGCCACCGCGCTTGGCCTGATACATGGCGATATCAGCGGCTCGGACAAGATCCTCGAGACGCGACCCCTGCTCCGGGAAGCTTGCGATCCCGATCGATGCGGTGACGTGGTCGATTCCCGTGCAGGCGGCCGGAATCGGGACGTTGCGCAGCGCTCGCCGAAGGTCGCCCGCGACGCGTTCAGCGCCCGACGCCTCGGCATCTCTGAGCACGAGGATGAACTCCTCGCCACCAAGACGCACCGCGGCGTCGCCGGCACGGGTGATGCGCCGCAATTCGGTTGCGACACGCTGGAGCACGGCATCGCCGGCCGCGTGACCGCCGCTGTCGTTGATGCTCTTGAAATGATCGAGGTCGACCAGGACCACGCTCAACGGCATGCCCCGACGCCGGGAGTCGGCGAGCTCGAGCTCACCCGCCTCGCGGAGCCAGCGGCTGTTGTACAGGCCGGTGAGGCCGTCGGTCGTCGCGCGTCGCGCGAGCTCCTGATACAGCTGGGCGTTGTGCCACGCCATCGCCGCCGTGTGCCCGAACAGCGTGGCCGTCTCGAGGTCCTCATCGGTGAAGCGATTGAGACCCATACGCCTGCAATTGAGCATGCCGAGCTTGTGGTCGCCGGCCATGAGTGGGATCAGCAGCAGGGACTCGTGTTCGAACGGCGTGTTGGGCACGGCGGCTGCCGCCGGGTGCGCGCCCGCATTGCCGAGATTCTGCGGTGTCCCTAACGCAAAAGCCCAGCCATTGACACCGACGGAGAGCGAGAACACGTCGGCCATGATCTCCGCGGATTGACGCCCGGTCGCGAACGCCGCGCTGAATCGATGGTGGTTGTGGTCAGCCTCGTAGATCGACAGGTCGTCGACCGGAACGACGCGTTGCAGCTGCTCGGCGATTGCCGCGAGGATGCGTTGCGGATCATGCTCCGCCTGTAGCGCGAGCGCCGCGCGGCTCAGCGCGTGGGGGAGGCTCTCCGGCACCGGCAGCGCGGGGTGTGGCCGCCGCCGCGGCGCTTCGTGACTCGGTGCCGCGGGCTCGACCGACGCCGGGAAGCACTCGACTCGGCGGCCCGCAAACCACGCGGGCTGCACGAGGGTCGCGCCCTGGACCGCCGGCTCACCGAGTATCACGGGCTCGCAGAGCACGTTGCCCTGTCCGAATTGCACCCCGAGATCCATGAGGCAGCGCAGGTCCGACTCGGTCTCGATCCCCTCGGCGATGATCCGCGCGTCGATGTGCGTACCGAACGAGAGCATCGACACCACAAGGGCGCGTCGTGAATCGCTGGAGTGCACTCCCCGGATCAGGTCGCGATCGATCTTGATGAAGTCCGGGCGCACCTCGGCGATGACGAGCATGCTCGCGTGCCCGGCGCCCGCGTCGTCGATGGCGATCCGGAACCCGCGGGCGCGGAGGTCGGCCACCACGCGGCGAAGGCGGGCGACGTTGGGCACCGGCACACGCTCGCTCACCTCGAGAACGATGTGCTCGGGGAGCACCCCGGCGTCGTCCGCGAACTGAGCCAGACGCACCGCAGCGTTTGGCTGCGAGAGCGTCGACAGCATCACGTTGAGGAACAGGGTGGCGGGCATGGTGTGGACGCTCCCCTCAAGGCCCGCACGGATGCATGCCTCGTCGAGGTCCTTCTCCAGTGCGCCCCCCGCGGCGTCGAAGAGAGCGCTCGGCACCTGCGGGCCCGCGCCGGGATTGATGCGGCAGAGCGACTCGTACCCCAGGGTGACCCCGTCGAGCAGGCGAATGATCGGCTGCATCGCCGGACGGATGCCGCCGGACTCGATCAGTCCGCGGACGAGGTCGGGCATCGTTCCGGGGACGTCCGCGGACACCGGCTCCGGGACGACACCGCCACCGAGGCGCCGCCAGGCAGGTCCGAGCTGGGCGGCGACCACCTGCAGGAAGGGCAGCGCATCGATGCTCACCTGATCGCTCCGCCAGGTGACCAGCACGCCGAGCAGGTCGTCGCCTCGCTCCACCGGCACCGCGGTGAAGGGTCCGTCGCCGATCTCACTCCGCAGCGCCGCCCGCTCGGCGGCCGAGAGATGCGGGACCAGGCTCATGAACGACGTTGAGAGGTCCGGACTGGTGGCCGGCGCTCGCCGGGTGGCGGCCGCGTGGACGCACGGGATCGCGCTGGTGCGCAGGTGCAGGCTGGTGAGCGGCTGCCCCAGGATGGTCTCGACTCGGGCGATCGACTCGGTCTCGATCGAATCGGCGAGCAGCCTGATCCGATCCCCGTCGAGCTCGGCGAGGTAGCTTCGGAACCCGAGATCGCGGAGGCAGCCGCCGGTCAACTCGAGGAGCTCGTCCCGCGACTCTGCGCGCGCGATGCTCCGGCTCAATTGGGACAGCGTGCGCAACGCTCGCCGCGACGAGTAAGCGTGAACCTTCTCCAGTTGCATTTCGTCGCAGGATCGGATGCGCCGCCAGCGGAGCCGATGACGACGTTGTCGCAGGGCACCATCAATGGGTGTCCGAGTTGTGGGACCACCCCATGTGCGAACTCAGGCAGCCATTACCGCGCCTCGCGTTACTAGCCCGTCACCGCTTGGGATGGCGCTGCGTCGCAGTGGTCTTAAGACAATGGCTCCACCGTCAAAAGGGGCACTGTCCCGAGGAGGATTGTCATGGGTAGGCTGAACCGCTGGGTCAGGCTGGGGGTTGTCATCGTGGTCGCGAGTCTCTCGCTGGGGACCGCGACGATCGCCGCGTCAGCATCGACGTCGAGCACGACCCCGTTACCGCAGGTGCACGTGCACTGAGAGCCGAGTCGAACGAAGGGGTGTCGCCGCTGAACCGCGAGCGCCCCTGGTGAAATCGGAGCGAGTGGTGGACGCCGTCGACACGCCGGCCGGCAGGCGTCCCGCTCCTCCGTTGGACGGGAACCGAGCGCTGGGGTATCCCGGGATGGTCGAGCGGTGCCGACGGTCGGCGGATGGGCGACACCGATTCGTGGGACGCTCGGTGCGAAGGTGTGACGTGGAGTACGGGGGAACGGTGCCGATCAGAGAACCAATGTGGGGGACAGCTTGAAATCCGCAGTCATGGGCAGCGCAGGAACCGGTCCGGCCGTGAAGCCGGTGGGGCCGGGAGTGGCGTTGCAACCGGTGATCGACCTCATCGACCGCGTCGACCTGGGGTATGAGGCGCTGCCACGCCCCCTGGACTCCGCGCCCGGTGCGGTGATCGCAGCGGCCCTGAAGCTCGCCCAGCACACCGGCCCGGCGGTCCTGCTGATCCCGCTTCACCGGGACGTGATCACCGCGAAGGACTTTGATCTCGCGTCGCTGGCGCGGCGCCACGCTGTGAATCCCGGTGAGCTTGCCTGGATCGTCCAGAGCGAGACCGAGGCCGGCCTCGACGACGTGGGCCTTCGCCGTCTCCAGTCACTTCGCGACCTCGGGTTCCTGCTGGCGGTTGACGGTGTGCTCTCGCCGATCCTCGGCCAGAGGCTGATCGCCGATCTCCGACCCGACTTCGTCTTCCTCGACGAGTCGGTGCCGGCCCGGCTGCACGAGAATGAGGTGGCAAAAGCCCACCTTGCGGCGGCCGTGGTGTACGTCGCCCGGCTGGGAGGCCGGATCGTCGCCCGCGGCATCGACACCAAGGCAACGGCCACGGCGATGGCCGAGCTTGGCGTCCAGTACGGGGTCGGTCCCCACCTGGCCCACCCGCTGGTCGTCGATGCCGAGATCGCCGAGCCCATGGATGAGGTGATCCCGGTGGCGTGGTTCCAGCGCCGCGAGGTCCGAGTCTTCCGGGAACGTGGCGACACGCTGAGCGCACCGATCGAGATGACGCCGCTGCCACTGCCTGGCGCCACCACGCTCGACGATCGGAGCTTCGCCCGGTTCCTGGTTGACGCCGCCCGCACCCTGCAGGCGGAACACGATCCCGAGCGGATTCTCGAGATCGCCGCGGAGCGGCTCGGCCAGGTGATGGCGTTCGATCGGCTCGCGATCTTCGAGGCGGACTGGGAGCGGCATCGCTTCCGGCCGCGTGTCCTCGCCGGTCCCGGCACCGAGGGGTTCCTCGCGATGGAGGTGACCTTGAACGACGGCATCACCGGGTGGGCGTTTGGGCGCGGTCAGCCGTACCGCTGCGGTGATACCGACTCGCACCCGGCCGCGTCCACCATCCCGGGCACCGCGCGCGAGCCCGAGTCGCTGATCGCGATCCCGCTGGTTGCCGGTGACCAGCGCCTCGGTGTGCTCGACGTCTGGCGCGACAGCCTGGACGCCTTCACCGAGGAAGACCTCGAGCGCTGTGCCTTGCTCGGATTCATCACCGCGGCGGCGTGGAGCAACGCTCAGATGTACGGCGAGCTGGAGCGACGCGCGCTGACCGATGCGCTGACCGGGCTGTTCAACATTCGCTGGTGGCGGGA
Organism: Candidatus Dormiibacterota bacterium; assembly: GCA_035948615.1. Taxonomy (GTDB): domain Bacteria; phylum Chloroflexota; class Dormibacteria; order Aeolococcales; family Aeolococcaceae; genus Palsa-851. Next base: position 28,232 of record DASZJB010000083.1, read on the forward strand.
CATGGGCCCGCGGGTCATGGCTCAGAGCCTCCGCACCGGGGCCGGCGTCGGCATCCTCCTCATGGACCTCGATCACTTCAAGCAGGTCAACGACAGTGCCGGTCACGCCGCCGGTGACTCGGTGTTGCGTGCGGTTGCGCGCGCGATCCGTCGCGTGGTGCGTGACAGCGACTACGCGGTGCGCTACGGCGGCGAGGAATTCCTCATCGTGCTGACCAACTCGACCGTCGACGGCGCGATGCGCGTGGCTCAGGCGCTGCAGAGCGCAGTTGCCGAGTTGCGGGCTCCCACGTCGGAGATCGAGCGGGTCACGGCATCGATCGGTGTCGCCGTCTTTCCCGACCACGGGCTCGAGCTCGACGATGTTGTTGCGGCGGCAGACCTCGCCATGTATCAGGCCAAGCGCGATGGCCGAGATCGCATTGCGGTCGCTCCCATCTCGATGCGCGAGCTGTCGGACGACGATCTGTCAGGCGACCGGCTTTCCTGAGGGAGCTATTCCGAGGGCGTCACTCCATTTGACTCGGCCACCCACGCGGAGCACCGAGTTGCGATAGATGCGCCCGGCGAGCGCAGCGAGGCCGGCGATCGTAGCGATCACGAGGACGACGCTGATCGCGACCTCCCAGAAGGGCGCAACCCCCGCCGCGATGCGCACCGGCATGATCACCGGCGAGAGCATCGGGATGAACGAGAGCACCGTGGTCCCCGTGCCCCCAGGATCGGGTGCGGCGACCGTGATCGCCAGTATCCACGCGGCGACCAGCACGCCAATGACGGGCAACGCCACGCTGGACACTTCTTCCTGGCGCGATACCATCGAGCCCGCAGCCGCAAACAGCAACGAATACATCAGGTAGCCCAGCACGAACCACACCATGCCGCTGATGACCACGTCGACACTGAGCGTTGGGATCGACACCAGCTTGGTGGCACTGGCGAGCACCAGGGCGACCCCCGCGACGAGCACGACCTGCACCAGGGCGACCAGGCCGATGCCCGTGATCTTGCCTAACATCAGCTGCCACGGTCGGACCGTCGCGAGCAGGATCTCGACGATGCGATTCGACTTCTCTTCGATCACTCCGGCCGCGACGAACTGCCCGTAGGCGAGCAGGGTGACGTAGAGCGTTCCCGCGACGAGGAGGCCGATGACGATCTGCTCGATGCGCCCAGCGTTGACGGGCGAGAGCTCATTGATGCCCACCGAGAAGTTGAGCTGGCCCAAGAGGTCGCTCGGAGCAAGGCCGTGCTGTGTCAGGTATTCCGTCAGCACCTGCTGGCGTGTCTGGTCGTTGAGCACCGTCTGCAGCGTCGGGTCCACCGTCGTCTGAACGAATACGGTGGTACCGGCTCCGGATCCGCTGACCAGTGCGCTCAGAACGCCGCTCTGCACATCCGCCTTACCGGCCGCTAGCGACGTGTATGGGTGAACGGTGATCGTGACGCCGGCACCCGCCGCCTCGGCGCGCACCGGCGCCGAGATCGACTGCGCCGTCCCAACGAATCCCACATCGAGCGACGTCGTGGTCGATTGGTTGAACACATACGCCTGGAGCAGGATGTAAGCGCCGATCCCGATGAGTACGAGCACCGTCGAGATCGCAAAGACCCGCGTTCGAATGCGCGTCATGAACTCACGCGCGGCGATCACGCGGATCAACGTCTGGCTACTCATCGACCGCTTTCCCACTCATGACGTCTCGGAACAATTGGGTCAACGCCGGTCGATCGCGACGGAACTCGTGCACCGGGCCGGTGGCGAGCGCCGTCCGGAGCACCGCTTGCTCATCTGCACCGTCGTCGAGTTGGAGCAACCAGCGCGAGCCGTCCTGTTCGACAAGTGACGTCCCGGCGACGTGGTCATACCAGCCTGCGGCCGCGGAGGGGGCGTCCACCCAGAAGCGCAGCGGACCGCGGTCGGTGAGTTCGGTGACGGTCCCGAGGGCAACCATCTGGCCGTGATTGATGATCCCCACGCGGTCGCAGACCCTTTCGACGATGTCGAGCTGGTGGCTCGAGAGCACGACGGGTTTACCCGCATCGGCTTCCGCTCGCACGATCTCGGTCATCGCATCGACGGCGACTGGGTCGAGTCCTGCGAACGGCTCGTCGAGGACGAGCAAGTCCGGCGAGAACACCAGCGCCGCGGCAAGCTGCACGCGTTGCTGGTTGCCGTGGCTCAGGCTCTGGAGCTGGCTCTTCGCGCGATCGGCGAGTCCGAGCCGCTCGAGCAACGTGGTCGACGCCTCGCGCGCGGCCTTGCGGTTGAGCCCGTGCAGCTGCCCGAAGTACACAAGCTGCGCGATAACGGTCATCTTCGGATAGAGCCCGCGATCCTCCGGGATGTAGCCGATGCGCCGCCGGGTCTCGAACGTGATCGGCGATCCGTCCCAGATCACGCTTCCGGAGTCGGCCTCGAGCACACCGAGCACCACTCGCATCGTGGTGGTTTTGCCGGCGCCATTTGCGCCGACGAATCCGAAGATCTCACCCGGCGTGACGTTGAAGCTGAGGTCGTGGAGCGCCTCGAGAGCGCCGTAGCGCTTGGTCAGGTGACTAAGCTCCAGCATCGTCGTGGATTCTCGCGGATTTGCCCCGCGCCTGCTCCGCAAGGTGCCCGAGGTCACTCCCGGCTTCTGGGTGACCAAGGTGCTGACCACCGGGATGGGTGAGGCGACCTCGGATACGCTGGTCCGTCAGATCAGTCCGGTGCTCGCCGTCGCCCTGGGTTTTGTCGGACTTGTCGTCGCGCTGGCGCTGCAGTTTGCCGCGCCGCGATACCGCCCATGGATCTACTGGCTGGCCGTGGTCATGGTCGCCGTCTTCGGGACCATGGCCGCCGACGTCCTGCACATCCAGCTGGGAGTTCCGTATTTCGCCTCGAGCATTCTGTTTGCGGTGGGGCTCGCAGCCGTGTTCGCCGTGTGGTACTCCACCGAGCACACGCTCTCGATCCACTCGATCAACACGCGGCGACGCGAGACCTTCTACTGGCTCGCGGTGATGGCGACCTTTGCCCTCGGCACCGCCACCGGGGACATGACGGCAACGACCTTCCACCTCGGATACTTCGTCTCCGGGGTGGTGTTCACGGTCCTGATCGCGATCCCGGCGGTGGCCCACCGGTGGTTCGGGATGAACGCGATCTTCGCCTTCTGGTTCGCATACATCCTCACCCGGCCGCTCGGCGCGTCGTACGCCGACTGGGTTGGTGTGTCACACGCCCGCGGCGGTCTCAACTGGGGCTCGGGCAGCGTCAGCATCGGCATGACGGCACTGATCGTCATCGCGGTCGCGACGCTTGCAGCAACCCGAGAGGGCGCGCCCGACGATCAGCCCTAGCGCGGCGACGTCGTCTGGAGTGGTGGTGCGGGTGCCTGCGGCGTGAACGCGGCGATGTCGACGGGCTCGCCCTGACGCCAGAGTGTGGACGGCCACCAGTTCCTGCGTCCCAGCAAGACCACGATTGCGGGAACCAGGATGGTGCGCACCACGAAGGTATCCATGACCACACCGAAGGCGACGCCGTAGCCGATCTGCTGGATTTGCGATCCTCCCGACGCGCCACCGCCGGCGAAGGCGAGCACCGCGAAGGTGCCGCCGAGGATGAGTCCGGCGGTCGTCACCGTTGTGCCGGTGGCGCCGATCGCCTTGCGCACTGCGTCGCGCGTGCGCAGGTGATGCGACTCCTCGCGTATTCGCGTCATCACGAGCACGTTGTAGTCGGATCCCAGCGCCATGAGGAACACGAACATCAGGAACGGAAGCACGAAGTTGATGCCGCTCTGGCCACCGAAGTGGACGAAGATCAACGCCGTCAAACCCAGCGCGGCGAGATAGGAGAGCAGCACGCTCGTGACCAGGTAGAGCGGAGCCACGAGGCTGCGCATGACGATCGCGAGCAGGATCGCGATCAGCACCGCGACCACCGGAATGATGTGCCACAGGTCGGACGACGAGAGCTTGTTCACGTCGTACGCGAACGGCTGAATGCCGAAGACGCCCTGCGCCGTGGTATGCACCGCCGCGCCGGCGCGGTCCGCGAGCACCCGCAGCGCCGGCACCTGGGAGATGGGCGTCGCGGCACCGCCATGCTCGACGCCGATGTACTGTGCGGTCCGCCCGTCGGGGCTGACGAAACGCGCCAGGGCCGCAGCGGCCAGGGTGTTGCCACCCGCGTGCACCGCGATCAACTGCGAGGGGGTCAGTGCCTGACCCGAGAATGCCAGTGGCCCTTCGACAGTGGCGAACCCGGCGCCCGATTGCAGGGTTGTCTGGATCGTCTGGAGGTCGTCCGCGTGTGACCATATCGGGGTCGCGAACTTGAAGAGGAACTCGGTCGCATTCAGGTTCGCGCTTCCGTAGTGCGCGGAAATCAGTGCGTCACCGGCAGCGGAATCGGTCCCGGTCGGCGCTGACTGATCGGCGAAGCCGGCGGTGGTGGTGCCGACCTGTCCGAGTGCGATCGCGCCGAAGATGATCGCGCCGGCGATCGCGACCGGCATCGGGCGTCGCACCACCACGCCGGCGATGCGTCCGTAGATGTTCGCTCGCGGGTTCTCGTCCAGCCGCGCTTTCGAGGGCCAGAACACGGCGCGACCGAAGATCGCCAGCAGCGCGGGAAGGAGCGTCAATCCGGCGATGAGCATCAGTGCGATGCCGAGCGCCAGCGCGGGACCGAGTGACTGGTAGAAGTTGAACTGCGCGATGATCAGCGACATCAGCGCGGCCATGACGATGAGCGCGCTGAAGGTGATCGACTCGCCGACCGTCGCAACCGCGCGCCGGACCGCATCCTTTGGTTCGAGACCCCTTCTCAACTCCTCCCGCACGCGGAACACGAGGAACAGGCCGTAGTCGGTGCCGGCACCGAGCACCAGGACGATGAGGATGAACTGTGTGATCGCTGAAACCTGCACACCAAGGTGGGTCGCGCCGGCGATGACCGGACTGGCAAGGGCGAGCACCAGAGCCGCCGGGAGGAGCGTCACCAGCGGGGCGAGCAGTGCGCGGAACGCGAGGAGCAGCAGGACGATGATGAAGAGGAACGAGAACTTCTGCACGTCTCCCTGCGAGCTCTTCGACTGGCTCTGCTGATCGACGAACCCCGGGATGGTTCCCGTGAGGTGGAACTGCACTCCTGACGAGTCGCCGGGAAACGTCGCGCGGATGTTCGCCACCAGCGATACCGCATCGCTCCCCGCGCTGAAGGGGGGAAGGTTGGTGACCACCTGCGCCTGTTCGGCGTGCTTGTCGGGCGACAACCCGAAATCCTGCACGCGAATGACCTTGGAAAGGCCGCGGACCCTGGTCTCGATGCTGCTGATCTGCTGAAGGTCCGCGGCCGTGAGCACGCCATCGGCGCGTGCGGCGATCAGCGTCGCGACCCCGTGCTTGGAGTCCTGGAACGGCTGCGCCAGGTTCTCGGCCTGAACCGACGGCGAGCTCGCCGGCAGGAAGCTGCTTTGGGAGTCCTTGGCCACGTCGGACAGTCCGGGAAAGACCTTGACGGAGACGATCGTTATCAGCACCCACCCGATCAGGACGGGCCAGCGGTACCGAACCGAGAAACTCCCGATCGCGGCGAATAGCCGGCTGGTCATGCGCCCACCGCGCGAGGCTCCTTCACGCCCCGGATAGTACACGCCATAAAGTTTTCGGGCGTTCCAGACCGGTTACGAGAGATCAGGAGTCGAAGCCGAGCCCCGCGAGGTCGAGCGCCCTGAGCCAGAGATTGCGATGTCCACCGCTTCGGTCGGCGCGATCCAGCGACCAGCGTGTGAGCTGGACCACTCCGTAGCGGAGCGGCTCCGGGGGGAACGGTATCGGGCGGGTACGGACCAGGCGCAGCGCCGTGCGCTCGGTGCGTCTGCCCTCGAGCAGGTCGAGCATGACCTGAGCGCCAAAGCGAGACGCGCCCACCCCCAGACCCGTGTACCCGAGGGCGTAGGCGACCCGCCGATGGTGGCTCGTTCCCCAGAAGACGCAGAAGCGGCTGCACGTGTCGATCGCGCCGCCCCAGCGATGCGTGAAGCGCACATCCGCGAGCTGTGGGAACGTCGCAAAGAAATGGTCGGCGAGCTTGTCGAAGGTCTTGGCACGCTGCTCGAGCTCGACGTCGACACGGTTGCCGAAGTGGTAGATGGCATCGTAGCCGCCCCAGAGGATTCGCGAGTCCGCCGTGAGCCGGTAGTAGTGGAACTGATTCCCGCTGTCGCTGATCCCCTGGCGATTCCTCCATCCGATGGAGGAGACCTGCGCGGATGTGAGTGGCTCGGTGACGAGCACGTAGTCGTACACGGGAAGGATGAAGGGACGAACGCGTGCCAGCAGTGGGCGATCGGCGTTGGTGGCAAGCGCGACGCGCCGGGCGGCGACGCTGCCGCGGACGGTCGTCAGCCGCATGCGCTCTCCGTTCGGGGTGAGTCGCAGAACGGCGGTGTTCTCGTGGAATCGCACCCCTGCGTCAAGGCATGCCTGACGCAGGCCCCAGGCCAGCTTCGCCGGATTGACGATCGCGGTCCGATCGTGGACACGTAATCCGCCTCGGTACGACGGCGACGCGACCTCCGCGCGCATGGCGTCGGAGTCGAGCGCGTCAACGCGATAGCCGTGCGCGCGCATCGCCTCGGCAACCTCGACGAGCTCGGTGTACTGCCACGCCGCGGTGGCTACGTCGAGCATGCCGGTTCGCTCGAAATCGCAGTCGATGCCACGGTCGCGCAGCGTCATCTCGATGGCATCGAGGTTCTCGACACCGAGCCGTTCCAGGAGGTCGAGCTCGGTGGGAAACCTGCTGAGGCCGTTGGCGAAACCGTGGGTCAGGCTCGCGTCGCAGAAACCCCCGTTGCGGCCGGACGCGGCCGCCGCGACGCGGCGTGCTTCGAGAACGACGACATCGAGCGACGGGTTCCGTTCCCGGGCGAGCAACGCCGTCCACAGACCGGTGAACCCTCCGCCGACGACCACGAGGTCGCACTCTATGTGTCCTTCGAGGCGTGGCTCCGGCTCCGGCGCCCCCTGGGCATCGACCCAGAACACGGCCGGCGCGGCATCGCGAAGCGCAGGGTGGCGCGGCGCATTGTTCACGAACGGCATCTTCCCAGAGCACCACGCGCGCGCATGTGCCGACCTGCCGGCTACCGGATTCCCGCTGCGGCGAGGGCCGTGTTCTTTACCATGATCACCGCGAGTCCGTCGTCGTAGACCTTCGTCCACTGCGGGTCGACCTCGAGCGCCAGCACCGCAGGAGCGCCCGGCACGTCGATGACGTAGTCGATCCCCCACTCGGCGAAGATCTGCTGCCAGTCCGCATTGCCGGTTTCCACGTCGATCACCTGCTGCATCACCTTGGTGCCGAGCAACGTCGCTTCTCCGAACGAGAAGACCCGGCGGTTGGGGTCGGGATAGAAGCGGCTGATGAGATATCCGCCCCAGCCGTACTGATCGAACATGCGGGTTCCCACCGTCGGATGCGCCGCCAGCCAGTCTGACGCGCCCACCGGGAAGTTGGCCGCGGTGGCGCGCGCTTGATTGGACAGTGTCGAGTGCACGAAGTACCCGGTGCCCAGAGCGGCGATGACAAGGATCGCGGCCGCACCGGCGAGCAGGTCCCTGGAACGTGGCACGACCCACGCGCGCACCCGCGCCGCCGGCGCCATCCGCTCCCAGCCGGCGGAGAACGACCAGATCAGCAAAGGCGTTTCCGCCGCGATGAAGAGCGCCGCGTGACGCACCGCGGACAGCGCCAGGTAGGAGACGGCGACGGTCAGGCACACCTCCCACAAGGACGGCCGGCGCAAGACGAATGCGACCGGCACGAGCAGCAGCATCGCCTCGAAGCCGCGCTGCTCGAGAACATGGAAGTTCGGTGATTGCCACTCGGCGATGAAGTTCTGCTGCACCGCCGAGAATTGCGGTTGGATGACGTAGCTGTAGAGATGGATCCCATTGGGATTCACGAACGCTGCGACGACGCATGCGACGAACACCAGCAGCAGGTTCCGGGTCCTTCGCTTGTGCTCATCGCCGTCAACGCGGCGCACCCAGTGCACGGCTTCGACGAACGCTGCGACACCCACCGGCACCAGGCCAAAGAGGAAGCCACCGTGGAGGTTGGCCCACGCGATCATCACCAACGGCAGCCAGTAGATCGCGCGCGATCTCCCGCGCAGGTACCGATCCAACCAGAGCAGCTCCAGGCCGGTCAGCGCGAAGGTGATCATCTGGGGGCGGGGTCCCCATACCGCGGCGCCCGCCAGACCGGCGACGCCGATCACGATAGCGGCGATGACCGGATTGGCGTTCTCGAGCCTGACCCGCCGCCAGATGAGCAGGAAACCGACAAACGTCACCGCACCGAATGCGACTGACACGAGCGTCAGCCCGCCGAGCTTGAAGATGAGGTACGCGATGACCTCGGTTGTGTACTCGGGGTCGACCCACTGCTTGCCGGCCACCGTGAACGTGAACAGGTCATGGGAGACAATCTGATGGTGATCGACCATCCACTGGCCGGTGACGAGGTGCCAGAAGATGTCCGGATCACCACCGCGCCGTACGAGCACGCAGAGGATCACGACAAACGCGGCGACCACCAGGAGCTGCCCGGACGTGATGCGTCGTAGGCGATGAGTCAGGGCGGCGGACATCACGCCGAAGGGTACTCAGTGCCGCGGCCAGCGCGACCCCAGGCTCAGCTGTCACAAATCCGTCGCTCGCGGTGCTTCACATGATGTGGTCAAGTCCTCCGCCCTCCAGGCTCTCGGAAGTCAGCGTTTGAGCGACCTCTCCCGTCCGACACCCGAGGTGGGCGTGACGCCGACGAGCTTCGACCGGCTGTTCGACGAGGAATACGCCCGGGTCGCGGCGATCGCACGGCGCGTGCTCGGCGATCCCGCGGCGGCTGAGGATGTCGCCCAGGAGGTCTTCCTGGATCTCCACCGGCGATTCGGCGACAACCCTGGTGCCAAGGCGCCGGCGTGGGCGCGGACCGCCGCAGCACACACGGCGCTCAACCTGATCCGGACCAACCGGCGCCGCGCCGTTCGCGAGGAGCGGTTTGCCCCCACTCCCAGCCTCTCGAACGACCCGGAGGCCTCGGTTGAGGCGGCCGAGACCACCCGGGCGGTCCGGGCGGCCCTTGGCAGGATCCCGAGACGCCAGGCAACGGTCCTGGCGCTCCGGTACAGCGGTTTGAGCTACGCCGAGATCGCGTCGTCGCTCGGGATCGGGGTGAACGCGGTGGGAACGAGACTTCGGCGCGCAGAGGCGCGCCTTCGCAAGGAGGTTGGCGATGCATCCGTCTGACGGCACCCTGCGCCGCTCCCTCGACGAACCGGTCGCGGTCGATCCGGCGCGTCGGGAGCACATCGCACGCTGCGCCCGCTGCGCCGAGCGCGTTCAGCGCATGGGCGCGGACGCCACATGGGTCCAGGCGATGCTGACTTCGTCCGATCGTGCCGTCGATGTGCCTTCGGCTCGCGCCCGGCTTGCGGGAACCGAGATCGCGACCCCCGAAGGTGTTCGGGCGCGTGGGTCCACGGGCCGCCTGCGCTCTCGGAACACGTTGGCGCGCCGGGTGATGGCCGGGGTCGCGGTGGCCGGCGTGGCCAGCGTGGTGCTGGTGGCGACCGGAGGAGCCCAGGACTTCCTCAGTCTGTTCCAGCCTTCGCAACTGGCCCCGGTCCCGGTGACCGCTGCGGACGTCCGTTCCCTCGCCGGGCTTGCCAGCTACGGGACGGTGACCGGCGGCTCGTCGATCGCGTTTCTCCCCGAACCGGACGCCGCCGCGGCCGGCGCTGCTGCCGGTCTTGCCGCCCCGGTGGTCGCGGAGCTGCCCGCGGGGACGCCGGCGCCGAAGTACGCCGTGGTCTCGGGTGGGGTCGTCACCTTCACCTTCAACGCCGACCTCGCGAGGACGGCGGCTGCCCGGGCCGGTGGGCAGCTGCCGGCGATGCCCTCCGGGCTCGACGGCAGCATGCTGTCGGTGTCGATCGCGCCCGCGGTGGTGGTCTCGTACGGCGTCGACCCCGCCGCGTTACTCAATGGTGAGGGCGTGCCTTCCGGGATTGCGTTCATCGTCGTGGACACCCGGACCCCGACCGTGTCCTCGACCGGCGTGACCGCCCGGCAGCTCGAGGACTACCTGCTCTCCGTGCCCGGCATCCCGACGGGCGTGGCCTCGGAGATCCGAGCCATCGGCAACCCCAGCCAGACCATCGCCGTCCCGATCCCGGTCGATCTTGCCACCGGCTCGTCGGTCACCATCAACGGCGCCCGCGGACTCCTGATCGGCGACTCGACGGGGCTGGGCAGCGCGGTCGTGTGGCAACACAATGGCGTCGTGTACGCGGTCGCCGGAACGTTGACCACCAACCAGGTGCTGGGCATCGCCCGATCGACGCATTGAAGTCTGCCGCCCCCGCCCTGCCTCCGGCGTCCGAGGACGGGGCGGCGGTGCGGACCCTCGAGCTCACCAAACATTACGGGGCGGCCGTCGCGCTGTCCGGCCTCACCATGGTGGTGCCCCGAGGAGAGGTGTTCGGGTTCCTTGGACCGAACGGGAGCGGCAAGACGACGGCGGTCAAGCTGCTCCTCGGCCTCAGCCGCCCCACGGGCGGCGAGGCGTGGGTGCTCGGTCGTCCGGCGGGCGATCGCCAGACCCGCAGCAGGGTCGGGTACCTCCCCGAGCTGTTCCGCTACCAGGGGTGGCTCAGCGCGGCCGAGGTGCTCGGGCTCCACTGCCGGCTCGCGGGAGTCGCCCGGGGCGAGTGGCCGGCGCAGATCTCCGGGGCGCTGACCACGGTCGGGCTCGCCGGGCACGCCCACGCCAAGGTCGAGACCTTCTCCAAAGGGATGCAGCAGCGTCTCGGGCTCGGAGTCGCGCTCCTCGGCCACCCCGAGCTGGTGATCCTCGACGAGCCGACCTCCGCCCTCGACCCCGTTGGACGGGCGGACACGCGGACGATCATCCGCCACCTTCGGGATCGTGGATGCGCCGTGTTTCTCAACTCGCATCTCCTCGGTGAGGTGGAGCAGATCTGCGATCGCGCCGCGGTCGTCTCGGACGGCCGGGTGCTGGCCATCGGGGGCCTCGATGAGCTCCTCGGCAGCGGCGGCGTGCGCATCCGGCTCACCGGGTTGAGCGAGGCGGGGCGTGCCGCGCTAGCCCGCCGAGGTGGACTCTCCGAGCACGAAGGCTGGTTCATCGTCAACGGCGTCGAGTCCGAGGCGGTGCCCGAGCTGATCGCCGACCTGGTTGCGAGCGGCGCCAGGGTGTACGCGGTGGAACCGGTGCGCCAGACACTCGAGGAACGGTTCCTGGCCCTGATCGAGGCCGAGCAGGCGCGATGGCTGCGCTGACCATCGCGCGGCTCACGATTCGCGAGGCCGCGCGGCGAAAGCTGCTGCTGGCGCTGGCGATCCTCACTGTGATCGTCATCGGTCTGACGGGGTGGGGGTTTCAGCACCTGACCACGCTCACCAATCCGGATGGGACGCGTATCGCCGCCAGCGAGCTCCGCCTCGCGACGTCGCAGGTGCTGGTCCTCGTGGAGTTCATGTTCAGTGGCGTGCTCGCGCTCAGCGCCGTCGTGGTCGCGTCCCCGGCGATCTCGAGCGAGCTCGAGTCCGGCGTCGCGCTCTCGATGCTCGCGCGCCCGGTGAGCAGGTACGAGGTGGTGCTCGGAAAATGGCTCGGCCTTGCCGGGCTCATCGTCGTCTACGTCGCCGCCACGACAACCCTGGAACTGGTGGTGGTGGGGCTCACCACCGGGTACGTCCCACCGGGGCCGGTCGGACTGGCCGCGTACCTGAGCGGGGAGGGGATCGTGGTGATGTCGCTCGCGCTGATGATCAGCACCCGGCTCTCCGGGATGACCGCCGGCGTGATCAGCCTCGTCCTGTTCTTCCTCGCCTGGATCGGTGGCGTTGCCGGCGCGATCGGTGACGTGTTCGGCAGCTCCGCGATCAAGAACGCCGGCACCATCAGTCAGCTGCTCCTGCCGACCGACGCCATGTGGCGTGGGTCCGTGTACGAGCTCGAGCCCGTGCTGTACCGGGACGTGCTCGGGGCGACCACCGAGCGTGCGGGCAATCCCTTCTTCGTGCAATCGCCGCCATCGATGGGATTCCTGGCGTGGACGGTGTGCTGGGTTGTGCTGATCGTGGGGCTCGCCGTCTGGAGCCTCCACCGGCGCGAGGTCTGACCCGGAGCCTCTTTCGCTGACCAGGGCCGGTTGGCTATCCTGCGGCGGCGATCGTCTTTGAGGCAGGGGGATGTGTGACTGACCGGTACCCGGTTCCAATGCATAGCCGGCGCTCGGCCCGGACTCCGCTCACCTCGGGCCTGCGTCGCCTGTTCGCGCTCCACGAAACCGCGCAGGCTCGTGGACTTCCCGTCGACCGGCTGCTCGAGGAGCTGGAAAACCGCACGGCGGCGGAGCGAAGCGTCTCTCGCCGGCGCTTCCTCGGCGGTGCAGCCGTCGTCGGCGCCGGGCTCGCACTCGGACCGGCGACGACCCGCGCGCTTGCGGCCGCGCGGCGTGCGTCGTCAGGGCAGGAGCCGAGCATCGCCGTGGTTGGGGCGGGGCTGGCCGGCCTGCGCTGCAGCCACATCCTCTGGACACGTCATCACATTCGATCAACCCTCTACGAAGGGCATCCACAGCGAATCGGCGGCCGCTGCTGGTCGCTGCGCGACTACTTCTCCGACGGACTCATCACCGAGCACGGGGGTGCGTTCATCGATTCGAACCAGTACGCGGCGCTCCATCTTGCCGCGGAGCTCGGGCTTCAACTCGAGGACTACAACGGCGGAGAGCTGATCGGACTGCCGGAGGTGTACTGGTTCAACGGCGGGTACTACACGTACGCCGAAGCGAGCGCGGATTGGGAGGCCTTCGGCTACAAGGCGTTCCACGCCGCGGTCAGCGAGTCGAACACGGCTTCCGGGCTCGCGCGTCTCGACAGGCTTTCCGCACCGGAATGGCTGGACAGCACGCCCATCGGTACCTCATCACGGTTCGGCAAGCTCATGCTCGCCAACACGGTCTCCGAGAACGGCGGCGATCCCGGTGACCAGTCAGCCCTCGACCTGATCGGTCTGACCGGCGTCAATCCACGCTCATCGCTCGATCCGCTGCCCGGTTACGACGAGAAGTGGCACATCGTCGGTGGCAACGATCAGCTCGTGCACGGCATGGCAGCGCAGTTGCCG
>DASZJB010000084.1:0-6107 GCA_035948615.1 Candidatus Dormiibacterota bacterium
TCGGCTAGGCTCACCGCATGCAGCATCCGATCGGCGAGCACGCCCTGCTCGCTGACTCGAGGACTGCAGCGCTCATCGATCCCGATGGCAACGTGGCCTGGCTGTGCTGGCCGTGGATCGATGCGACTCCGCTGCTCTTCTCAATCCTCGACGCCGAACGCGGCGGCAGGTTCTCGCTGCGACCCGCGCGGCGCGAAGCTCGCGTGCTCTCGCGTCACTATCACCTTCGGTCGCTCGTGCTCGAGACGGTCTGGGAGGTCGGCCCTTCGCGACTGATCGTGGAGGAGGCGCTCGACCTCGGTGACGGGCCGATGCTCATCCGCAGCCTGCGAGCGGAGGGCGACGCCGTCGACGTGATGGCGACGATTTCGGCGCCGGCGTGGCCCGGCACCCCCGCGTCGCTGCGCATCCTCGATCATGCGCTTGAGCTCGACGGCGTGAGCAGGGTGGTCATCAACGCACCGTCGCGTTGGGAAGCCACAACGAATGGTGCGACCTCCGAGTTCACCGTGCATCCAGGGTCGGCGCGAACGGTCACGCTCGCCACGGCGAACACCGCACCGCACGCGAGCACGATCCAGCCGGCGATCACCGAGTGGCGGCGAAGAATCCCTGGTATACGAACGGACAACCGCGCCTCCTCCGGCAGCCGCGACCTCCTCGGCATCACCGCCGCGGTTCTCCTGGGCCTGCGACGCAACGGTGGCGGCATCGTCGCCGCACCGACCACGTCACTCCCGCAATGGCCCGGTTCCGCGCGAACATGGGATTACCGGTACTGCTGGCTCCGCGACTCATCGCTTGCCGCGCTCGCCATGCTCCGCCTGGGTCTCATTGACGACGCGCGATCGCTCGGAGCCTTCATCGGCAGCGTTGTGATGGATTCCGGACCGGTGCCGCTCGTCCGGCTCGACGGCAGCGCGCCCCCTGTCGAGGGCGAGATCGCTGAGCTCGCCGGGTACGGAGGTGCTCGACCGGTTCGGATCGGCAACGGGGCTGCCGGCCAGGCGCAGCTCGACGTCCCCGGCGAGGTGATTGAGCTCGCAACCGCCTTGGCAGGGGCATCCGCGCTGCCCGGCGAGCTCGCGTCAGCTGTGCCGATCCTCGCCGGGTGGCTCGTCGAGCACTGGCGCGAGCCCGACAGCGGCATCTGGGAGATCCGCGGCCAACCGGCGCGCTACACACACTCCCTGGTCACCGCGGTGAGCGGCCTTCATGGCGCGGCGGCGCTCGCCGACCGACGGCTCGTCGCCGGCGCAGCGGTCACCTGGCGGCGGGCAGCTGTGGCCGCGACGGCTGACCTCGGTGCGAGCGGCGCGCTGGAGCTCCGCATCAGCGACGGAGGTGCCGACGCTGCGCTCGCGCAGTCAGCCCTTCTGGGAGGGCTCGATGCCATCGCCCACCGAGTCGACGCGACGCTGCAACTGATCGCGGAGCGACTCGATCGGGGCGGGCTCGTCGACCGCTACGAGGGACAGCCAGACATGATCGCCGACCCCTGCGCGCCGTTTGTCTTTCCGACCTTCTGGCTGGCCACGGCGCTCGAGGCCACCGGTCACGACGGCTCCCGCTGGCTCGAGGCCGCGCTCGCAACTGCGGGACCGCTGGGACTCTTCGGCGAGGTCGCCGATCCGGTCGATCACGGCCCGCTCGGCAACTACCCGCAGGTGCAGAGCCACGCCGCCTTCGTGCTCGCCGTCGCCGCCCCGGCGAACTCCGCCTAGATCAGCCGCACGATGACGCGACTGACGGCGCGTCGGGATCGTGCACTCCGACCGCCACTCCACCTGGCAGGACGGCGACGCATTCGATGTCGCTGCGCAAGACGCTGAGCTTGGGTGCGATCGCGAACAGCCGGTCGAGCGACAGCGCCGCGTCGATCTGCGACACCAGGCTGGACCCGGCGAATCCGGGCAGGCCGAGCATCCCGATGTCCACCTCCGGAACCTGGGCGGCGATCACCGGACCCGCCCCGCCGGGCCGGAGCGAGAGCTTGATGTGGGCGACGGCCGTAGGCGTGAAGGGGCCGGCCGATACCCTGGCCGAGACGACGACGAGCCCGTCCCGAACGCGCACCTGGAGATCCTTGAGCTCGCTGGGGTGCGGATTGTTGGCCACGGCGAGCACGGTGAGGTCCTGCTCGCTCAGCACCACAACGCCGTGCGGGCTCTGGATGAGCTGCGCGGCCATCTGCGCACCGAGCGCGACTGCGATCGCATCCTCACTGGCGCCGTGCGATGGACCCGCCGGCGGTGCGCCGAGATCGGGCGCGGCGAGTGCGCGGTCGGCGAGAAAGACGGAACCGCCGACCAGGATGAGCAGCACGATCAGTCCGAGGCAGCAGCCACGCACGATCCCGCGCTGGTCAGAGGACGTCACGCCCCCTATGTTCGCCCGCCGGGCTCCGTCGTGTGCGTCGCCGGCACGGGGTGAAGCACCAGCCGCGTCCGTGCGTGTCTGCGCACCTCCAACGGACTCCAGTAGAGGGGGAACTGGCGGTTGGTTCGCCAGCGACGCGAGAGGTCGCGGTAATGACGGGACCCCGGTTGCCCCGACTGGCCGGGGACATGGATGCCGCCACTCGCATCCCACTTGCCAACATCGATGACCTGGCGCCAGGAGGGCGCGGATAGCCTGGTCTCGAATGGCTCCCCCGGCACCTGCGAGGTTGCGAGGACGGTGTCGGTGTTGCCACCCACCCTGATCGACGGTGCGTTGAAAAACCAGGCGAGGCCGCGATGGTGCCCAAATGCGTGGACGAGCTCGAGCCGGTGCACGCGCCCCCATCTCCAGCGTCGCGGGTTGCGCCCAAAACGTCCTCGCACATCGCTCATACCGTCCTCGAGCGATTTGGACACGACCTCCCCCCAGGTGGTCAGACCCTCAAAGAGCCCGTCGTCACCCAGCTCCCAGCGCTCGATCAGCGACGGCGTGAGCCGGCCGACAAGATTCCCCGGGTACTGGAACACCGGGTGGGCCAGGTCGACGCCGGCGAGGATTCGCCAGGCATTGCCGCAGACCGGGCTCAGCGAGTGCTCTGCCAGGCGGGCCATGAACGCCTCGTAGATGGTCGGCTCGACACGGCCGGGGTCCATCACCGCGTCCCACCGCGCCAGGCGATTGCGCGCCGCCTCGGCGGCGGGATGCGCGCAGCGCATTGAGCTCAAGAGCCGGACCACCTGGCGTGCCGGCGGGCAGACGAGGTCCATCTGCGCCCGCGCCATGTACGCCGGGTCGACCACGCGTTCGGTGAGCAGCTCGCCGATCCGCAGGGCTCGGTACCCCGACATGTAGTCGGTGCCGATGTAGAACGGGAATGTGTCGCCGACGATGCGGTTGTTGGCGGTGATGATCTGCTGCTCCGGTGGGTCGAACATCTGCGGGACCTCGTCCGGGGTCAGATACCTCGTCCACACCGCGTCGCCGGTCCAGCCCTGGATCGGGAGCCCGCTGGGCCTTGCCTTGCGCACCGGGATGCGCCCGGACAGGAGATAGCCGATGTGGCCGTCGACGTCCGCGTACACGACGTTCTGGGAGGGGGCGTCGAAGGGTGCGAAGGCGTCCTTGAAGCTCTTCCAGTCGCCGGCGCGCTGGAGGCGGAGCAGCCCGTCGGCGGCTCCGCCCGGCTGCAGCGCGGTCCACTGCAATGCGAGCCCGCGCCAGATGGATCGCTCTGGATCCTCGATTCGCTCGACCACGGGACCGTGGCGGGTGACGATCACCTCCTCGAGGACGTCGGACGATCCCTTGACGTGGATGATCTCGCGGAGCCTCCGGGTCGGCTCGAATCCCCGCTCCGTCCTGAAGCGATCGCCGGCGGGGGAGTCGAACTCCTCGATGACCAGGTCCTGGCAGTCGGCAAAGGAATTCGTGAACCCCCAGGCGACCCGCTGGTTGTGGCCGATGATCACGAAGGGCATGCCGGGCATGGTCACGCCCGTCGACTCGAAATCCTCTCCGGCCCGGACATGGGCCGCGTACCAGATCGAGGGCATCCCCGGGACCAGGTGCGGGTCGTTGCAGAGAATCGGCCTGCCCGAAGGGGTCCGCTCCCCGGAAACGACCCAGGAGTTGCTCATCCCTCCGGCGGTCGGGATCCACCGAGCCGCCTCACGGAACATCAGCAGCAGCTGCGAGCGGGTGTCGCCTCCGCCCGCCGCACGCAGCGTCCCGGCCAGGACCGTCGGGTTGGCGTCCGGGTAGACGATGTCGAGCCGCGCCGCATGCTCGGGGCCGATGGCGCGAAGCAGCTCGAGTCGCTGCAGCTCCGCGTCCCAATTCATGCTCAAGCCGAGGGCGAGGAGCTTGAGGGCCGCGAGACTGTGCATCGGTTCCCACGGCTCCGGGGTAACGCCCAGCAGCCGGTACTCGAGCGGCAGCGGCCGCCCCGAATGCGCGATCGCGTTGACCCCGGCGGCGTACGCCTTGAGCATGCGTCGCGCCTCGGGTGTGAGGCGAAGCTCCTCCTCGCGGGCAACCCGGTGCAGGCCGACGCGGCGGATGAAGCGATCGATGTTCACGCCGTCGGGGCCGATCAACTCGCTGATCCGTCCCGTCGCCACCCGCCGGGTCACCTCCATCTGCCACAGCCGATCCTGGGCATGGACAACGCCCACCGCAAAGGCGGCGTCCTCCATGGACGTGGCGTTGACGTGAGGAACCCCCCAGCGATCCCGGCCCACGGTGACCTCCGCGCCGAGCCCGGCGACCCCGAGCCTGCCTCGAACCCGGGGCAGGGACACGCCGAAGGTGCGATGGCGCGCGACCAGCAGAGCGATGCAGAGGACGACCACCAGGGCCGCCGCGACGCTGAGGGCAATGATCATTTGAAGCGGTCTGGGAACGTACTACACTCGCGAGCCCATGGCCTTGCGAACTCCGCTCTACGACCGTCACGTCGCCGCGGGGGCACGCATCGTCGAGTTTGGCGGCTTCGACATGCCCCTGCAGTACTCGACGATCCGCGAGGAGCACATCGCCGTCCGCACTCGCTGCGGCCTCTTCGATCTTTCGCACATGGGTGAGGTGCGCTTCACCGGCGACCACGCGCTCGAGGTTGTGCAGCGATTGGTCACCAACGACGTCGCCCGCCTCGAGGTCGGCGGCGCTCTCTACGGCGTGATGTGCAATGAGGCGGGTGGGATCGTGGACGACGTGGTCGTGTATCGCGAGGCCGGCGGCTACATGGTGGTGATCAATGCCGCCTGCCGGCCGAAGGACGTTGCGTGGATGGGTGATCACAGCGGCGACTGCACGTTCGAGGACGTCGGCGACGCTGTGGCGCTCCTGGCGGTCCAGGGGCCGCGCGCAGTAGGGCTGGTCAACGGCCTCTGCGCCGATGAGGTCGCCGAGCTGCGGCCGTTCCACTGCATCGACAGCATGGTCGCCGGGATCCGGGCGTCGGTATCGCGGACCGGCTACACGGGGGAGGATGGCTTCGAGCTGTACGTCGACGCGGCGGACGCATCGGCCCTCTGGGACTCGCTCCTGGAAGCCGGCGCGGGCGACGGACTGATCCCGTGCGGCCTCGGCGCGCGCGACACGCTGCGCCTCGAGGCGGGGTTGCGCCTCTACGGCCAGGACATGGACGACGACACCGACCCGTACAGCTGCGCCCTCGGATGGACCGTCAAGCTCCAGAAGGGCGATTTCATCGGCAGCGCCGCCCTGGCCAGGCTGGATCCCAAGCATCCCCCGCGAAGGTTCGTGGGGATCGAGCTCCAGGGCAGGTCGATCGCCCGCCACGGTCAGCCGGTGATCGCCGGGGGCGAGCCCGCCGGCGAAGTCACGAGCGGCACGTACAGCTTCACGCTCGACCATTCGATCGCCACCGCATCATTGGACGGTGACGTTCCGGCGGACGCCGAACTCTCCGTCGACATCAGGGGTACCGTCGCCGCGGCAGCGGTGGTACCCCTGCCCTTCTATCGCCGCCCCAAGGGAGCCTGAACGTGGCCGACCTCTCAAACTACCGGTTCACCGCCAGCCACGAGTGGGTCCGCATCGAGGGCTCGACAGCGACTGTGGGGATCAGCGATCACGCCCAGGCGCAGCTCGGCGACGTGATCTTTCTCGAGCTTCCTGCCGTGGGCACCGCGCTGAAGGCG